>CAZWYE010000045.1:3698-11468 GCA_964637895.1 uncultured Campylobacter sp. | reverse complement strand
ATTTGATCGATAAAAAACTAAAAGAGCAGATAAGATTACATTATGAAACGCATATGCAAAGCCCAAAAGAAATAAGTAAAATTTTTAATGTTGGGTATAGAAACATTTTAAATTGGATTAAAAAAGAAAACTGGGCACAAGGAAAAGGTTTAAAAAACGCAGTTAATACAGAGGCTAAAAAGCTTTTAAAAGGCGAATTTGGCAGTGTTTTGCATTTAAACAAAGAAAAAATAAAAGAAAACATAAAAAGCAATTTAAACCCGAAAAACTACGAGAATTTGACTAATCTAGACGATATAATTGAAGGCTTAAGCGATGAAATACTTTTTAAAATGCTTAATGTCGAGTTTTTGCATAAAAATATGATGAAAAGCTTTTTAATAGCACAGGAAGAACTCATAAGAATGAGGTTTTTAAGAAAAGAAAACCAAATAAACCCGGCTATTATCTCAAGTGCAGAAAAATGCGTAAATATTTTAGCAAATATCCAAAAAAACCTATATGATGACAAAATATTATCTCAAGCTTTAAATTCACAGGCTGAAATAGACTTGCAAAAAACAAGCACAGCAGATCTTATTAAGCTAATTAACGACACAACCGACGAAGAAAATTAAGCTTTTTAGTTAAATTTGCTTTTTATTAATTTACCTAAAAAATAATTTTTAACCCTATTTTTTAACTCAATTTTTATCTAAAATCGCAAAAAAACAAAAAGGAATAAATATGCTTTCTTCTTCAATTTGGAATTTTATCGACGCTAAAATTATGGCGATTGGTGTTTTAGCTTTATCGTGTGCTTATTTTTACTACGAAAACAAAAGCTTAAACGATGAAATACAGATTTTAAACCTTAAAAATTTGCATTTAGACAATGAAGCGCAAAGCGCAAAAATACAGATTTTAAAACAAAATGAGGCTTTTAAGGTCTTAGAACTTCAAACACAAAATATTAATTTAAAAGACGAACAGGCTTTTAAAAATTTAGACAGCTTACAGAATGAATTTGAAAATTGCGAAAGTGAGCTTAAAAACTACAAAGAACTTTTTAATATATTTAGTAAGGCAAACAAATGAAAAGCTTAATTTTTACGATATTTTTAAGCCTTTTTTTTAGCGCGTGTGCTGGTAAAAAAGAGCTTTTGATAAAGACTGAATATATAGAGGTTAAAGTGCCGATTAAGTGCGATTTAAAACTGCCTTTAAAACCGCAATTTAACGGAAATTTTAAAAGTGCTAAAGAATTAAGTGCGTATTATTTGCAGGTTGAAAAAATAGCTAAAATTTGCACGAAAACAGAACAAAATTGAAAAAATCTTAAAAATTTAAGCTTAAACAGCTTAAATAAAACTTAACCAACCCTTTAAAATGCCGTTAAAAAGGGCGTTTTGATTTTTAACCCTATTTTTTAAAATTAGAATTTAATAAAATTAGCTTTATTTTAAAAAAAGGAGTAAAAATGCCCGAAGAAAAAGCATTAATCGACCCTTATGCAACAGAGCAAGATGAAGCGGCGCTAAAGGCTTTAGATGAAGAAATTGCACAAGCAGCGGCGAGTTTAGAGAGCGATTTTGCAAAATTTGCAGCAAGCAAGGTTGATGAAAAGACAGAGGAGCTTTTTTTTGAAGACAAAGAAGAGTTTTTTAAACAGGTGTGCGCTTGGCAAAACGAATTTTTGAGTGGATTTAGAGAAAAGCAAGGAAAGGCTAAGGCTTTAAGCGATGAAATTGGACTTAAAAAGAGTTTTAAGGCTATTGAAAACGCAAAAAATGAATTTGCAAAAAATCACCCAGAAGTAAATACAAATGAGCTTATGGATTTTTACGCAAACGACTTAAGCCCACGCATTAAGGCTAATTTAGACAAGCTTGAACCGCGTGAATTTTTTGAAGCTTTATTTATAGAATTTAGCAAACAAAATGGCAGCACTCAAAGCAGTGTAAATAAAGAACAAAACGAGGCTTTACCGAAGAGGATTAATGGAAGCGAAGCGGATATTAATTCAGGCGGTGAAGAAAACGAAGCTTATTTTAACAGATTTTAAAGAAAGGACTAAAAAATGCAACAAAGAGTTTTTAATGTGAGTTATCTAGCAACAGCAACGCCCGGACTAGATAGCTTAAGCAACATATCTAAAGATTTAATTTTAATACCAAAAGGTGCGAATATAATTAGCGTTATGTTAGAGTTAAAAGATAGCGAAGGCACAGGCGAGGTGAGCGTAAATTTAAGTAAAGCAGGACTTGCTTTTTTTAATAATGTCACGCTTGATGGTAGTGCAGTTGATAGTAAATTTTTAACTTCTAGCATTCATACAAAAGCAGAGGACAGCGACGCAATTAGCATTAAGCTAGAGAGCGGAGGCTTTACTAAGGGTAATCTAGTGTTAAAAGTGCTTTACTTTTTACCTTCTCAAGTTTTAACAGAAATTTAAAAAAAAGGATACAAAATGGCTTTAAGCGAACTTAATCAAATAAATATCGCAAACTGGGAAAATAATCCTAATGTTAGCGTAGAAATTTCAAGGGCAATTGAAAAAGCTACTTGGGCAAAATCGCCTTTTAGCGTTTTAGTTGGAAAAGGACAGGATAGAGGAATTAGAACCTATAGCGTTAAGGATAATCAACCATACAGACCACGTCTAAAAGCTCAATTAACAGGCGACGGTGTTAGAGGTAATGCAGATTTTGACACTAACCTTGATAATTTAGAAATTCTAAGTCAAACAATATACCCTGAGGTTGTTGGTAATTCTTTAAAAAGTGAAATTGATAAATATACAAGCATTCAGTTTATAGACTTTGTAAAAGAGGCGACTGATAGCTTAAGCGATTGGATAGCAGATAAAAGAGACAGGCGATTCGTAACTGCTTTATTTAATGACTTATCCAATATCGTAGTATGTGATGCAGGTGATACAGGCTTTAAAGATTCTAGTGCAAAAACTAGCGCACAAGAAGCAGCAAGAGAAATAAAAGCAGGCGATATTATAAGTGTAAAGGCTTTAAGACGTGCGATTTTTATGGCTAGGTCTGGTGTGAATTATCAAGGAAAAGACGCGTTCCCTATTAAGCCGATACGCTCGACCTCTCATAATGTCGGTGGTGTAAGCTTAGAAAATCACAGCTACATTATTTTGCTTGATACTTACCAAGCTAACCAGCTTAAAAACGACCCGGAGTGGATAGCTATGCAAAAGGTAGGTGTTAGAGGCGATAAAAATAATCTTTTCACAGGCTTAATCGGTCTTATTGATGACTGCCCAGTGCTTGATATGGGTGTATGGACTCGTCTGCAAGTAGGCTTAATAAACAGCGAAACGCCTGAAAGTGATTTTAAAGCAAATATCAATCCTCAAAACTTTTCTAAGCTAACAAGCCCGGCTGAATACAAAGGAACTCAAGCCGTGTCAATGGGGTATTTAATCGGTGCTAGTGCTTTGATTATGGCTGGAAGCGATAGAGTTAGCTTCTATATTGATAAAACTCAAGACGCAGGACGTAAGACAATATGCGGTTGTGATAGATTAATGGCTATTTCAAAGGCTAGATTTGAAAGCGCAAGCGGCTTTTTAAGTCCTTATTCTAACACAGATTTTGCAGTAATAGGAATAGCAAGCTCAAAAGAGTAAAACAAGGCTAAAGGCTAAATTTAGCCTTTAGTTTCATTTTTTTTAAAAGGCTTAAAAATGAATTACGAAGCACAAAATATTAATGAATTAAACGAAAAATTAAACGAGTTAGAACAGCTTTTAAACGATACAAAAGAAAAGCTAAACGATCAAAACATAAAGGCAAGTTTAGAAACTAATTTTAATAAATTAAAGGCAAATTTAGAACAGACTTTAAACGAAACAAACTCGCAAAAAATAGAAACTTTTAAAACAGAGTTTAAAGAAGAATTAAAAGCGCAAGAAAAGGCTGAAATTTTAGAATATTTTGAAACTAACAAAACAGAGCTTTTAAACGAAGTTAGGCAGAATATTGATTTAAACGCTTTTTTTAACGAAAACAAAGAAAGCATTTTAAAAAGTGCAGAACATATCTTAAACGAGAATTTAAACGAAAAACTAAACGAAAAAAGCGAAGTTTTAGAAAATTTTAAAAACGAGTTAGAAACTAACTTGCAAAACACAAAAGAAAGTTTAAACGAAAGATTAAACAACCTTGATTTAAACGCTTTAGCAAAAGAAGGCTTAAATGAGACTTTTAAAAAAGATTTTGAAAACTTAAGCAAAGAAAGCTTAAAAGAACAAAAGGAAAAGATAGCAACTGAGCTTTTAAAGAAATTTTTGCAAAACAACGAAGCAAGAGAAGCACTAAGCTTTTCAATGCACGAGGTTTTTAATGAAAAAATCACGCAAAAGAGATTAAAAGATGAAGTTGAAACCTATCTTATAAGAAAAAACAAGGAAATTTTAAAACAAGTTTTAAACACAAGACCGCTTAAGGTTTTAGAATTTAGACAGGCTTTAGTTTTGAACTCAATGAGTTTAAAGACAGAGCTTAGCATAATTTTAGATAATTTAGAAATTTTAAACAGCTTAAAAACTAGAGAATTAAGAGCTTTAATATTAGAAAAAAACGACACAGACGATATATTAAGCAGAGCGTTCAAAGTTGAATAAAAGGATAAAAAATGGCAGATTTAAGTAATTTTATTGTACCTTATCAAAACGATTTAAACAAATTTGTAAAACCTTACGAAGACGAAAACGAAAAAAAAGACCTCTTCAGCAATGATTTAAACGCACAGAATGAGGCTTTAAACACTCAAAAACAAGGCGAGGCGATACAAGATACCAGCGAGGATAAAAACGAGGATTTAAACGCAAATTTAGAACAAAGCTTAACAGGCATACCGTATTTAGACAAAAAAATACAAGATAGAACATTAAGCGCATATGATGCTTATTTGGCACATAAATATTTAGGTGTTAATTTTGCACAGCTTAATGTAAATGCTAAATTAAAAGGCGATTTAAAGCATACAAGCATAACGCAAACAACAAAAGAACTAGGGCAGGTCTTAAATGGACTTAAAAACGCTGATGAAGTTTTAAAAAGAAGCGATTTAGCCGGGACGAAAACAGGTGTGGATATTTGGCTAAATAAAAAAACAAATGGCTTTTTAGGCTTAGATGAAGAAAAAGCGAGACTGGAAACCGCTGCGACGAATTTAGCTTATGCAACTAGCGACGCTATGAATAACGGCAAGGCAACGAATGAAACTAGGAAAGAAGCTAAAGAATTATTTGGACTTGGACTAAGAGAACAGCCTGAAGTTTTAGCAAGAACCGCTCAAGCAATGCAGTTTTTACAAAATAGAAAAAATGCACTCTTAGCGGACTTAGAAGCTAAAGGCGCAAGTCTTGGAATTGATAAAACGCTTTTGCAAGAATTTAACGCTTACGATAAAAAAATTGATTATCTAAACAATAAGCTTAAAAACGAAGGAAGTAAAATTAAGTTTAATTTTGGAGAGTATCAAAAACACGCTTATGGTGAGTATATAAAATCACAGCAAGAAAACAACCCTAATTTAATAAGGGCACAAAAATGATAAAAGCTACCGATTTAATAACAAGCATAAGAACTAGACTAAGAGATGAAAATGAGCCTTTTAGATTTAGTGAATTTGAGATAATTGATTGTTTAAATCAAGTTTATAACGATCTAAATTATCAATTTAAGCTCAATATTTGCAAATTTGAAAAAGAAATAAATCCTAAAGACAATGTCCTAACTTTATCAAAAATGGCTTTAAGTTTTGAAAGTGCTTTTTTAAACGAAAAAGCACTTAATTTAAAGGCTTTTAATGAAAACAGCAAAGATTTAATAATAAGTGCATATTCTAATTTTCAAAGTTTTGCAATCTTACCTAAAGAAAAAGCAAACGGAAGATTAAAAATATACGCAAACCTTGCTTTTAACATTGAAAAAGACAGCATATTGCAAAGTGCGGATTTTTTGAAAATGGCTTTAATTTATGGTGTTTTATCCTTGCTTTTTCAAATAGAAACTAATGAGACAAACTTGCAACGCGTAGGATTTTATGAAAATCTTTATAAAAAAGAATGCGACCGCTTAAGGGCGATTATATCTAGTATTTATGAAAAGCGCAGTTTTTTAAGTCCTTGTATTTTAGTTTAAGGCTATTTAAAGGCTTTAAACTAAAATACAAATTCTAAACGAAAGGGAAAAAATGAGCGAACAAATATACACTGAGAAATTTAGTAATTTTTCTTTAAGTTTTGGTAATACTCCTAGCTGTGTTGCTAGGGCAATGGGATTTTCTTGTATTCTTTTTAAGATTAATGGCATATGGGTTAAACCCGACCAAGTTACAAACCCTCCAAGAGATATAAAAATTCACGCTTTAAATACAGCTAATAGAACCTATGACGAGAGTAACGAGGCAGAATTTTACCTTTTAGGAAAAAGATGCATTGCTAAAAACGAAGCTCCGAGCCCTGTATTTAAGACTTTATTAGATAGGAATGGCAATATTTCTAATCTATCCTTAGCTACTCTTTTTAAAGACACAGCCATTTTAAACAACACAAGAAATTTTGGCATATGTATTTCAAGCGTAGCAATAGGTGAAGTTTATAAAATAAATTTTGAGTTAGGTTTAGAAGTCGAAGCGGTTGCGTGGTTGCCTTTTATATATTATCAAACAATGTTGCAAAGTTATATGAGCGTAACTTATTTTAAGCTTGAGATTGGTGATTTTACAAAAGAATGGACATATGATCAAATAAAACTTAATGTCGCTGAAAATGGATTTATAGGAAGCCTTGAAGAACAAAGAGATTTTAAAGGCATTTACAATGAAGTCAAAGAAGCTAATGAAGAATTAGCGCAGGAACTAGCAGAACAAGAGAGATTAAGACAGGAACAAAAGGAAAGAGAACAGCGAGAGCTTCAAAGTTTAAGCGATTTTGAAAAAAGGCTTTATAAAGCGATAAATGAAAATAGCTACTGGCTAGAACAGGTTAAAATCACGCTTTTAACAACAGAACATCTTTATTTAAGCTTTAAAAAACTTGAAAAACATTACAATGAAGACTTAGAAGTGCACAAAAATTATTTAAACCAGTCTAAATCTTACCTAGAAGAAGTAAAAACAAACACAGCTGAGAATTTAGAAAAACTCAAACAAGCACAAGAATTATTCAAAGAGCAAGAATTAAGACTAAACGACTTAAAAAGCGATTTTGAAAATAAGGTTAACGAAAAAGAAGCAAATTTAAATGAGCTCGAAAAAGACTTAAAAGAACTTTGCGAAGAAACCAATGCTAAAAGTGACGAAATTTTGCTTTTTAGACAGGAGATATTAGATAATATCCAATTTTTAAGTGAGCTTTTGCAAAAAATAGAAAGCTTAAAAAATGCAAGCGATGAAGCCTCAAATTTAATTGAAAATTTAGAAAATCTTTTAAATCAAAAAAGCGATGTTGATGAAAGCATTTTAAACGCACAGAACCTAAAAAACGAGTTAAACGAAAAAATAGCAAAAATAACAGAGTTTAATGAAAATTTCGAAGCTTTAACGCAAGAAAGCGAAGGCACAATGCGAATCCCTGAGGACCTAAACGAAGCAAAGCAAAATTTAGAAATTTTAAACGAGGCTTTAAAAAGCCTGACTCAGAGCGGTGATTTAAGCGATTTAAAAGATAAATTAACAAGTTTAAAAGATAATTTAATGCAAAAAATTCAAACGCTTGAAAATCACAGCGAGACCTTGCAAAATCACAGCGAGGATTTA
>CAZWYE010000045.1:0-3598 GCA_964637895.1 uncultured Campylobacter sp. | reverse complement strand
AGCGAGGATTTAAGCACTTTAAAAGAGGATTTAACAAACTTTAAAAACGAAAGTCAAAACGCTATTAAGCTCATAAAAGATAATGTCGAGCTTAGTGTTGGAAGCGGTGGGAAATTTAGCGACTTAAACGATGCTTTAAACGAGGCTTTATATTTAAGACGCAATGTTGTTAATGGTTCAAAAGGCATAAAAATCATTTTAAAAGATGGTTATATCATTGATAAGAGATATAATATTTTAGAAGTAGATTTAAGAGGCGTAACTTTAACAAGCGAAAGAGATGATAAAATCGTTGAAAGCACATTTAACCTAAACAATGGCGATAAAGGCGTGGCTATTTGCTTTTATTTTAGAAACGCAAACAGCTTTATTTGGGATATTATCTTACAAGCACAAAACTATCATCATTCAAGAGCTATTGAGGGGGCTAACTCACGCTTTTGGATTAACTCAGGTCGCGGAGTTGATGGCTTTTTTGAAGGTTTATCTATTAATAACGGCTCAAACATTTACGCAGTAGGCTTAGTAGCGACAAACTGCGGAAAAGGCACCAAAAAGCTAAGTGCGGGTGATTATGCTTTATACTTTTCAAACGGTGTAAGCGGGATTGTTACAGGTGCGAATTTTAGTGGAACGCAGATAAATGTTAGCGGGAGAATTGGAGGTTGTGGGATTTATTGCGGATACGCTTCAAAACTAGCTTTAAGCGGTGCGAATCTAACAAAAACGAAGAATTTTAATTTTAACATTTGTCAAGGCTCGGCTGCTACGGTTTTTGGTGCAAACTTAACCGGCGCCACTTGGGATAGTGGTCGCCATTTAAGAACCATTTATGGTGGTGGAATTTGCGTTGCGGATAATGTTGCAAGCGTCCCGGGAGGCGGTGCGGTTAATGAAGTCGCTGTTAATACCTTTACAAAAAAAGGAATCATAATAATTTAAAAAGAAAGGAAAGATAAATGAAATTTTTTAGTGAAACTGGGCTTAATTATAGAAACTACAACGAAGCTATTATAAAAAGCTTAATTTATGATTGCAAACAGCTTTTAGTTGGCTTAGAAAGAGAACTGACTTATAAACAAAACGAAAATTTAAGCGAAGATTTTGCAGAATTTGAAAACGAAGAAGTTTTAAATGATTTTAGCGAAGATGAGTATTTAAATGGCTTAAATTTTGCAAAAGACTTTTTAAAAGATGAAAAAGACTTAAACGCGTATTTAGAGCTTTTAAGTCATAAACTTAGCAAAGAAAACAAACTTAAGGCTTTAAAAGTCATTAAAAAAGACAAAATAAACCAAGCTAAAGAAAACGAACTTAAAAGCGGGGTTGTGTTTAAAGAGAATACATTTAACTTAAATGTAAATGATTTCATCTTGCTTAATTCTTATTTTTCAAACTATGAAAGCGAGATAACTTGGATAAGTTTAGAAAACAACATTGTAACTTTAAACGACGCTGAAATTAAAGAACTTATCAAGCTAATGAACAAGAGAAAAAACGAAATAGTTTTAAAATATCGTTTATTAAAAGACGAGCTTGAGAAACTAACAACCTTAAAAGCACTTAAAGAATTTGAAATTTAAAAGCTAGCTTTAAGCTTTTAGCTTAAAGCCTTTTTTAAAAAGGCTTTTTTAAACTTAAGACAAGGGTAATATTTTGCAAAATCAAGGCGATTCAACCAATGGCTTTATTTTTTTAAATTTAGCTTTAATTTGGATAAATAACATACTAGATAAAATCCAAATAGGACACGAAATATTTTATGCCTTAATTATAACTATAATTTGCACTAATATTGCTAAATTTATTTATTATCTTTCTTTTAAGCTTAGTATTTTAGAATTTTTTAAAGTTGATTTACCAAGTAGATTTTTAATTATAATCTGTGTTTTAAATACAGGCTTTTTATCTTGGGTCGTGCCTTCTTTAAAATTTCTTTTAGAATACCTTTTGATTTTGGTTATATTTGGTGAGTTTTTAGAAATTTTAGCAGTTATTTATAGCTTAAAAACAAAAAAGCCTTTTAATTTTGAAAATATCAATTTTTATCAAATATTGATCGACAAGATAAAAGAAAAAATCATAAATTACATAAACGCAAACCAAGCTCAAAAAAAGGAATAAAAAAATGCAAAAAATCGTTTTAGAGATTTATCGAGGAACCGAGTTTAAGCTTTACGAGAGCTTTAATTTTACTTTTGAAAATGAAAATATCACAATCGAAAAAGGCTATAACACCGACGGTGCTAGTGTGCCTCGTGGTTTTTGGAATGTTTATCCTAAATACCGGGCTGATTATTTTAAGGCTAGTTTAATACATGATTATTTATGCTCTAAAGCTATCCACGCAAAAGATTATAACCAAGCTTTAAAAAAATACGAATTTGCAGACAGGGCTTTTAAACATTTTTTAGAAGAAAACAAAGTAAAAAAAATAACAATTTCTATTTTTTACAATTTTGTAAGAATCAAGCACTTTTTAACTTGCAAATTTAAATTAATCAAACTTAAACAGCCTTAAACTAAACTTTAAAACGCTTTTAAATGCCTTTTTAAGGGCGTTTCATTTTTTAACCCTATTTTTAAAAAGGCTTTTTTTGTAAAATTAGAACGCTTTGCAGGTTTTTTTACCCTCTTTCAATTTTTCACCTGCAAGGCTATTTTAAAAAAAGGCTTGATAATGGAATTTAAAACTTTTGACTTTGAGGCTTTTGATAAAAGCGGATTTGATAAAAACGAAGCAATTAATTTTTTAAAAAACTACGATGTAGGTTTAAATTTAGACAAAATGCAAGAGGATTTAAACGCATTTAACAAGCAAAATAATACAAACTACCATTTATACGACGCTTTAAAAGCAAAAGGTAAAAGTTTTAAGTTTAGAGAAAAAGAAAATGCACAAATAAACGCACAGAATGAGGCTTTAAACACTCAAAAACAAGGCGAGGCGATACAAGATACCAGCGAGGATAAAAACGAGGATTTAAACGCAAATTTAAGCGATTCACAAAAATTAAAACAAGAAAGACAAGACATATTCGAACAAAGAAAAAAAGAATATGAAAACGAGGGCATTTTTAGCGATGTTTTAAGAAAAACAGGCGAAAGTGTTGGATTTTATTCTTTAAAAGATAGCTTAAACGATTTGCTGATAAATACAGATAACACCTTAAGCAAAGACGAAAAAGAAAAAGAAAAAGACAGGCTAAGCAATAAAAGGTTTTTTGAAAAATTAGCAAGTGATATTTATAAAAAAGCTGAAAATAACGCAGATTTTAGCGAACTTGAAAAAGCACATAAAAAATTCTTAAGCGAAAACGCAGAGGACGACAAGAACATTTTTAAAGAATATCAAGTAATTAAAAAGCAAAATCCTGACGCTTTTGAAAATTACAATGAATTTAAAGCTTTTAAGGCATTCGAAAAAGAAAAAGAAAAAGCAAAGATCGCAAAAAAAGATTTTTACGAACTTAGCGAAAAAGAAAAAGAGCTTATAAACGATGAACAAGGCTTTTTAAATACCTTATGGAATGATACTTTTAAAAATGGACAAAAAGACACTTTCGAAGATTTTAAAAGAGATATTCAAAACAGAACA
>CAZWYE010000044.1:0-11540 GCA_964637895.1 uncultured Campylobacter sp. | reverse complement strand
AGCACTCCAAAAGCAGCGATTAAAGGAAAAAAGATTAAAGAATTTAGCATATCAAACCACCCACACTAAAAGAAGTAAGAAAACAAAAGTAGCAACTAGGAATTTAAGCATTAAAGAAAGGCTATTTGGCATAATTATTTTTTGGGCTAAAGCGTTTGTAAAACAAGAAATTTTCTCCACACAAGCATCGAAAATATAAAAATCACAATGCCTAAAAACCGCGCACAAATTCGCAAAAATATTTACAAAATGCGTGTGATAAAGCTTAGGTATGAAATAATCCTTGCTTAAAAGCTTGTAAATTCCCTTTTCTTCAATGCTAGGCTTAAACCAAGAATTCTTATAAGCAAACACAGCCAAAAGCACACCCAAAAGTGCTGCAACGCTTGCAAGTATCATTACAAGCGTGTTTGAAGCGTTTATGAAAACAAGTTTGCTCTCAAGAAATTCAAAAAATTTATGTTCAAAAAGTCCTGCGATGATGGAGAGTAAAACCAAAGGACTCATCGCAAGAAGTGCGATTTTACCGGCTTCGTGTGCGTGTAAAGTATGTCTTTTAGGCGTGAAAAATACAAGCATTAAAAGCCTAAAGCTATAAAAAGCGGTCATAAAAGCAGAAATTAAAAGCACAAGGAAAATTCCGTGATGAAAAGATATAAAGGCGTATCCTAAGATCAAGTCCTTTGAGAAAAATCCTGCAAAAGGATAAATTCCAGCCAAAGCCAAAGAAGCCACGCTCATAAAAATCGCCGTGGTTTTTAAAGGCTTGTAAAGTCCGCCCATTTTTTTAATGTCTAAATTATCATTCATAGCGTGCATAACATTTCCAGCACCTAAAAAAAGCAAGGACTTGAAAAAAGCGTGAGTTACTAAGTGAAACAAAGCTATAGCATAAGCTCCAAGCCCTGCTGCAACGAACATATAACCAAGTTGAGAAAGCGTAGAATATGCTATAATGCGTTTTAAATCCCTTGCAACCAAAGCCATAGAAGCGGCAAAAAGAGCGACAAAAGCTCCTACAAGAGCGATGATATAGCTTACTTCAGGCACTAAATCATAAATTGCATTCGCACGAATCACCAAATAAACCCCAGCCGTAACCATAGTCGCAGCGTGGATAAGTGCAGAAACAGGCGTAGGTCCTGCCATAGCATCGGCAAGCCAAGTGTGGAAAGGAAACTGCGCGGATTTTCCCATAGCACCGATAAATAAGCAAGAGGCTATGAAAACTAAGGCAAGATGATCAACACTTGAAGCCAAAGCAAAAACCTCCTCGTATTTTAAGCTTCCTATATTGTAATAAAGCCAAAAAATTCCCAAAAGCATTCCAAGATCGGCAATTCTATTCATCACAAAGGCTTCATTTGCTGCAAAAGAGAAGCTATCGTTTTTATACCAAAAACCTATAAGTAGCCAAGAACAAAGCCCAACGCCCTCCCAGCCGACAAAAAGCCCTAAAAAATTATCACTCATCACTAAAAAAAGCATAGAAAAAACAAAAAGCCCAAGATAAGCAAAATATTTATTAAAGCCCTCATCTTCTTTCATATAAAAAATACTATAAAAATGCACCAAAGACGCTACAATGCCCACAACACTCATCATAGTTAAAGAAATGCTGTCTATATCAAAACCAAAAGAAAGCCCGATAATCCACTCAAATAAAGAAATATTAAAACTTTGATTGTTAAAAAGCAAGATTAAAGAACAAGTCGCACTTACAAAAATAAGCAAAGAACACAAAAAACCAAGAAAAATTTTCCTCTCACTTAAAGCGAAAAACGAAGCGAGTAAAAAGGATACAAAGGGGCTAAAAAGCGAGATTAAAGCGAGATTTTGCATATTTTAAGCCTTTATTTCTTTAAGACTTTTAAGCTCTAAAGTGCCTTTTTTCCTATACCAAAGCACACAAAGAGCGATTCCAACAGCCACTTCAGAGGCTGCAATAGCCATTATAAAAAGTGCAAAAACCTGTCCGTTAAGATCATTATGCAGTTTTGAAGCAGCCACTAGGGCTAAATTTGCACTATTTAGTAAAATTTCGCTTGAAATAAAAAGCATAATGAGATTTTGTCTTTTTAAAATTCCCACAAGTCCTACGACAAACAACAAAACAGCTAAAATAAAATACTTTTCTATCATTGTTCTTCCTTAAGAAGTTCTTTATGTGTAAGCACTATGGCACAAACAAGGGCGATTAAAAGCAAAAGAGCTATAAATTCAAAGGCTAAAAGGTATTTAGAAAAAATCGCAAGGGCAAGCTGCTTGTTCGCGTCAAAAAAGCTTAAATCCTGCAAGGCTAAGTCCGTGCTAAGACTTTGGAATTTAAAGCCGACAAAAACCGCAAGAAGCAAAATAAGGCTTGAAAAAATCAAAATAAAAAAGCTTTTTTTCGCTCTTAATTTTTCTTTAAGCTCTTTTGAAGCGTCAAAAAACATCATAGCAAAGCTATAAATTCCCAAAACCGCGCCGCTATAAACTATAATTTGAATCGCTCCTAAAAATTCCGCGTCCAAAAGAAAATAAAACGCCGATAAAAAGACCATTCCAGCGGCTAAACTTGAAAGGGCGTAAAGTATATTCTTGCTTAAAACGGCTATTAAAAAAAAGCCCAAAACCACCGCAGCAAAAAAATAAAATCCCAAATTTTCAAGTATCATTGCACACTCTCCTTAGAATTTTCCTTAGCTTCTAAAGCATCGTAATAATTAGGCGTTTTTTTGACAAAATTATCCGCGTCCTTTCTTAAACTTCCAGCACCCTCAAATTCTACTTGATTTTTAAGCGTATCAATGGGCGTTAAAAAGTCTTCTTTAAAACCAAAATACGACCTTTGTTCAGCGGCGTTTTCGTATTCTTTTCCATGCGTTATGGCAAGTTCAGGACACACCTCAGCACAAAAACCACAATATATGCAACGACCTAAATTTATGCTGTAATTTCCTACCTTTTTGCGATCATCTTCACCAAGAGAAGTTTCCATTCTTATGCAATTGCTAATGCAAATTTTCTCACAAAGCCCACACCCAATACACCTTTCATTCTCGCTTTCTATAAAACGCATAAGCCTATGAACGGCTCTGTATCTTTCGTTAAGCTCAACCTTTTCGAAAGGATATTTTATAGTAACGCTGTTTTTTCTTGTAAGCATTTGACGCATAACCTCGAAAAGTCCCACAAAAAGCTCAAATTTAACGCTTCTATAAAGGGCTTGTGAAATTTTCTGCCAAGTGGTGCTAGGATTTTTTCTTTTTTCATCGACTAAATAATAATTTTTCATTGCAAAATCCCTTAAATAAGTATCGCAAAAGCGGTGAGTAAAAGATTAAACACGGCTAGAGGAATTAAAATCAAATAGCACATTTTCATCACTTGATCCGGACGAAGCTGTGGAAAAGCCGCCCTTGCCCAAAAATACCAAAAAAACACGAAACTTGATTTTAAAATCATCATAATCCAGCCCGGAATCAGCCAAAAATCATTAAATCCGCCCAAAAATATCAAAGTAACCAAAAGTGCTCCGGCTATCATACTCGTGTATTCACCGATGAAAAACATACCCCAGCGAAGACCTGAATACTCCGTGCCATAACCTGCGACTATATCGGCTTCGTTTTCACTCAAGCAAAGAGGTGTGCGGTTTGTTTCTATAAATAAAGCTATGACAAAAAGCACGAAAGCCAAAGGTTGCTTAAAGATAAGCCAAGAAAAAATGCCATCATTTTGATAATTATTAAGCTCAACCAAAGAAAAGCTTCCAACAAGCATAACCACAGCCATTAAAGCTAAAGCTCCAACACTTTCATAAGAAATAATCGCCACCAAAGCCCTCGCACCGCCTATGATGGAGTATTTATTATTACTTGCAATGCCACCTAGAAAAATCGCATAAAAACAAAGCCCCGAAGTTCCTATAACAAAAAGCAAAGCGACATTAATATCAGCGATAATAGGCTTAATAGTATACCCAAAAAGGCTAAATTCAGGCAACATAGGAATAGCAGCTAAAGAAACAAAAGCACAAACGGCGGCAATTAAAGGAGAAAGAGCAAAGATTATTTTTTGCGAATTTGAAGGAATGATGTCCTCTTTAGTGAAAAGTTTTATCATATCCGCCACAAGCTGGATAAGCCCAAAAGGTCCTACCATATCAGGTCCTATGCGTCTTTGAAAAAAGGCTAAAACCTTTCTTTCTGCATAAGTTGCTAAACCCGCTAAAGACGCAAAAATCGCTAAAACAATCAAGCATTTCACTAAAGTTTCAAAGGCAAAAAAAGCAAAATCACCCATTGTTTGCTCCTATTTTTGAAATTCCGGCACAAATAAATCTTTCATCAAAAAATTCCAAAGTGTTAATTTTTTCATCAAAATACGGCATGTAGGCACAGGATTTAAGATTTTTATCTATTTTAACGCTTAAATTTAGCGTTTTATCTTTAAGCTTAAGTTCTATAAGTTCTTTGTCTTTAAGCTCTAAATTCTTAGCTAAATCCTCGCTCACTCCTAAGAAAATCGCTTCGTTTAAGGCACTTGCACGGTTTGAAAAACGACCGAATTGATAACTAGGATTTGCACTATAAAGTAAAATTTCGCCCTCTTTAGGCTCTAAAATTTCAAGCTTTTCTTTAGGCTCAACCCATTCTAAAAGGGCTTTATTCTTAAAAACTTCTAAATTTAAAAGATAACCTCTTTTATTTTCGCCGCCGTTGGTGTAGAAATTTTCTAAGCTGTCAAAATCAAGCGGAGAAAAGCCTTTATTTATAGGAAGTCTTTTCGTATAAGAAATAGTGTAAGGCTCATCAAAGCCCAAAGCATTAGCTAAATCGTTTAAAAAATAGCCCCCAAATTCCAAAGCCGCGTTTGTTGGAACTATTCTTTTATCATAATTTAAGAAGGTGCCTTCTTGTTGGTTAAGACTTGAACTTGCTAAATCGCTATGCTCTTCGTAAGAAAAGCTAAAATCGCCCTTTTCGTTGTAGCCTAAAATTTTGCCCTCGCTTGTTTTATCTAAATCGCAAAGCAAAGAAACGCCCAAAGTATTAGTGTGCGTTGGATTTAAAAAGATTTTAAAAGGCGTTGTTTTTTGAACGAGTGCTAGGAGTTTTGCAAGTTTTAAAGCGTCTTTATGGAAGTAAAAATCGCTTCCTACGACCAAAACGAAACGCTCTTTTTTAAGGAGTAAATCTTGGAATTTATCCTCGTTTAAATTTAAGTTTTTTGCAAAAATAGAGCGCGAAATTTCTATGGTTTTTTTGATTTTTTTAGGAACTAGCTTTTTAACTTCTTTTTGAATTTCCTCGCCGTTTTCGTTTTTTTCTATGATTTTTTCTGTGATTTCCTCGTTTATGCTTTCTTCGATTTCTTTATTTTCTTTAAAAGTAAAAGATGAAAGTTTATTTTTTATGTTTTCATCTTGGCTAAATTGCTGGAGTAAAAAGTATAAAATTTGCTCTTCAGTCCCGCTTTTATGGGTGCAAGAAATGAAATTTTTAGAATATTTTTGCACTCCTAAATCCTCTAAAGGATGAAAATAAAGCCCTGAGCCTTTATTCATCACTAAAGCGTTGTTGATTTTATAGCTTAGAGTTGGAGCATCATATCTTAGCAAGGTCCCGCAAACCACTAAAAAATCGCTATTTACTATGTCCTCGCTACTAGCATTATAAAACTCGCCAACATTTTTGATAAATTCCTCTAAAAAGCTTTGAAAAGCAAGGGCTTCCTCATTTAAAAGCTTAAGGTCGAATTTCTTTTTGAGATTTTGCAAGATTAAGGCTTCCTCGTTGGTGATAAAGCTGTTAAATTTGATAGTTTTAATCGCGCCCGTTTTGATAAGATTTACCAAGCTTTCAAAGGTTTTTTCGTCCTTTTTAGCTTCATTTTGCGTATCAAAACCATACCTTGCAGCCTTGTTTAAACTCGCAAAGGCAAAGTCGTTGCTAACTCTGTAAATTTTAGACTTTCTATCATTAATCGCGCTTTGCTTAATATCATAATACATAAGCTCACAATCGCTAGAATGAGGATTTGAAGCGGGAATTCTTTTAAGCTCCCAAATGTTTGAAGTGTATTGGAAATTCGCTCCTATCAAAGCTCCCGTAGGACAAACGCTCGTGCATTCGCCGCAAAAAGAGCAGTCTAAAATTTCGCCATCTGCAGGAGCTATAAGGCTTTTTTGGAATTTCGTCCAAATGGCATAAGCGTCTTTTGTCATACTTTCTTTAAAACTCACATCAACGCTATCGCCTCCTCGTGGGGTTGTTTTTAAGGCACTCTCGCCTATTTTATCTTTACAAATCGTAACACATCTTTCACAAACTATGCAAAGTGCTGGGTCGTAATTGATAAAGCCCCATTTTTTATGTGGTTTGTGCGTATCTTTTATCCAATGTTTTTGAGTATTTACTCTTGCTTTATGTGTGAAATTTTGTAACTCGCATTCGCCGGATTTATCGCAAACTCCACACTCTAAAGGGTGATTTATGCAGTAAGCTTGCATAATTTCGTTTCGTTCGTCCCATAAATTCTGCAAATCACTCTCAACGACCATTTTATCTTTAGCCTTTGTGTTACAAGAATACACCTTTTTTCCGTCCGCTTCAACCATACACATACGACACGCCAAAGTAGGACTACAACCGCTTAAATAGCAAATTGCTGGGATAAAAATATCGTTTCTTCTAGCGATATTAAGTATATACTCACCCTCTTCGAAAAAGCATTCTTTGCCGTTAATAGTAATTGTCATTTTGCTTCCTTTATGCGAACTTGCACAAAATCAAAGCCCGGGCTTTCAAAATTTAAAAAGCCTATGGTTCCTTGTAAATTTTCATTGAGACAAAGCTTCGTTCTAAGGCTTAAATTCTTTCCTACAACCTCAACCTCTTGCCCGTTTTTGCACTTTGCAAGTTGTAAAAACTGCTTAGAACATTGTAAGAAATCATCTTTTGTTTTAAGCCTAAAAAGCACTAAACCATCATAATTATCAAGCTCTTTTAACGCACTAAGTTTTGCATCTTTAAAGTCTTGTTTTTGCTCTTTGGAATTAAGAATTTCAAGCCCAAATTCCTTACTTAAAAAATTTAAAAAATACTTAATGTTTTCAAAATCCTTATAAGCTTTCAAATTTTCATCGATGATAAGGTATTTTGCCTCTCTTAAAAAGGCTAAAATTTCCAAAGCCTCTTCCTCGCCGAAGCAAGATTCAGCACTCAAATAACCCTCATCAAAGCTTTCAAACGCTTCATTATTTTCAAGCTTACAAAGCAAAGCCAAAACAAAAGAAAGGCTTGCTATCTCGCATTTGTAGAATTTAGCACGAAGTTTTTTATCCTCCAAACAAGAAATAAGGACATTCTCACCGCTTATTTTCTCGCTTAAAGCCTCGTTTTTAAGGCTTAGCATATCCACAAGGCAAAGTGCTTTTTCATAAGTCATTTCAAACCTTTTTTATTACTAAAGTCCAATCTACTTGATTGAATTTCAAGGAATTTAAAAGCTCACAGCCTTGTTCTTTAACAAAAGAAAAACTCCTCTCAACCGCCGAAAAATCGCCAATCTCAAACAATACTACCAAAACTTCTTTTGTTTTTGCTTCTTTGATTATTTTTGCTAAATCCTCGAAAAAATCCTTGCTTTTTCTTAAATCCACTCTTCTCATCTATCAATCTCGCCTAAAACAATATTCACATTTCCCATAATCGCCACCACATCAGCCAAATAAGCTCCCACAAGCATTTCCTCAAAAAAAGCACAATGCCAAAAACTAGGCGTTCTAGCCTTAAGCCTATAAGGTCTGCTATTTCCGTCTGAATGTATGAAAAAGCCAAGCTCACCTTTAGGGCTTTCTGTTGGGGCATAAACCTCGCCTTTAGGTGGCTTAAGCCCTTGAGTAACTAGCACGAAATGTTGCATTAAAGAATAATTTTGCGTAAGAATTTGCTCCTTTGAAGCACTGACATATTCAGGGTGGGTGCATAAAATTTCAGGCGGAGTGTCTTTATAAAGGGCGGCACATTGTTTAAGAATTTTCAGGCTTTCTCTAAATTCTTGCATATAGACCTTATACCTTGCATAAGAATCGCCTTGCGTTGCGTAAGGAACGCCAAAATCTACCTCATCATAAAGCAAATAAGGCTCTTCCTTGCGAATATCATAACACACCCCACTTGCTCTTATCATAACCCCACTACAACCCCAATTCAAGGCGTTTTCTTTGCTAACAACGCCTACATTTTCAGTTCTTAAACGCCAAATTCTATTATCATCGAGTAAATTTTCGTATTCTTTTAAAGACTTAGGAAAATTCGCACAAAACGCTAAAAGCTCATCTAAAAATCCCTCCGGCAAATCAAGCATAACTCCGCCTATCCTCATCGATGAATGCGTAAGCCTTGCACCGCAGTATTTTTCTATCAAATCAAGCACATATTCTCTGTCCTTAAAACAATACAAAAACACGCTCATAGCACCAATATCTAGGGCGTGAGTTGCAAGCCAAAGCAGGTGCGAGGCTATGCGGTTAAGCTCTAAAAGTATCATCCTAATCACAGCCGCACGGCGCGGAATTTCTAAGCCACAAAGCTTTTCAACCGCAGCACAATAAGCATAATTATTCGCAGAAGCGGCTATATAGTCCATTCTATCGGTGGTTGGGATAAATTCCTGATAAATCATATTTTCCGCCATTTTCTCCATACCGCGGTGCATATAGCCTATAACAGGCGTTGCTTTTGTGATTTGCTCTCCATCAAGTTCTAAAATAAGACGTAAATTCCCGTGTGCACTTGGGTGCTGCGGACCTAGATTAAGTATCATTTTAGAATCTTCTTGCTCGAAAATCACATTTTCATAATAAGGTTTTAACTTGCTAGGAATTTGCATTTTAACGCCTTTTGCTTAGAATTTTAGCTTCGTTGCGTTTGACTTTTTTCACAAAAAACACGCCACCTTCTTCTTGATACTCTTGCTTGAAAGAAGTTTCTTTTCTAGCTTCATTTTTAGAAGTTTCTTTGTAAATTTTAGAGAAATTTAAAGTGTCTTTATCATCCACAAAGCCCGGATCTCTTTGCTCCTCGCCCACGACCTCGCGGTATTCTTTACCAAAAATTTTATCAATCTCATACCACTTTGCAAACTCATCACCCTTTAAAGGATAAGTCTTTAGCAAAGGATGCCCAAACCAATCATCAGGCATTAAAATACGCTTTAAATTCGGGTGATTAATGATGAAAATTCCAAACATATCATAAATTTCTCTCTCACTCCAATTAGCCCCCTTAAACACACTGCTTACGCTCTCTAACCTTTCTTTAGGCTTGATAAAAGTTTTCACGCGCACTCTTAATCTTTTGTCTAAATTTAAAAGCTGGTAAAACACTTCAAAACCGCCTTTTTGTGCGAGAAAATCCATAGCACTTGCTTCGGTAAAAGCCGTGTAGCCTAAATTTTTAAGCCTTTTTAAAATATTTACATTATCTTCTTTTTCAATCTCAAGCACCCAAAAATCAAGCTCGACAAAAGAAGATAAAAGCTTAAATTCGCTTTGAATGATGTTAAAATCTTCTTTAAAAACGCTTTCTTCTACCTTGCTTTTTAAAGTGTGAGGAGCGTGGTAAAACCTATCTTTATAATAGTTTTGAAGCTGAGCATTTTTTTTATCGCTATAAGCTCTCATCACACCAGCCTTTTTGGCGTAATTTTACGGCTTGCTTTTTCTTTTCTTATCTTTTTTTGCAAGATCATTAAGGCAAATTGAAAGCTTTCAGGTCTTGGAGCACAACCTGGAACATAAATATCTACAGGAATGATTCTATCTACACCTTGAACGGTTGAATAAGTATTAAACATACCGCCCGTGTTTGCACAGCTTCCCATAGAGATGACCCATTTGGGATCGGGCATTTGATCATAAAGCCTTCTTGTAAATTCGGCGTGTTTTTTACACAAAGTTCCTGCGATAATCATCACTTCAGAATGTCTAGGACTAGCTCTAAAAATCGTTCCAAATCTATCAAAATCATAGCGCGAACCACCTGCTGCCATCATTTCTATCGCACAACAAGCCAAACCATAAGTTAATGCCCACAAAGAATTGCTTCTGCCCCACTGCACGAGTTTATCAATCGTTGTTAAAACTACGGGCAAACCCTTAGCATAATCTACTTGATGCTCTGCCACTTAAACGCTCCTTTTTTGTAAGCGTATAAAAAACCTACGCCTAAAAGCAAGATAAAAACCACCACTTCAAAAAGCCCAAACAAGCCTAAATCCTTAAAAATCAAAGCCCAAGGGAATAAAAACACGACCTCAATATCTAAAAGTATAAAAACAAGTGCGACGATGAAAAATTGAGAATTGATTTTATTTGCTTGTTTTAGTGGAATTGGTCCGCACTCATAAATTCCAAGTCCTAATTTCTTGCGGTTTTTTGCGGCGAGGGAATTTCCTATTTTTGAAGCTAAAAAAACTATGCCAAAAAAGATTACGCTTGAGAGTATAAGCATTAAAAAAATACCAAAATACGCATAAGCCGCACTCGTATGAGACATATTTTCTCCCCTATGATATTTGATTAATTTTTGAGAACCAATTTTATCTTAAAATTGCATATAATAAACTTAAAAAATATTTTTTATTCTTAAAAGCTTTTCAAAAAGTAACATTAAAACACTCAATAAGGCTTGAAATTTTTAAAAAAACACAGCGAATTTAGGCTTGATTTTGTTTTTTTTTTTTTTTGATATAATGCTTTTTAAAAAGGAGTTTTTATGGAAATCATAGTCAATAAGCATTTGGTTGAGTTTTTTAATCAAAACAATCTTTTTAGTTGTATGGGTGGCGTGAGATTTAAGGAAAATGATAAAATTATAGTTGCAAATGAGGGACATTTAGAGGAGTATTGTTCTTTTAATAACGGCAATATTTTATGTCAAATGGGTTCTTTTTCTTACAGCAATGCAAGGATTCCTAGAGTGGATTTAAAAATCGGAAGATACTGCTCTATCGCTGTGGGCTTAAATTTCAGAGCAGGGCATCACCCGCTTAATATACTTTCAACCTCGTCTTTTACGTATGATGGAGGCTTTTGTATATTTAGAAAGTCAAGAGAGGATTTTAAGTCTGATTTTAAGCACGAAAATATAGGAGTTTTTCTTGACGCGCCTAAGCCTACGATTTTTATGGACGATGTTTATGTCTGCACCAATGCTTGTTTAAAGCCCGGAATCACGCTTCACACAGGTTGCGTGGTAGGACAAAACGCTATGGTTACAAAAGATGTGCCGCCTTACGCTGTGGTCGCTGGAAATCCGGGTAGGATAGTCAAATACCGCTTCGATGAAAAAACCATAGAAAGACTTTTAAGGCTTAAGTGGTGGGAGTATAATTTTTGCGATTTTGGAAAAATCGACCTTAAGCTTGATATCAATTTCTACCTTGACAAGCTTGAAAAACGCATAGAAAATAAAGAAATTTTGCCTTTTAAACCTAAAAAAATTGATTTTGAAGAAATCATAGAGCGAAGCAAGATGAAAACTCAA
>CAZWYE010000043.1:0-11752 GCA_964637895.1 uncultured Campylobacter sp. | reverse complement strand
TTTTTAAGATTAAGAATTTAAAGAATTTTCAAGTTAAAGAATTTTCTATGCTTTACGAACCTAGCAAAAACGACTTAGAAAAGGCTTTAAACGAGCTTTTCGTGCAGGTTGAAAGCGAGATTAAAAAAGGCGTTACAATAGTTATTTTAAGCGATAAAGGTGTGAATGAAAAAAAGGCTTATATCCCTGCCTTGCTTGCGGTTGGTGGGCTTCATAATTACTTAGTGAGAAAATCCTTAAGAACTCACGCTAGTATAGTGGTTGAAAGTGCTGAGCCTAGAGAAATTCATCATTTTGCTTGTTTGCTTGGATACGGCGCGACGGTGATTAATCCTTATTTGGTTTATGAGAGCATTCACACTCTTATACAAAATAAAGAACTTGACCTAAGCTACGAAAAAGCCGTGCAGAATTTCATCAAAGCAAGCTCAAGCGGTATAGTTAAAATCGCTTCAAAAATGGGCGTTTCAACCTTGCAAAGCTACAACGGCTCGCAGCTTTTTGAGTGTTTGGGCTTAAATTCAAGCGTGGTTGAGAAGTATTTCACTTCGACCATTTCAAGGATAGAGGGCATTGATTTAAAAGATTACGAAAAAGAGCTTGTAATGCTACATAAAAACGCCTTTAACGGCACGCACAAGGCTTTAGATTCTAAAGGAATTCATAGCTTTAGAAGTGCTAAAGAAGAGCATTTGCTTGATCCTTTGGTGATTTTTCATCTTCAAAATGCTTGTGAAAAGGGTGATTACAAACTTTTTAAAAAATACAGCACCTTATTAGAGCAAAAAAGAGTGAATTTAAGGTCTTTAATGGAGCTTGATTTTACCGGTGCTATAAGCATTGATAAAGTAGAAAGCGTTGAAAGCATAGTTAGGCGTTTTAAAACGGGAGCTATGAGTTATGGTTCTATCTCTAAAGAAGCACACGAATGCCTTGCAGAAGCGATGAATAAAATCGGTGCAAAGTCCAACTCCGGCGAGGGTGGCGAGGATGAGGAGCGCTACACTATAAAAGATGGAATCGATAAAAATTCCGCTATCAAGCAAGTTGCAAGCGGTAGGTTTGGCGTGGATTTAAACTATCTTGTAAGTGCTAAAGAAATTCAAATCAAGGTCGCACAAGGTGCAAAACCAGGCGAGGGCGGACAGCTTATGGGCTTTAAGGTTTATCCTTGGATAGCAAAGGCAAGGCACTCAACACCCGGCGTTACGCTTATTTCGCCTCCGCCTCATCACGATATTTATTCTATCGAGGATTTGGCTCAACTCATTTCTGATTTAAAACACGCAAACAAAGACGCTAAAATTTCGGTAAAACTTGTAAGCGAAAACGGCATAGGAACGGTTGCGGCAGGTGTTGCAAAGGCTGGGGCGAATTTGATTTTAGTTTCTGGGTATGATGGAGGAACCGGAGCTAGTCCTAGAACCTCCATTCCACACGCTGGAATTCCGTGGGAGCTTGGACTTGCCGAAACGCATCAAACCTTGATTTTAAACAAGCTAAGAGACAGAGTAAAACTTGAAGTTGATGGAAAGCTTATGAACGGCAGGGACTTAGCCGTAGCGGCACTTTTGGGTGCAGAAGAATTTGGCTTTGCAACTGCTCCTTTGATAGTTTTGGGTTGTACTATGATGAGGGTTTGTCATCTTAATACTTGTCCTTTTGGCATAGCAACGCAGGATAAAGAACTCAGAGCTCGTTTTAAAGGCAAGGCTCAAAATGTGGTGAATTTTATGTATTTCATAGCACAAGAACTTAGAGAATATATGGCAAGGCTTGGTTTTGAAAGCTTAGATGCTATGATAGGGCGCGTCGATAAACTTAAGCAAAAAAACGCAGAGGGAAAAGCAGGAAAGCTAAATTTAGATAGAATTTTAAAATTCCTACCAACTTACAATAAAAGTGCGGTGCATTTTAAGGACTTTAAGGACAATAAGCTCGAAAAGACCATTGATTATAGAATTTTGCTACCACTTTGCAAAAACGCCTTAGAAAAAGGGCAAAATATCAAGCTTTCTTTGGAGGTTAGCAACCAGAGTCGGACCTTTGCTACTATGCTTTCAAGTGAAATTCTAAAACACTACGGCAAGGATTTTCTTAAAGAGGATAGCATTTTTATAAAAGCCATAGGTAATGCAGGAAATAGCTTCGGTGCGTTTTTGTGTAAGGGCGTTAGGCTTGAGATTATCGGCGATAGTAATGATTATTTAGGCAAGGGTTTAAGCGGAGGTAAGATCATCGCTAAAATTTCAAACGAAGCGACCTTTTCACCTGAAGAAAATATCATAGCAGGAAATGCTTGCCTTTACGGTGCTACTTCGGGCGAGGTGTATTTAGACGGCATAGCAGGAGAGAGATTTTGCGTTCGAAATTCCGGTGCAAAGGCTGTCGTGCTTGGCACCGGAGTGCACGGCTGTGAGTATATGACCGGAGGCTTAGTCGTCGTGCTTGGCGATGTGGGTGCGAATTTCGCTGCGGGTATGAGTGGCGGGGTTGTTTATATCTTTGGACGCAACAACGAAGCACACATAAATACAGAACTTGTAGATGTGAAAAATCTTAACGCAAAAGACGAAAAAGAGCTTAAAACTATGATAGAAAAGCATATAGAATACACGAATTCTAAAAAAGCAAAAGATATTTTGCAAAAATTCGATAAAAAAGACTTTTTCAAGGTTATGCCAAGAGATTATGCAAAAATGCTTGAAACCATAGAGCTCTGCAAAAAGGAAAAAGATCCCGTTTTAGCTGCCTTTTTAAAGGTCAGCGGAATGAAAAGTATATAATATTCTTGATTTTATTTGTAAAATTTGGCAAATATTGTGATTTTTAAAGGCTTAATATAACTTCGGTTTTGCTTAACTTTTTCGTTTTAAGGTTAAGCACACAAGCCTTTGTTATTTTTATTAAAAATTTTTGTTAGCTTCTTACTTTATACAAAATAGCTTTATTTATAATTTAGCAAAACTCAAGATTTTTCAAACAAAGTTCCGCCGATTTGCCTGTTTTCGAGCAAAAAAGCCTTTGCAACTTCTAAATCAAAGCCACTACAAAGAAACATTTTTTTGTTTTTCTTAAATAAAAATTGTGCCGCCTTAAGCTTTGTGATTATCCCGCCTGTGCCGTGTTTGCTGCCTGTTTTCACTTCCTCTTTGAGCCAAATTTTTTTGATTTTCCTTACTTTTTCAAACCTTTTTGCGTCCTTAAACAAATGAGGATTTTTATCGTAAAAGCCGTCAATATCGCTTAAAATCACGAGCAAATCCGCATCGCAATAATGCGTTACCAAAGAAGAAAGACTGTCGTTATCGCCGAAAAAATACTCCTCCGTTGCGGTTACATCGTTTTCATTGATGATGGGCAAAATTCCGTATTTAAGCATAGCGTTGATAACATTTTTGACATTTTGCTTGGAGGTTTTAAATTTAAAATCCTTTGGAGTTAGCAAAATTTGTCCGCTAAGTTTGCCGTATTTTGCTAAATACTCATTATAACTTGCAATCAAATAAGGCTGACCCACAGCGGCTAAAACCTGCTTGTTGATAAGCAAAGTTCTATCCAAGCTTAGCTTGGTGTTTCCTGTGGATGTTGCAGCCGAGCTTACGACTATAAGTTCGTATTTTTGCATAAGCTGGGCTAAAAATTCCACCAAATTTTCAAGCCTTTTATAGCTTAAAGCGTGTTTTTCGCTGATGATGTGAGAACCGACTTTAACGACTATTCTTTGCATTTTTATCCGTTTTTTTGTGATATTTTGGGAGAATTTTAGCCAAATTTTGTAAGCTTTGTTCTAAAATTTCGCTATTTTCCACATCTAAAACAAACCATTCTTTTGCACCCTTAAAAGGAGCTTCGCGCTCGTTTTCTTTCAAAAGTTTTTTAAGTTCTTTAAACTGCTTGACATATAGGGTATCATCACAAATGAGAAAAGCAGGTTCAAAATTAAGATAAATACAATACTCGCCAAACATTTTCCTAAAACTAAAATGAAAAGGATACCGCTGTAACTCACCCATAACAAAGTCCTTAAATTCCACGCTACTTGCCAAAATTCAACCTTTAAAAATTTCACAAAATTGTATCTAAAAATAACGAGTTTTGAGATTAATCTTAATCAATTTAGAATATTAAAACAATATAGAAAATTAATCAATTATTATTTATTTCTCAAGTATAGTAAATTTCTTACTTCTTAACGGTAAAAATCCTTAGTAAAAATTTCATAATTAAGCTTGTTTTTATTTTTAAAAAGATATAATTTATCTATTAATAATTTTTATTAATTAAGGAGAAAATAGATGAAAAAATTAACTAACGATTTTGGAAATATTGTTGCCGACAATCAAAACTCACTCACAGCAGGAGCTAAGGGTCCTCTTTTGGTGCAAGATTATATCTTACTTGAAAAACTTGCCCATCAAAACCGCGAGAGAATCCCCGAAAGAACGGTTCACGCTAAGGGAAGTGCGGCTTATGGAGAGCTTAAAATCACGGCTGATCTTTCTAAATTCACCAAAGCAAAAGTTTTGCAAAAGGGTGAAGTAACTCCGCTTATTATTCGCTTTTCAACCGTTGCCGGAGAAGCAGGAGCAGCTGATGCCGAAAGAGATGTAAGAGGTTTTGCACTTAAATTTTATACTAGAGAGGGAAATTGGGACTTGGTAGGTAACAACACGCCGACATTTTTCATACGCGATGCTTATAAATTTCCTGATTTTATTCATACTCAAAAACGCGATCCTAGAACGCACTTAAGAAGCAATAATGCTGCTTGGGATTTTTGGACCTTATGTCCTGAAAGTTTGCATCAGGTTACTATTTTGATGAGTGATAGAGGAATTCCTGCAAGTTACCGTCATATGCACGGTTTTGGAAGCCATACTTACAGCCTAATTAATGATAAAAACGAAAGATTTTGGGTGAAATTTCATTTCAAAACCCAACAGGGCATTAAAAACCTTACCAACAAAGAAGCTGGAGAAATCATTGCAAACGATAGGGAAAGCCATCAAAGAGATTTAGTAGAAGCCATAGCCAGAGGAGATTTTCCAAAATGGAAGGTGCAAGTGCAAATTCTAGCCGAAAACGAAGCGGATAAACTAGGTTTTAATCCTTTTGATCTTACTAAGGTTTGGCCTCATAGCGTCGTTCCTCTCATAGACATAGGCGAAATGGTGCTTAATAAGAATGTAGAAAACTACTTCAACGAGGTCGAGCAAGCCGCCTTTAGTCCTAGTAATATAGTGCCGGGTATTGGCTTTAGCCCTGATAAAATGCTTCAAGCTAGGGTTTTTAGCTATGCAGATGCTCAAAGATACAGAATAGGAACGAACTATCACTTGCTTCCTGTAAACCGTGCAAGAAGCGAGGTAAATACCTACAATGTCGCAGGTGCGATGAATTTTAATACTTATAAAAACGGGTCGGCGTATTATGAACCAAATAGCTACGAAGATAGTCCAAAAGAGGATAGAAGCTATCTTGAGCCTGATTTAGGCTTAGAAGCAGTAGCTCAAAGATACAAGCCTTTAGATGAGGATTTTTACACCCAACCAAGAGCCTTGTTTAATTTGATGAACGAAAGTCAAAAAGAACAACTATTTAGCAATATTGCCACTTCTATGGACGGAGTTGAAGCTAAGATTATAGATAGGGCTTTGGCTCATTTTGAAAAAATCGCACCTGCTTACAAAGAAGGCGTGAAAAAAGCACTTGGAAAATAAATTTTTGTCGCCTTTGAGGCGGCAAATCGAAGGAGATTTTATGCAAATACTAAGCTTAGAGGAAGAAAAAAGATTTACCGAGCTTTGCAATATGGCTTTTGATTTTGCAAGAAATGACGAATGTGAACATTTGCAAACTATGATAAAAGCTGGTTTGAATGTGAATTTAAAAACCCATAAAGGAGACACGCTTTTAATGCTTGCAAGTTACAATAACTCCTTAAAAACCGCTCAAATGCTCCTTGAAAACGGTGCAAGAGTCGATGAAAAAAACGATAAAGGACAAACACCCTTAGCCGGAGTGTGCTTTAAAGGGCATTTAAAAATGTGCGAACTTTTAGTAAAACACGGTGCGAACATAGACGCAAACAACGGATTAGGGATGACGCCTTATACTTTTGCTATAATGTTTGGACGCAAAGAAATAGCCGAGTTTTTGCTAAAATGCTCCAAAAAAAGTTTTCTAAAAAAAAATTTCGCTCAAAATTTTGAAAACTCTTAAGCCTAAAATGTAGTTTTAGGCTTAAACTGATATAATCTAAAGAATTTTAGTTAAAAGTTATATTTTTTTGTTTTTAATAAAATATGGAAATTGAAAAATTTCAAAGCTCTTTATCCTTGCTTTTACAAAGATGGTTTAAAAAACACTCCTTACACAAAGGCTTTTTAGCCTTGCAAGTATAGCGCCCAAAAAGAACTAAGGCTTGGTGCAAAGCATTAAGCCTGTCCTTAAAAATTCGCACCAAATCCTCTTCTGTTGCCTCCGGAGTTTTAGCCTTGCTAAGCCCTAAGCGATGAGAGACGCGAAAAACGTGAGTATCTACCGCCATAAAATTCGCCCCGCACCATTCTATCAGAACCACATGAGCGGTCTTTTGTCCCACTCCTGCAAGGCTTTTAAGCTTTTCTTCTTCAAGCGGAATTTCGCCGCCAAATTCCTTGCAAACAGCGTTTGCCATTTTGATGAGATTTTGAGCCTTGTTGTTAAAAAATGAGCAAGTTTGCAAAAGGCTTTTAAGACTTGCTAAATTCGCATTTGCTAAGGCTTTTACATTAGGATAAGCCTTGAAAAGTTCGGGCGTGATAAGATTTACTCTTTTATCGGTGCATTGGGCTGAGAGCATCACGCAGACTAAAAGCTCGTAAAGTGTGCTGAATTTAAGCTCGGTTTTTGCTTTGTCAAAATGCTTTAAAAAAAGTTCTTTGATTTCTAAATTTCTTTTCATTTTTTTATTTTAGTTAATTAGCTTTAAACTAAGTTTAGATATAATCTGACAAATTTTTTAAAAAGGAAAAAATATGAAAAAAATTTCTTTGATTTTAGCGACTTTGCTTACTGGTGTGAGCTTGAATGCAGCCACAGTAGCGACACTTAATGGCAAAAATATTAGCGATACGCAAGTCAGCGAAGCTTTTGCTCCTATGCTTGGAGGACAAGATTTTAAAAGTCTTGAAGAGCAGCAAAAAAAGGCTTTGATAAACCAATATATCGTACATCAGTTGCTTTTAGAAGAAGCTAAAAAACAAAATCTTGAAAAAGATTCTCTTTATAAAGAAAGGCTTGAAAAAGTAAAAGATGCTGTTTTAATCGATGTTTATCAAGAAAAAATTTTCAATGGAATCAAGGTGGATTCCTCTAAAATAAAAGCATTTTACGATGAAAATAAAAATAATTTTGTAAAACCTGCTAGAGTTAAAGCTAAACATATTTTAGTAGAGAATGAAAAAGATGCAAAAGATATTATCGCTCAGCTTAATGGCTTAAAAGGCAAGTCTTTAGAGGATAAATTCAGCCAAATCGCTAAAGAAAAGTCTATAGATCAGGGTTCTTCTCAACAAGGAGGAGAGCTTGGTTGGTTTGATCAATCTAGTATGGTAAAACCTTTTACCGACGTTGCGTTTTCTCTTAAAAACGGAGAAATCACCAAAACTCCAGTAAAAACGAATTTCGGCTATCACATCATCTTAAAAGAAAATTCTCAAGCAAGGGAACAGGTGAAATTCGATGAAGTGAAAAAAGATATAGAGAATAGACTTAAGCTCGAAGAGTTACAAAAAATTATAGCCGAAAAAAACAAAACTTTATTTGAAAATGCTAAGGTGGAATACAAATAATGGGCATTTTAAATTTAGTTAAAGCCGGCGTTGTTAGCGGAGAGGATTTAAATAAAATTTATTCTTACGCTAAGGCAGAGGGCTTTGCTATCCCTGCGGTAAATGTCGTAAGCACAAATTCTATCAATGCGGTTTTAGAGAGTGCTAAGAGGGTGAATTCTCCTGTGATTATCCAGTTTTCTAACGGAGGAGCGAAATTTTATGCAGGGAAAAACTGCACAAACGGCGATGTCTTAGGAGCTATAAGCGGAGCAAAGCACATTCATTTACTTGCTGAATATTACGGAGTTGCTGTGATTTTACACACCGACCACGCCGCAAGAAAGCTTCTTCCTTGGATTGACGGGCTTATTAAAGCAAACGCAGAACACAAAGCTAAGCATTCTAAAGCCCTTTTTAGCTCTCATATGCTCGATCTTAGCGAAGAGGATTTAGAGCAGAATTTAAGCACCTGCGAGGAGTATCTTAAAAAGCTTGATTCTTTAGGAATAAGCCTTGAGATAGAACTTGGTTGCACAGGTGGCGAAGAGGACGGTGTGGATAATACAAATATCGATAATTCGAGGCTTTACACCCAGCCTCAAGATGTAGCCTTAGCTTATGAAAGGCTTAGTAAAATAAGCGATAAATTTTCCATAGCGGCGAGTTTTGGTAATGTGCACGGAGTTTATAAGCCCGGAAATGTCAAGCTAAGCCCTGAAATTCTTAAAAATTCTCAAAGCTATGTTAAAGATAAATTTAATCTCAAAGAGGACAAGCCTATAAATTTCGTCTTTCACGGCGGAAGCGGAAGTGAGCTTAGCGATATAAAAGCGGCTGTGAGTTATGGCGTTATTAAGATGAATATCGACACGGACACGCAGTGGGCGTTTTGGGACGGAGTGCGAGGATACGAGCTTAAAAACCGTGCGTATTTGCAAGGACAAATCGGAAATCCGGACGGCGAGGACAAGCCGAATAAAAAATACTATGATCCAAGGGTATGGCTAAGAGCTGGCGAGGAAAGTATGGTAAAAAGGCTTGAAATTGCTTTTGAGAATTTAAACTGCATAAATAAAAACTAGCTTTTTAAGCTAGTTTTGGATTGATTTTATCTTAAGATTTTGGTCTTAAAATAAAATCAATTTTTAAGGTTATTCAATGGATATTAAATCTAAAGAAGTTTTAGAGCTTGTCCTACCAGAGAGCAAAGAAAAAAGAAGTTCTTTAGTTTATTTTAAGATTATTTTTATACCGGCTTTGCTGTATATTTTTATTTTGTTAGGATATTTTAAGCTCATTACTCTTAGGATAGAACTTCACACGGTGATAATGACAGGAATCATCTTTTTAACCGCTCTTATTTTTTCAAGGCATAGTGCGGAGTATGCTTATAGCATATTCGAGCAGCAAAAGGACGAATTTAAACAAGCCTTAAAGCGTTATATAATGAAAAATTTCCTCACCATAGGCAAGGATACGAAGTCTAATGCAAATTTCGATGATTTTGCGTATTCTTATATTAAGGGTGCAAGAAATGAAAATTTCGCTTCTATCGGCACGGCAATATTTCCTATGATGGGAATTTTAGGAACTTTTATAAGCATAGCCGTATCTATACCGCATTTTAGCTCAAGCGATACCCAAGCTTTAGAACAAGAAATAGCTGAGCTTTTAAGCGGAGTTGCGACGGCTTTTTATGTTTCGATTTATGGAATTTTCCTTGCTTTGTGGTGGATGTTTTTTGAAAAATACGGCACAAGCAAGATAAACAGGCTTTTAAAGAGGCAAAAAAATTCCACTAGTGCTTTCTTTTGGACTAAGGAGGAGCTTGATCAAAAGTATTTAAGCGAGAGTTTGCGGCATTTTGATAATATAGGCGTGATTTTCCAGCAGGTTAGTAGCGATGATTTTTTCACCGGGCTTGATAAGAGCATAGAGCGCAAATTCGGCTTGTTCCAAGATATGATAAATACCGAAGAAAAGGCGATTCGTATAAGTAGTGAGTATATTAAGCAAACTATGGGAGAACTAAGCAAGGCTCAACGCGACCAAAGAGATTTAGGCAAACTTTACGCAGAAATGCTAAACGCCATTAGTGCTCTAAGCCAGAATTTAAGGGATATTAACACAAGAATGAGTGAGCAATATAATCGCTTACTTGATATAAGCTCTCAAAAAATCACTCATTTTGATAAAACTTTAGCGAGTTTTGACGAAAAAGTTGAAAAATTCGAAAACAATTTCGCTCTTTATGAGAAATTTATGCTTGAAAATCAAGAAAAAGTATTTGAAGGTTTTAAGGCAAGTCTTTTTGAAGGAATGGCGCAGTTTAAGGAAATTTACGAGGAAGAAAGAAATATTGATGATAAAATCGAAATGATGCAAGGACTTAAAAAAGAAATAAAAGAACTTGATGACCAAACACAACAAACCTTGATAAAGCTTGAAAAAAGAGGACTTTTCAAGGCAAATTTAGAAAAAAATTCGCAGCAAAGTTTTGATGAAATTTTGCAAGAAAAAAGCTTAAAAAGCGAGAGTGAAACTCAAAGCGAAAACGACTTTAAAGACGAAAACGGATTAAACAAAAACGAGCAAAATTCTAAAGAAAATCAATGAAAAATGATGCAAAAGAAGAGAATAATTTTTGGATAGCATATGCGGACTTGATGGCGGGTTTGCTCTTCGTTTTTATCCTTTTAGTGGGTGCTATAGTCGTAAAATATGTGCTTTCACAGAGTGATTTAAAGGAGATTAGAGAGGACCTTGTGAGGCAAGAGGAGTATTTGCAAAAGAGCAAAGAGGAGCTTAAAAGCAAAGAAAATATAGTATTTGAACTTAGCCAAACCTTGAGTAAATTAAGCCTTGATCTTAATCAAACTTCGAATTCTTTAAACCTTGCAAACAACCAAAAAGCCAAGCTTCAAGCCGATATTATGAATTATGAAAAACTCAAAAAAGACTTAAGTTCCAATCTTGACAGCAAGGACCAGCAAATTTTGATTTTACTTGGGCAACTAGAAAACAAAGATGTGAAGATTAAAAATTTGCAAGAGAAATTCAAAGAGGCTAAAGAAAAGGTGCAAAGCTTAAATTTCATACGCGAGAATTTAAGCCGCGAACTTAGAGCAAAGCTTGATAGTAACATTACTATCGATGAAAAAATAGGCTCGATTTCCCTGCCCTCTGAAGTGCTTTTTGATAAGAATTCTTACATGCTTAAAAACGAAGCTAAAGCAAATCTTAAAAATATCCTTACGCAGTATTTTAGCGCCTTGCTTGATGATGAAAGACTTAGTAAAAATATAGAAAATATCATCATCGAAGGACACACAGATAGCGATGGTTCTTATATTTACAACCTTGATTTGTCACAAAAAAGGGCTTATGAAGTGATGAGTTTCATTTATAGTTTTTATAAGGATACGAAACTTCAAAAGCTTTTAATGGCAAGTGGGCGTTCGTTTTCTAATCCTGTGCTTAAAGACGGCACGGAGGATAAGGAGCTAAGTCGCAGGATAGAGATAAAATTTAGCATTAAAAACGACAACGCCTTAAAAGAAGTGGAGAAATTTTTCTCTTTCTTTTAAAATGAAGCTTTTGCATTAATGAAATGAGTAAAATCAACGCTCTATAAAAATGCAAATAAAACTTTTAAAATTAATAAAAATCAGAAAATTCAAATGTTTATAACACATATCATTTATAGGATTTTTAAAGATCAAAATAATTTTTCAACCTTTAAATTTTTTAGATTCATTTGAATTTTCCTAAGTTTTTTAAATTTAGACTTGAATTTCTTTTTAAAATCATATTTCAAACGGCTTTTTTCTTTTCAAATTCCCTTACAAGCTTAGGTAGGTCTTTAAAAAAGAATTTCAAATATCCGCCCTTAAACCAAGCTTTATTAGCTTTCATTAAAGCAAGTCCAAGCT
>CAZWYE010000042.1:0-12049 GCA_964637895.1 uncultured Campylobacter sp. | reverse complement strand
TAATTTGCAAAAAAAGAAATAAAATTGTAGCGAGATAAGCTTAAGGGGATATTAATTTAAGTTTTTTATTGATTTTTTTAGAGTTGAAAGGTATAGAATAAAATCTTTTTTAATCTATTTTGGATATAAATAAGATTATTATAAAGCTTAAATGAGTTAAAATCACTAGAAAAGAAAAATCATTCTTAAAATATTTTTTTAATTATGTCAGCAAAACTTGGCTTTTATTTTTTTTGAAATTCAAAAAAATGAAATTTCTCATCAAAGCCGAAAAATAAGCTTTTTGCTTGTAAAAGAAAGCTTTCATAAGACTTTAAATTCTTAGTTTTTGCGTGGTTTAAAAGCGATTCAAAATCAAAACTGCTTAAAGCCTTACCTTGCTTTTCAAAGGCAAGAAGTTTAAAATTATGCTTTTTAATAAGTGCTTTTAAGTGCGTAAAATTCACATTATAAGTAAGATCGCTTCTGCCAAAAAAATTCCTTAAATCGCACTTGAAAGGATTAAAAAGTTCGTGCTTTTTATAAATTCTTAAACTAAAATCTAAAGGATTTAAAAGCCCGTAATCAAAGCCACTAAAGACGAATTTTTCACAAGTCTTGTCAAGTTCTTTAAAAAAAATCTCAAGTTCTAAACTAAACTCGCCCTTGTAAAGTCCTAAATTCTTGCATTTATTTTGAATTTGCTCCTCAGCTTTTTCAAAATAAAGCTTAAAATCATCGACAAAAGCCATAGTATCATTTTCAATAAGCTCACAAGAAAAGCTATCAAAAAGCTCGTTACAAAAAATATAAGCGTTCTTAAATTCGCATTCTTTTAAAGAATTTTTGTGTGTAAATTCGCAATCTTGCAAGGTTTTTCTCTGCAAAACTCTTAAATTCTCGTAAGGTTCTATGATGAAAAATTCTATTTGCTTAAAAAGTTCGGGTCTAAATTCAAGCAAAGTACTTAAAAAATCTTTGCTTAAATAGCCCTCGTTTGCACCTATTTCTATGATTTGTAAAGGTGGTTTGAGGATTTTTTTATCGATTAAATTTAAAAAATGTCGTGCTAAAAGACTTCCAAAGAGATTTCCAACGCTTACAGCCGTGTAAAAATCGCCATCTTTGCCGATTTTCACAGCATTTTCGTAATAATTTTTCGTCCAAAGTTTGAAAAATTCGCTAAATTTCATTGAAAAATTTTATTGAATTTAGCGATAAAATCCAAAGGATCAACCTGAGTTTTCGAGGCAAAAATTCCAAAATGCAAATGCGGTCCGCTCACCCTGCCCGTAGCACCGCTAAGCCCGATGAGTTCGCCTTTTTTAACCTTTTGACCGGGTTTTACCTTGATCTTTGAAAGATGATAATACTGCGAGTAAATGCCGTATCCGTGGTCAATTACAATAGAATTTCCGGCATAATAGCGATCCTTTGCTATCCTTACTATGCCTGAATTTGCAGCAAAAACTTTCGCCCCAACTGCGGCTCTAAAGTCCGTGCCTCCGTGGTAGCTTGAAACTTGCCCGTTAAACACCCTAGCCTTACCAAAATCACTTGTAATAAAGCTATCCATAGGAATTTTAAAAGCACCATCAAACAAAAGTTCTTTAGTAACGCTTGCATACACGGCGTTTGCTTCTTTAAGCTCTCTTGCTATCCTTTCTTGAGCCTCTTTTGGCGGGAAAATTTTAGCAGGTTCAACCTGCAATGTTTCGCTTTTATAAGCTCCTTCTAAGCTTTTTACTAAAAATTTTCTTTCTTTATCCTTGTAAATTGCCGTGATTTGGCTTGTTTTTGGAGGATTTTTATACGAAAGTGCGAACAAAACCACGACCTTATTTTCGTCCTTTGGGTGAGGAATAATGTTAAGTTTTTTATCCCCCCTTTTAACCTCGAGCAAGTCCTTTTTATCAAGCTCTAAAAGCAAGGCTTGTCCTTTAATAAGGCTTAAATTTTCCTCCGCAAAGGCAAAAAAAACCAAAAAAAATAAAACAAAAATTCTCATAAACTAAGCTCCTTAATGTCTGCGAATTTTAAAAACTCCTCATAAATGCTAAAAACTAAGGCTTGGCGATTTTCTCTTAAATTTTGCTCTGGTGCGTTTATCATTACTTTGTCAAAAAATTCATCGATAAAAGGCTTTAAGGCGAATAAATTATTAAGTTTTTCTTTAAGATTTTCGCTTTCTAAACTCTTTTGAAAAGTCTCATAAAGCTTTGTTTCAGCGTCGTTTTCAAACAAAGAGGGGTCTATTTTAACGCTAGTTTTTACAGCGATATTTGCAAGTCTTTTAAAGGTGCTAAAATTCTCGCCGAAAGTTTCTTTTTGGCTAAGTTCTATCAGGGCTTTTACAGCTTTATCTATGTGGATTAGGTCTGAATTTTTCGAGCTTAAAACCGCTTTAATGAAAGAAGCGTTCGCCTCGTAAAAAGTATAAAGTCTTTCAAAGATAAAGTCTTTTAAAAGCCCGTAATCAAAGCTCTTGTATTTTGGTGCAAGTTTTTCAAAAATAAGGTCTAAATCAAAGCTTTTTCCTAAATTCAAAACGATTTTTATAATCCCACTTGCTGCTCTTCTTAAAGCATAAGGGTCTTTCGTGCCGCTTGGAAGTTTGTTTAAAGAAAACAACCCAAAAAGCGTATCAAGCTTGTTTGCAAGGGCTACTATGCTTGAAAATTCCGTGCTTGGCAGGGCTGAATGCTCCGCGTTTGGTAGGTATTGTTCTCTTATGGCTAAAGAAATTTCGTAGCTAAATCCCATATTTGCGGCATAATAAGCACCCATAATGCCTTGAAGATTGGTAAATTCATAAACCATTTGCGTACTTAAATCCGCCTTTGCATATTTTATAGCTTCGAAAATAGCCTCTTGCTTGTCGTTTTGATAAAGTTCGCACAAAATTCCAGCAATAAATTCCTCCCTATCGCTTTTATCCTTAAGCGTTCCAAGTCCCTCAAGATAAGTTATTTTAGCAAGCTTTTCTGGCTTTAAACCCTCTTTCTTGTCGTTTTCATAAAAAAACATTGCATCACTTAGCCTTGCTTGTAAAACCCTTTCGTTGCCATAAATTATCTTTGAATAATCCTCGCACACCGCATTGCTTACAACTATAAAGCGGTTTGCTAAGCCTTTTTGATTAAAAAGTGCAAAATATCGTTGGTTTTCCCTCATAGAAGTGATAATAACCTCGCTTGGAATTTCAAGGAATTGTTCCTTAAAACATCCTAGCAAAGCCTTAGGATACTCGGTAATTGCCACAACTTCAGCTAAAAGCTCCTCATCTTTTGCAATGCTTAAATTCTCTTTAGTCTCGATAAAACTAAACTCGTTTAGAATTTTTTGCTCTCTAAGCTTAGGATCAAGTATAATGAAATTTTGCTCTAAAAGCTCGAAATATTCTTTAATGCTCTTAAATTCTTGCAAATCATAGCTTACGCTTCTATGCACGAAAGTTTTTTTCGCACTTTTAACGCCATAAAGTTTAAATTCCACAAGAGCATCGCCCAAAACACAAGCAAAAGAGCGAATCGCGCGGATAAATTCAAACGCATTCGCACCCCAACGCATACTTTTACCAAAATTAAGACTTTTTAAGAATTTTTCTATCATCAAAGGTAGAATTTTAGCACTTTTCTTACCCTCAAGTTTTTTTTGATAATACAAAACCTCCTTGCCTTTAAGCTCTTTAAATTCTAGCTCTTCCTCGCTAATGCCCGTTTTTTGTAAAAAACTAAGCCCCGCAGGAGTGAGTTTGCCATCTTTATAGGCTATATCTTTAGGTGCTCCTATAAATTCGCTAACACTTGCACTTTGAGTTTGTGGGAAATTTTGACTATAAATTACAAGGCGTCTTGGCGTGTAATAAAATTTAAACTCACTCTCCAAGCGGTTTTCTCTAAGTATATGCTGCCATTTGTTTTCTATGTTTGGAAGTTCTTTAAGCAAAGGAATCGCCGGAAGCTCCTCTGTGCCGATTTCTATTAACAACTCACTCATTTTTGCTCTTTTAAATTAAATTTCATAATTTTAGCCCATTTTGGTTAAAAAGCTATAAATGCTTTTTTAATAATTTTTTAAGGATCTCATTTTTGCAAGTTCTTTTATAATTTCCCAATTTTCTTTATATTCTTGCACTTGTTCGAGTTTAACTTTAGAGCATTGTTCTTCACTTAAACTATCCGCAAAATCCATAGGTATAATATAGCAGATTCCTACTTGCTTATCAATGGCTACATAAATATCACAATCTTGCTTGGTAATTCTTTTTCCTTGATTTTTTTCGTGCTTATGATCAATTCCTTGTCCGCCCCTATCTCTATCCTTAAAGCTTATAAGCTCACCGCTTGAAATTCCTTTAACTTGAATCCTTAAAAGTGTATTTTTATAATCCACAATCGCATCATACCTGCTACTTCGAACATCAACACTTGAGGCATTAAATCCCGCTAAAATAGCCCTTGCTACAAATAAAAACTCTGCACTATCTCCCGCGTTTGCTGTCATAATGCCTGAATTAATGTGAAGCAAATTCGTATAAAAGCCATCGATAGAAGCTACAAACAATGCTTTTTCTAGGATTTTTGCAAGTTTTGTATGTATAAATTTAAATTGCTTTTCGTTGTTTATTTTGCTTTGTATGTAATTAAGATGAAAATTTGTAAGTTCCTTTAAATCAAGTTTTTTAAAAATATCTAAAAAAATTTGTGTTTCTAAAAATAATTCAATATCGCCTTTATAAAGGCATTCTTCGTTTGCTATTTCAATTATTTTTGTTCTTTTATAATCTTTTTTCGCAAAGCTTTTTAAGACTCTTTCCTTAAACTCTGCTTCATCGCACTTTTTAGAAAAGCGTTTTTTAAGATAATCCTTAATCTGTGTTGTGTTAAATTCCACATTTTTAAAATTATTAGGACTTTCATTAAATTTAGAAATATTTTCTTTAACAAACTGCTCTAAATTCATTCTGCATAGCCTTTTTAATTTCTCTTACGATATTTGCTATAACGCTAATGGATACACTATTGCCTATTTGTTTGTAAAGAGTGGCATTTGAGAGTTCGCAAGGTAAAATAAAACTCTCGTCAAATCCTTGAAACCTAGCACATTCTCTAGGTGTGAGTTTTCTTATGTCAAAGCTGTCTAAAATCAAAGGCACATTATGCCCCCCTGTCCCCATATTTGCAGTTAAAGTAGGACATAAATTGCTTTTATTTTCTCTTACATAATGTCGTCTCCATTGATACAAAGTATCTTTATTTTGCATAGCTTCTTTAAGTTTTGTATAATATTTGTGTTTTGTATAATAAAATTCTTTTAAAGCTTTATCGTCTATGAGATTTCGAATTTTATTTGTAAGTTTGATTTTTTTAGGAAAATTAAAAGCTTCATATTTTGCTTCATCTAAAAATCCAACAATATAAATTCTTTCTCTGTTTTGTGGGATATTTCCATAATCGCAAGTGTTTAAAATCTGATATTTTACCTTGTAATTTAATTTTTCTAACTTTTTTTTGATTGTCTCAAAGGTTTTTCCCTTGTCGTGTTTTAGTAAATTTTTTACATTTTCTAAAAAAACTACTTCGGGTTTAAAATACTCTAAATATCTTAGAATTTCAAAAAATACATTTCCTCTTTCATCTTTAAAGCCCTTTCTATAACCTGCTATGCTAAAAGCCTGACAAGGAAAACCCGCACTTAAAATATCGATACTTTCTAAGCTATCAAGTTTCACTTTAGCAAGGTCTTCATTGATGATTTTATTTTTATGATTTGCTTTGTAGGTTATGCAAGCTTTCGGGTCTATTTCTACCGCCCAAGCTGTTTTTATACCATTTTTTAAAAAACCTAATTCTATGCCACCGATACCTGCAAACAAACTACCAAGTTTCATTGATATCCTTAATAAATTTTTTCTAATTTTAACGCATAATCTATTAAAAAGCTATAAATGTTTTTTTAATAATTTTTTAAGCTCCATTGCGGTGCTAAACTCGTTTTCTTGCACATTTTTTTCATACCATCTTGCGTGATAATAAAGAACATTCGCATTTTTAGCACATTCTTTGTCCTTTTGACTATCTCCTACAAAAACGCTTAGCTCAAAAGGGGCTTCTTTTTTAAGCAAATCAAGCATCATAGGGTGAGGTTTGGGCTCAATTCCTGCACTAACGCCTAAAATTTTATCAAAATATTTTGTTATATTATGCTTTGCTAAAATCGCTCCTAAATAGCTTTGCGGGGCGTTTGTGGCTATGGCGAGGTAGCATTTTTTTTCTTTTAAAAACTCAAGCAAATTTATAATGCCATCAAATAAAACCACGCTTTCATTATAATGTTTAATGAAATATTTTTCAAAGCCGTCTTTAAAGCTTGAGTTGTGAAAATCATCGATATTATAAAGTTCTTTCGCCCAATCAACACCCGGAGTATTAATCACTTCTAAAATTTTCTGCCTTAAAAGAGGAGCTAAATTCATTCCTGCTCTTATCTCATTAACCGCGCAAGTTATGGCGTTTGCACTATCGATTAAGGTTCCATCCATATCAAAAAAGACATTTATCATTCATAATCCTTTAAATAATTTTTGTATTTTTCCTTTTTTTCGCCTTGTTTTTTTTGCTTATCAAGAGCGTTTGCAAGGGCGAGAAGTTCGCTTTTTGACTTAGAAAAATCCAAACAAGCCTTACTAAATTCAAGCAAGGCTTTTGTGTGGTTTGAATTTAAAGTAAGGGCGTGAATTTCTGCGAGATTTTGCGAGTTTTTAAGCATTCTTTCTTCAAATTTTTCTTTATCAAAATCTTCTTTTTTAAGAATGCTTATCGCAGAATTTGCGAATTTTTCAAGTCTTCTAAGGTATTTTACGCGCAATTTTTTTTGATAATCTTTTGACAAATTTAACTCTTATCTATTACGCATTGTAAGGCTTCTTGCACCAAGTCTTTAGCTAAAACTTTTTCGGTTCTTACTATGCGAATTCTTTTGTCTATATTTGAGAAAAAAACTCTCTCAAAGCTTCCATCGACGCGAATGATAATATCAATGGGCTTTTTAAGACTTGCAAGAATTTCGCAAAGCATTTCAAGCTTAGCTTCGTTTGTTACGGTGATAATGGCAACGGCACATTCTTCTATGTTTGCAATTTTTAAGGTTTCTTCTTGAGCGGCATTTGCATAAAGCACATTTTCGCCCCTGCTTACTCCAAGTTCTACCAAGCTTAAATCGCTCTCAAGCACCAAATAAGGCACACCGATATTTTTAATCCTTTGCACAACCTCTTGTCCTAATCGTCCATAACCAAAGATGATATAGTGATTTTTAGGCTTTTTTGAAAGACTTTGTGCGGGAATGGAATTTACTCCTATGTCTTCAAAGGTGTTTGCGATTTTACGCATATTATTTAGCACAAAAGGCGTGATAATCATAGTTATAATAGCAACTACGATAAGAATTTGCGAGGTTTTGATATCTATCATATTTCTTGCTTGTAAAAGCGAAAAAATCGCCAAAGAAAATTCTCCAATTTGTGCTATACTCAAAGCCGTTTTTAAGGCTACTCTTTTGTTATTATACATGAGTAAAAAGCCAAAAACTATGCCTAATTTACAAAGGCAAACTACGACTATTAAAAGCAAGATTAAAAGCCAATTTTCAAAGACTATGTTAAATTGAATTTGCATTCCCATCGTGATGAAAAAAAGCCCTAAAAGCAAGTCTCTAAAAGGGATTAAATCAGCTTCTATTTTATGCTTGTATTTAGTCTCTGCTATTAAAACTCCGGCTATAAAAGCACCAAGCGAGTAAGAAAAGCCGAAATTATGAGCCAAAAAACTCGCCCCAATAACCATAAAAAGTATGGTTAAGATGAAAATTTCTTGAGAATTAGAACGAATTACAAAGCCAAATACTCTATCTACAAGGTATTTTCCTATGAAATAAAGTAAAGCGATTAAAATAAGTGCACTTATGAGGGTTGTTAGCAAAAGTTGAGAAATGTTTTTATCGCTTACTGAAAAAAGATCGACAAGCAAAAGCAAAGGAATCACCGCTATGTCTTGGAAAAGCAAAATTCCCAAAGCCTTTCTGCCGTAAGTCTCGCTTATATCGCCATTATCATTTAGAATTTTAAGCACCACAGCCGTAGAAGAAAGTGCTAAAGCAAAGCCCACAATAGCCGCACTTTTATCCGCAAGTCCTAAAATAGCCATTAAAAGCAAAGTAAAAACAAAGCCACAACTTAGCATTTGCAAACTTCCGTTTAAAAACACCTCTTTTTTCATCGCCAAAAGATGCTTTAAAGAAAATTCAAGTCCTATGCTAAACATCAAAAAAACTATGCCAAATTCGGCAATGTGCGAAAGTTCATCATCAACGCCAAAATGATAAATTTGCGACAGTATAATGCCTGTTAATATGTAGCCTATGATGGTTGGAAGCTCGAATTTCTTTAGAAAAACACTTAAAACCACAGCACTTGAAACGGCGATTAAGAAAATTTGCAAAAAATTAACCATTAATGCTTCTCGTAAAAAATCAAATCAAAGCTGTTTTTGTGCTTTACAACGGCTTTTGAAGCTCCCGGATTTTTATTTTTGTTAAGTTCTAGGCGAAGTTCGTCGATTAAAAGTTCGAATTCTTGCAGTTGATTTTTAAGTTTTAAAATCACATCAACGCCTGCTAAATTCACGCCCATATCGCGAGTAAGTCTTAAAATAAGCTTAATTCTATCTATATCTCTTTGAGAATAAAGCCTGATTTTTCCGTCCGTCCTGCTTGGTTCTACAAGCCCTTCTCTTTCGTATTGCCTGAGTGTTTGAGGGTGAATGCTTAAAATTTTTGCCACAACGCTGATTAAATAAAGCGGCTCGTCGTAATTTTGTTGCATATTAATCCTTTGGTAAATTTTCTTCTAAGCTTTTAAGCAAATTAGGATTTAAATCCTCTGTTTTTGGTAAAATCACATTTAAAATCAAATACAAATCCCCATAAATATCGCTCTTGCGGTTTTGCACCCCATAGCCTTTAAGGCGGATTTTTTGTCCGTTTTTAGAATTAGGCGGAATTTTAACGCTCACTTCTTTTCTCGGAGTTTTGACATTGACTTTTGCACCAAAAAGTGCCGTTCTTAAAGAAATGTCAAAATTGCGAATCAAATCATCCTCGTCCCTTTGATAAAGTTCGCTTTCTTCAAGCTTTACTTTGATAATCAAATCTCCAGTTTTTCCGTAAGCTTTTTTGCCTTTTCCACGAATTCTTAGCTTCTCGCCATTTTTTATGCCGTGAGGAATTTTGATTTTAATGCTTTCATTATTGAAAGAAAACTTGTATTCTCCGCCTAAAATTCCCGTCTCAAAAGGAATGCTAATGCTAGCACTTAAGTCTAAATCAAGCTCCTCATCGCTAAAACCTCCAAAGCTTCTTGAATCAAAGCCACTTCTTGCCGTGCTTCTTCCAAAAAAGTTGAAAATTTCGTCCCAATTTATGCCCGAAGCTCCCGCATTTTTGGTAAAATCGTGGAAACTTTGTCCGCCAAAAATGCTATCACCGTATTGATCATACTGTGCTCTTTTCTTTTCATCGCTTAAAACTTCGTAAGCTGCGTTAATTTCTTTGAATTTCTTCTCGGCGTTTTTTTCTTTATTAATGTCCGGATGATACTTCCTTGCTAAGCGGCGATATGCCTTTTTAATCTCATCGCTACTTGCATTTTTATACACGCCTAAGGTTTCGTATAAGCTATTACTCATTATTTAACTTTCCTTAAAAAATTTATATAAAATTGTATCAAAAACTTTAGCTTAAGTCAATCAAGTTTAATTATTTTTTTACACTCAAGTTTTCATTTACAAATTTGTAAATTTTTAGTTTTATACTAACGCTTGTATAAAAATTTCGTGTGATTTTTAAATTTTAAGGATAAATAATGAAAAAACCTTTGATATTTTTAAGCTTGGCAAGTGTTTTATTTGCCGCAAATGTGAGCTTTAACGAAGCAGATTCTAAGATAGAGCGCATAAATCCTGCAATAGGAAACAACATAGTGCTTTCTTATCAAGATTCCATTAAAGAGGCTAAAAAATCGGTGGTGAATATCTCCACTTCAAAGACCATTACAAGGGCAAATATCCCAAGCCCTTTGGATGATTTTTTTAACGATCCTTATTTTAAGCAGTTTTTTGACTTTGATTTTCCGCAAAGAAGAGGGCAAAATAGCGATAAAGAAGTTATCAGCTCTTTGGGTTCTGGCGTGATTATCTCAAAAGATGGCTATATAGTTACAAACAACCATGTAGTCGATGATGCGGACAATATTTCAGTAAATTTACCAGGCGATGATAGCGAATACAAAGCAAAGCTCATAGGAAAAGATCCTAAAACGGATTTAGCGGTGATTAAAATCGAAGCAAAAGATCTTTTCGCAGCGAAATTTTCAAACTCAGACGCACTTATGGAAGGCGATGTGGTGTTTGCTTTAGGGAATCCTTTTGGAGTAGGTTTTAGCGTAACAAGTGGCATAATTTCCGCTCTTAATAAAGACAACATAGGGCTTAATCAATACGAAAATTTCATTCAAACCGATGCTTCTATAAATCCGGGAAATTCAGGCGGTGCTTTGGTTGATACGCGCGGGGCTTTAGTAGGAATAAATTCAGCCATACTTTCAAGGGGAGGCGGAAATAACGGCATAGGCTTCGCAATCCCTTCAAATATGGTCAAAGACATTGCGAAAAAACTCATAGAAAAAGGCAAGATTGAAAGAGGCTTTTTAGGTGTTACCATAGTGGCTTTAGCAGGTGATACCAAAAAAGCGTATAAAAACACCGAAGGTGCTTTAATCACCGAAGTTCAAAAAGGTTCATCTGCTGATGAAGCCGGGCTTAAAAGAGGCGATTTAGTCATAAAAGTAAATGATAAAATCATCAAAACTCCAAACGATCTTAAAAACTACATAGGCTCACTTGAACCTAGCCAAAAAATCGTGCTAAGTTACGAAAGAGACGGCGCTATCAAACAAGTAAGCTTTACCTTGAAAAACGATAAAGAATTTAAAGACGCAAAAGAGGGCATTATCGAGGGCTTGAGCCTTAGGACTTTGGATGCGAATTTAAAAAACAAGCTAGGACTTTCAAGCGATACAAACGGCGTTTTCATTGAGGAAGTTAAAGAAAACAGCAAGGCTTTTCAATCAGGCTTTAAAAAAGGCGATATAATCATAAGCGTAGAGCAAAACGAGGTAAGAAATTTAGAAGAGCTTGAAGCAGAGCTTAAAAAAGTCAGCAAGAAAGATTTTGTGAAAATTTGGATTTATCGTGGCGGTTTTGTTACCTTACTTGTATTAAAATGATGAGCCTAGAATTTATGTAAAGGAAGCAAATGACAAGCATTTTGATGATAGAGGACGATTTAGAACTTGCAGAAATTACTAAAGAGTATTTAGAGCAGTTTGATATGGAAGTTGATATCGCTCACGAGCCCTACATAGGGCTTTCAAAACTTGCTTTAAAAGAATATCAGCTCATAATCTTAGATCTTTCTTTGCCCGGTTTAGACGGGCTTGAAGTTTGCGAGGAAATTCGCAAAAAATATGATACGCCTATTATCATTTCAAGCGCGCGCCACGATATTAGCGATAAGGTCAATGCTTTAGAGCTTGGAGCGGATGATTATCTGCCAAAACCTTACAATCCTAAAGAACTTCAAGCAAGGATAAAAAGCCATTTAAGACGCATTACAAATACCAAAAATGTCCTTGCAAAAAGCATAAAAGACCTTGTATATGATCAATACAGGCACATTATTACAATGAAAGGCGAGGAACTTACGCTGACGAACGCGGAATTTGACATTTTAAGCTACCTTATCAAAAAAGAAGGCGGAGTGGTAAGCAGGGAAGAGCTTGTGTATAATTGCTCTTCAATTAGCGAAGATTCAAGCAATAAAAGCATAGATGTCATTATCTCGCGTGTGCGTCAAAAAATGGGCGATGATCCTAAAACTCCAAAATACATTCACTCCATAAGAGGCATAGGATACAAGCTTACTCAATGAATAAATCCTCGATTTTTTACAC
>CAZWYE010000041.1:10630-12136 GCA_964637895.1 uncultured Campylobacter sp. | reverse complement strand
GGTGCGTCAAGTTCCATAAGCTTTTTAAGTCTTGTGTTGCGATTAATCACTCTGCGGTAAAGATCATTCACATCAGAAACGGCAAATTTCCCGCCGTCTAGGGCAACTAAGGGGCGTAAATCTGGCGGCAAAACAGGAAGATTGGTTATCATCATCCATTCAGGGCGGTTTGGCACGGCGTCCTCGCTGCTTATGTCTGGGTTTAGATTGCTATTTAAGAAATTCTCAACTACCCTAAGTCTTTTGATAATGGTCTTTTTCTTTGCTTCAGAATTTGTTGCTTGCATTTCGCTTTTAAGCTGATTTAAAAGGGCGACAAGGTCTAAATTTGCAAGCAAATCACGCACGACCTCGCCACCCATTCTAGCTTTAAAACCGCTGTTTTCGTATCTTTGTATAAGGCTTTGATACTGCTCTTCGTTTAAGACATCGCAATGCTCAACTTTTTTAGTGTTTTCGTTGTCATAGTAGGCATCGCCTGAATTTTCAACTATATAAGCCTCATAATAAAGCACCCTTTCTAAATCCTTCATCTTCACACCAAGCAAGGTTCCTATACGACTTGGTAGGGAGTTCACATACCAAATATGTGCCACAGGAGTTACTAGCTCAATGTGTCCCATTCTGGAGCGGCGCACTTTAGAATTTGCAACCTCGACGCCGCATTTTTCGCATTTAACCCCTTTAAAACGCATTTTTTTATACTTTCCGCAAAGGCATTCATAGTCCCGAATAGGACCAAAAATTTTCGCACAAAACAGTCCGTCTCTTTCGGGTTTTAGGGTTCTATAATTAATGGTTTCAGGCTTTTTAACCTCTCCATAAGACCAAGATTTGATTTTTTCAGGGCTTGCAAGTCTTAGCTGAAAAGCCTCAAAATCTCTAGGTCTTGTTTCTTCTTTGATTTCTATGATTTTAAACTTACTCATTATCCTCGTCCTTATCGAAAATCTCAACATCTAAAGCAAGAGACTTAAGCTCGTTGGTTAAAACAAAAAAGGTTTCCGGTATCCCTGTAGCTGGGACATTTTCTCCCTTAGTGAGTGCCTTATAAGCACTAAATCGCCCCTCAACATCGTCTGATTTTATGGTTAGCATTTCTCTTAAAGTGTGAGCCGCCCCGTAAGCTTCTAGAGCCCAAACCTCCATTTCTCCAAATCTTTGTCCGCCAAATAAAGCCTTTCCGCCCACAGGTTGCTGAGTCACAAGACTATAAGGTCCTGTACTTCTTGCATGAACCTTTTCATCGACTAAGTGGTGAAGCTTTAACATATACATACAACCTATATGAACCCTCTCAGCTATCCTCTCTCCCGTGCGTCCGTCGTAAAGCTCGGTCTTCCCGTCCATATCAACCTTAGCCATTTCGAAAAGTTTGCTAAATTCCTCGATATTCACACCTTCAAAAACAGGGGTAGCAAATTTAACGCCCTTGCTCCAATCTCTTGCATAGTTTAAAAGCCTCTCATCATCTAGCTTTTTAATAAATTCTTTTTCTTTTGCAAG
>CAZWYE010000041.1:0-10530 GCA_964637895.1 uncultured Campylobacter sp. | reverse complement strand
TTTCCGTGTCGTCCTGCCATTTTATCGCCGACTTTGAGCTTTCTTTTTGTTGCGACATAGACCTTAACAAGCTTTACAACTCCGCTTGGCAAAATGTCGTCTTTTTCTAAAATTTCAAGCTTTTCATCGTGTTCGGTTTTTAGCTTTTTCTTTTCGTTTTGGAAATGGTTTTTTAAGTCCTCGTATTGTTTTTGCACTTCTTTAGAATAAGCTTTTATGAAAGTTGTAAGCGTAAAACGGTTAATCTTTTCAAGGTCTTTTGCCGTGACTTTTTGTCCTTTTTTATAGTCTTTATCGTTGATTTTTTGAGCAGAATTTAAAGGATATTTTGCAAGAAGAGTATAAACCCTTAGCATTTCCTCTCTATCCATCATCAAAAGCCTGTCGTGGTGTTCTTTTTCTAGGGACATTTTTTCTTTATTATAAGCTTCTTTCGCCCTTTCGTCTTTTTCGTAGCCTTTTTTAGTGAAAATTTTCACATCAACAACAACACCCTCTAAAGAAGCTGTGGCGTATAGGGATTTATTTACCACATGTCCGGCTTTTTCACCAAAAATAGCTCTTAAAAGCCTTTCTTCAGGAGTGGGTTTAACCTCGCCCTTTGGAGAAACCTTACCGACTAAAATCATACCCGGCTTAATGTGAGTGCCTATTTTTGCGATACCGCTTTCATCAAGATGAGCTACATCTTCTTCTTTAATATTTGGAATGTCTTTAGTGATTTCCTCCACCCCGTCCTTTAGCTCTCTAGCTTCAATTTCTTTCTCATAAATATGAACGCTTGTGAAAACATCCTCGCGAATAATTCTTTCACTCACAACTATAGCGTCCTCGTAATTATAACCATTCCAAGGCATAAAGGCTATGAGGGCGTTTTTACCTATGGCTAGTTCTCCTCTATCCATACTCGGACCATCGACTATAATCTGTCCAGTCTGCACAAAATCGCCCTTTTTAACCACAGGGTATTGAACATAATTTGTGTTTTGATTAGTCCTTAAATTCTTTTCTATAGCGTAGTGATCTATGAAAGGACCCTTTTCGTCCTCGCCTAAGATGAAAATATTTTTATTATCAACCTTTTCAACTACTCCGCCTCTTTTGGCTTTAATAGCTTCCCAAGCATCTCTTGCTATAATTTTTTCCATTCCAGTTCCAACTATCGGAGCATCAGAAATTAGCAAAGGCACGGCTTGGCGTTGCATATTCGAACCCATTAAAGCCCTGTTGGCATCGTCGTGTTCTAAGAAAGGAATCAAAGATGCCGCAACACCTACTATCATACCTGAGCAAAGATCGATAAGCTGAACTTCTTCTCTTTTAACAAGCATAGTTTCGCCATCTTGTCTGGCTTCTACGAATTCCTCTACTATATTGCCTTTAGCGTCGAGCTTAGTTGAGGCTGGAACTATGAAAAGCCCTTCTTCTTGTGTAGCTGTGAGATAAACGACTTCATCGCTAACCTTGCCGTTTATGACTTTTCTATAAGGTGCTTCAACAAAGCCTAGATCATTAACCTTTGCGTAAGTTGAAAGCGTGTTGATAAGTCCTATATTTTGCCCTTCTGGAGTTTCAACCGGACAAATGCGCCCATAATGCGTAGCATGGACATCGCGCACTTCAAATCCCGCTCTTTCCTTGACCAAGCCTCCCTCACCAAGCGCGGACAAGCGTCTTTTGTGAGTAACCTCGCTTAGAGGGTTGGTTTGGTCCATAAATTGAGAAAGCTGTCCGCCTGTGAAAAATTCAATAATAGTCGTTGTAACCATTTTTGGATTGATTAAATCATAAGGCATAACCTTGTCAAGCTCGGTGTTTAAAGAAGAGAATTTATCCCTAATAGCCTTTTGCATTTTCACAAGCCCTAAATGAAGCTCGTTTGCTAAAAGTTCGCCTATGGCTCTAACACGGCGGTTTCCTAAATGGTCTCTATCATCCTTATAACCTTTGCCGTTTTTGACTTTTATTAGGTATTTTGCCGTTTTTATAATGTCTTCATTTGTTAAAACAGTGAGGTATTCAGGCACATCTAAGCCTAGTTTGTGATTCATTTTCATACGACCGACTTTGGTTAAATCGTATCTTTCAGGGTTGAAAAATAAATCATTCACAAAAACCTTTGCAGCGTCTTTTACCACAGGCTCACCCGGACGCATTACTTTATAAATTCTAATGGCAGCTAAATCGTTTTCGTCTTCTATATTTTCGCTTTGCTTAAGAAGCTTTAAGGTTTCGTTATCTTGAGCGAAAGAATTTATAATCGCCGTATCCACGCCGTTTGCTAGATCGTTTGCTATTTCAAAGCTTTTTTGCTCTCTAATCTTCGCAAGTTTTGCTTCATCGATTAAGGTAAAAGAATCAAACAAAAGCTCTCCGCTTTCTTTATCATAAATAGGACTTGCTAAATAGCGGTTTAAGAGAATTTCAAGCGGATATTCTATCCATTTTAAGCCGTCTTTTATGAGCTGTTCTGCTTTTTTCTTAGTTAGCTTTTTACCGGCTTGATGAACGACTTTGCCTTTTTCGTCCTTGACATCGTATTCTATCCTATCTACAAAATCGCTAGGATTAAACTCGGTTAAGAATTTATCCTTTTTTACGACTATGGTTTGTATAGGATAAAAAAGCTTGATAATATCTTGCTTTTTGTATCCTAAAGCCCTAAAAAGCATAGTTACGGGAATTTTTCTTCTTTTGTTGATCCTTACATAAAGCACATCCTTGGTATCGTATTCAAAATACAGCCAAGAGCCTCTATCTGGTATAATTTGCGCGGTATAAACGCGCTTGTTTGCTACGGTCGAGCTGTCCTCGTCTTTAAAAATCACGCCCGGGCTTCTATGAAGCTGATTAACCACAACCCTTTCAACCCCGTTTATAATGAAAGAAGTTCTATCCGTCATTAAAGGAATTTCTCTTATAAAAATATCTTGTTCTTTAATGTCTTTTATGCCGACTTTTTCACCGGTTTTATCGTCTCTTTCGTGCAAGGTGAGCCTAATTTTCATTTTTAAATTTACAGAATAAGTCAAACCTCTCTCCATACATTCTCTTACTGTGTATTTTGGTTTGCCAATCTCACTGCTTACATATTCTAAACTCAAACGATTTTGCGGGTCGTGTATAGGAAAAATGGACTTAAATACCTTTTCTATACCGCTCTCGCCGCTATTATTGAAATTCAAAAAATAATCAAAACTCGCCTTTTGTAATTGAAGAAGATTGGGAATTTCTAGTTGTTTTGAAACATTTGAGAAATCTACTCTTAAACGATTTCCTAATTTATTATCTAACATATGTATATACCTCGTGGTAAAATTGTAAATTTAAAAAAGAAGATCTAAATTCAGGCAAAAGAAGACTTGAAATTCCAAGTCTTCTTAAACGCTAGAAAAACTTATTTAAGCTCAACCTTAGCACCTGCTCCTTCAAGCTGTTTCTTCGCTTCTTCGGCATCAGCCTTAGCCATACCTTCTTTTAAAGTAGAAGGAGTTTGCTCTGCTGCGTCTTTTGCTTCCTTAAGTCCAAGTCCAGTAAGAGAGCGAATGATTTTGATAACTTCGATTTTCTTAGCACCGCTTTCTAGTAAAACCAAATCAAATTCGGTTTTTTCTTCAGCCACTGCTACTCCAGTCGCTCCGCCACCACCTGCTACAACAACAGGAGCTGCAGAAACTCCAAATTTTTCCTCGAATTCTTTCACAAGTTCTGAAAGCTCAAGAACGCTTAAATTTGAAATAAATTCTAATACTTCTTCTTTAGTGATTGCCATTTTTTATCCTTTATTCTGATTCTTTTTTATTTTTAAGTGCGTTTAAACCTATGACGAAATTCGTAATAGGCGCATTCCAAACTTGCAAAAGCATAGCAAGCAACTCATTACGCGAAGGCATTTTAGCAAGGGTTTTAACCTTAGCCGCATCTGCAACTTCGTTTTCTATAAAGGCACTTTTGATTTGAAAAAATTCGTTATTTTCTTCAAATTTAGCAGCGACTTTTGAAACGCTAAGATGATCCTCGCCCCAAAGATAAATATTTGTATCTTTAAGCTCAAGACCTTTTTTATCGGAATTTTCAAGTGCGATTCGTGCCAAAGTGTTTTTAATTACTTGAACCTTAACGCCGTTTTCTCTTGCGTTATCCCTTAACTCTTCGAGCTTTTTCGTGCTAAGTCCTTTGTAATTGCAAACCACAATGGCTTCACTCGCTTTAAAACCTTCTTCAAGTTTCGCAACGATTTGAATTTTCTCACTTTTGGTCATACTTTCTCCTTTCCGATTGAGATTTCAAGTAGAGCGGAAAAGTCCGATTAAGCTTACACCTCGACTATCTTCAATCTAAAATAAACATTTCAAAAAAAGAAATTCTCTCAAATGTTTATTTAAGAGCTACAAAAGTAGCTCTTATTTCATATCCAAAAGCTCTTGAGTTTCAAGCTTTAAAGATGGACTCATCGTCAAAGAAAGGGCTGCGTTTTTGATATATCTGCCCTTTGCGGCGGCTGGTTTGTGCTTGTTAATAGCTTTTATAAAAGTTGAGAGATTCTCCCAAAGGTCTTCTTTAGAAAAGCTCACTTTTCCAAGTCCTGCGTGGATATTGCCTTGTTTATCGACGCGGAAATTCACCTGTCCGCTTTTAGCGTTATTTACTGCTTGTGCTACTTCCATAGTTACGGTGCCGGTTTTTGGATTTGGCATCAAGCCTTTTGGTCCAAGAATACGACCTACTTTTCCTACAAGTCCCATTAAATTCGGCGTTGCGATAAGAACATCGAAATTTATATTGCCTTTTTGAATTTCTTCAACCAAATCATCGCTCCCAACTATGTCCGCTCCTGCATTTTTAGCCTCATCAGCCTTAGCATCTTTTGCAATAACCGCAACCCTTACTTTTTTTCCTGTTCCTGCGGGTAAAACCACAGAACCACGAACCATTTGGTCTGCGTGTCTTGGATCGACATTAAGCTTTAAAGCAAGTTCTACCGTTTCGTCAAATTTAGCCGAAGCTAGAGTTTTTACAAGTACAATCGCTTCGTTTAAAGCGTAATTTTTATTCGAATCTATCTTTTGAGATAATTCTTTCAATCTTTTTGTTAATTTAGCCATTTTTTTCTCCGCATTTTTAAAGTGCTACCACTTTCACCTAAGTGGTAAAGGGAATTTAATCTACGATTTCAACGCCCATAGAACGAGCCGAACCCGCGATAATCTTAACAGCTTGCTCTTTGTCTTTGGTGTTTAAATCTGCAAGTTTTTTCTCTACGATTTCTAAAACTTGCTTTTTAGTAAGCTTACCCACCTTGTTTTTAAGAGGGTTATCTGCACCTTTGCTAATACCCGCTGCTTTTTTAATCAAATCCGTAGCAGGAGGTTGCTTTGTAATGAAAGTAAAACTTTTATCCGCATAAACGGTGATAACAACAGGAATATTAAAACCTGCCATATCTTTCGTTCTTTCGTTAAAAGCCTTACAAAATTCCATAATATTCACGCCTTGTTGTCCTAAAGCCGGACCCACAGGAGGCGAAGGATTCGCCTTTGTGGCTGCAATTTGTAATTTAATTTCTCCTACGACTTTTTTAGCCATAACAAAACTCCTTAAATTCTAAATAATCTTCTCAACTTGAGAATACAAGATTTCTACCGGCGTTGAACGTCCGAAAATAGAAACATTAAGCTTTAACAAGCCACGAACCATATCGTATTCCTCTACCATACCCGTAAAATTCGCAAAAGGTCCCTCGACTATTCTTACATTCTCTCCTGCTTCGAAAGAAATCTTAGGTTTAGGTGCGGATTTGTTGTAAGCTTTCTCCAAAATCAACTTTATATCCTTTTCGTTCAAAGGCGTAGGCTTTTTGGATTCTCCAATAAAACGACCTACCTTTGCAAGAGACTGAATACGATGCCAAAGTTCGGTACTTAAATCAAGATTTGCAAAGACATAACCCGAATACAAGCTTCTTTCACTGATTTTTTCCTTGCCGTTTTTAAATTCTATAACATCTTCGGTTGGAACGAGGACTTCCTTGAGTTTTTCTTCGATTCCGTTGTCCTTAACTAAGGCTTCTATGGCTCTTTTAACCGCCATTTCACTTCCGGCGTAAGTTTGAATTGCATACCATTTATGATTGCCCATTGATTTTACCTCATACAAGCAAAGAAACGATGGAAGACATAAACCAATCCACCAACGCTAAAAACAAAGAAATTATAGTAACGACTATAAAAACAGCAAGATAAGCGTTTCTTACTTGTTCTTTTAAAGGAAAAATTACTTTTCCTAATTCTACTTTTGATAATTTAAAATAAGTTATTAATTTTTCCATTTTTCAACCTCAAATCGTGGCAGGGCAAGAGGGATTCGAACCCCCAACCATCGGATTTGGAATCCGGCGCTCTACCGTTGGAGCTATTGCCCTAAGGCTAAATTCAGCTCTTTAGTTTAACTTCTTTATGAAGTGTATGTTTTTTAAGTCTTGGGCAATATTTTTTTAATTCCAATTTTTCGCTTGTGTTTTTGCTATTTTTATAGGTGCTATAATTAATATCGCCACATTCTTCGCATTTTAAACCGATTTTAACTCTCATTGATTAATCCTTAAAAAAATAAGCCAAGTTTAAACTTGGCTTTAAAATTTATTTGATAATCTTAGAAACAACACCAGAACCAACTGTTTTACCACCCTCACGAATCGCAAAACGCGTTCCTTCTTCAAGAGCTACTGGAGCTATGAGGCTTACAGTGATTCTTACATTTTCGCCAGGCATAACCATTTCTGTGCCTTCAGTAAGCTTAATAGAACCTGTAACATCGGTCGTTCTCACATAAAATTGTGGTCTGTAATTGTTAAAGAATGGAGTGTGGCGTCCACCCTCGTCTTTGTTAAGAATATAAACCTCTGCTTCAAAGTCTGTGTGAGGTGTGATAGACTTTGGTTTAGCAAGAACCATACCGCGAATAACTTCTTCTTTTTTAGTTCCACGAAGTAAAACACCGACATTATCTCCAGCCTCTCCTTGGTCCATTTCCTTTCTAAACATTTCAACGCCTGTAACTGTAGTACTTTGAGTGTCTCTAATACCTATAATTTCAATAGTATCGCCTACTTTGACCACGCCTTTTTCAATTCTACCTGTAACAACGGTTCCACGACCTGAAATCGAAAAAACATCCTCAATAGGCATTAAGAAATCTTTTTCAGTATCCCTTACCGGAGTTGGAATATAGCTATCCACAGCATCCATAAGATCCATAACTTTTTTAGACCATTCTCCATCTTGTCCGGCTTTAGCCTCTTCAAGTGCTTTAAGAGCAGAACCTGCGATAATAGGAGTATCATCGCCCGGAAAATCATAAGAGCTTAGCAATTCTCTAATCTCCATTTCAACAAGCTCCAAAAGCTCTGCATCATCGACCATATCGGCTTTATTCATAAAAACAACGATATAAGGAACACCAACTTGACGCGAAAGAAGAATATGTTCTCTTGTTTGAGGCATAGGACCATCTGCAGCAGAAACAACCAAAATCGCTCCGTCCATTTGAGCCGCACCTGTAATCATATTTTTAACATAGTCGGCGTGTCCCGGACAATCCACATGTGCGTAGTGGCGTTTGTCTGTTTCATACTCTATGTGAGAAGTAGCGATTGTAATACCGCGTTCTTTTTCTTCTGGAGCATTATCGATATTATCATAATCTTTAAGCTCTGCCAAACCTTTTCTTGATAAAACAGCAGAAATCGCAGCTGTCAAAGTAGTCTTACCGTGGTCAACGTGACCGATAGTACCGATATTTACATGTGGCTTGTTACGAGAAAATTTTTCTTTAGCCATTTTAATCCTCCGTATAAAAATTTAAATTTAAGCAAAGCAAGTCTATATCTATAAAAATAATTTTTTCAAATTTATGGAGCTCATAGCGGGAATTGAACCCGCGACCTCTCCCTTACCAAGGGAGTGCTCTACCTCTGAGCCATACGAGCGCTCAGAAAAATTATAAAACAAACACAGACAACTAAGAGAGACTTGTAAGAATACAGCTCCCAGTTCCAAAATCTGGAGCGGGAAACGGGACTCGAACCCGCGACCCTCAGCTTGGAAGGCTGATGCTCTAGCCAACTGAGCTATTCCCGCAATGGTGGTGAGTCGTGGATTCGAACCACGGAAGGCGAAAGCCAGCAGATTTACAGTCTGCCCTCGTTGGCCACTTGAGTAACTCACCTAAAATTACTTTTATCTGGTCAAACACTGCTAAATTATGGAGCTGGTTAAGGGACTTGAACCCCCGACCTACTGCTTACAAGGCAGTTGCTCTACCAACTGAGCTAAACCAGCACCGCTAAAATTAAAGCTGATATTATATCTTAAAAAAAAGCTTTTGTCAAGCAGGATAATTTAATTTTACTCAAAATTTAAAAATCAGTTTTTATAAAAACAATTCTTTAAAAGTCAATTTTTAAAAATTCTAAAATTAAGATAAAAATGCAAAAAAATATAATTTTTCTTTTTTTAAAGACTTTTTTCTTTGCATTGTCTAAACTCTCCCCATAGTAAAACCTTAAAGCACATTCTTAAGATATTATTGTGGCTTTGATTGTAAAAACGAGCGAGTACTTCTAAACCTTACAATAAGTCATCTAAGTAAAAAAAGAATTAATACTTATTTTAGATCTATATTCTTGTGTTTATAATACATTCTTAAGCCTCTAGATTTTTTCATCAAATATTACGGCTTTACCTTGTATTTTTAAACATTTACGGCAACCCTTATTAAACATTTCAAAATCAGATTTAAGCTTTATGTATTCACTTGTAATTTGTATGCTTAATTCTATTTGACTAAGTGGTTATTAAAATCTTTTTGTTTTGATTTTTTATAATTTCTAGGTTCAAATAAACCTTGCTAATTATTAAAAATACTAGTTTTCATAATCTCGCTAATATTAAAGCCTCTTAACTTAAAATGTTTATATTTTTTTAACAATAAATCTTTTTTGTGCTAAGGTTTAAGTCTTTATTTTTAACTTTGTATTCGTGATACTCAAAAAAGTTAAGAATACTTTGTTTTTCGTTTGTGCTAAAAGAATTAAAATTAAGTTTCGTTTTTTGTTTTCTTAAACTTTTCAAAGTGTATTAAAATGTTTTTTTTTCAAAAAGACAAAGTAGTGCAAATTTTATTTTTTATACTATATATCATTTCTTTGTAAAAGCGACTCAATTGCACTTACGATTTTTGTCGTCTACTTTTTCTTGTGAATTTTTTGGCCTTGTAAAGATAGTGTTTATGATGCGAATCTTACTCATACTAGATTAATATAATCTAAAAAAATCATTAATTTACTATTGTTTTGCAAAAAACCTCAAAATATCATTATAAGTTGCAAAAACCATCAAAGCAAGAAGCAAAGCCATACCGCCATAACTTAGATACTCAAAGACCTTAAGCGAAACCTTTCTTTTAAAAATAAGCTCGTAAAGATTAAACACTATATGACCGCCATCTAGCATAGGAATGGGAAGAAGATTTAAAATTCCAAGATTTACAGAAATCAAAGCTGTAAGCACCAAAAGCGTGGAAATTCCAATGCTTGCTGCCTTTGAAGTAAGATCAACCATAGTAAGAATTCCGCCCAAATTCTTAGCCTCTATCTCCGCACTTACAAGCTTAAAAAGCCCTTTTATTATAAGGGTTGAAGCGTTAAGGCTTTCTTCGTAGGCGTATTTTAAGCTATCTAAGCCCCTAAAATACAAGGTTACGCTCTCCCCGCTTGATGCTATGCCTATAACAGGCTTTAAAATGGGCTGTAAAAATTCGTTATAAGCGCTTGAAATTTTAGGATTAATATTGAAATTTAAAGTCTCTTCGCCTCTTTTAACAAGCACATTTAAAGGTTCGTTTTTTACAAGCTTTGAAATTTCATCAAAGCTTTGAATTCTCACTCCGTTTAAGGCTAAAATTTCATCCCCTTTTAAAATTCCAGCCTCTAAGGCTGCTGAGTTTTGCGCGACGCTTCCTACCCTTGGTGCAAGTTTATTCACGCCTAAATACGCCACGCAAATATAGAGCAAAAAAGCCAAAAAAAGATTAAAAAAAGGTCCGGCAAAAAGTATGTAAATTTTTTTCAAAGGGCTTAAAACGCAGTAGCTGTCTTTATCGAAATTTACTTCGCTAGGATCAAAATCGTTTTGTCCTTTAAGCTTGACATAACCTCCTAAAGGCAAAGCACTTAAGCGGTAGTTCGTGCCCTTAAAATGTCTTTCAAACAAAGCTTTCCCAAAACCTATGCTAAAAATTTCAACCTTAACGCCCAAACTTCTTGCTGCTAAAAAATGCCCAAGTTCGTGGAAAAAAATCAAAAAAGAAATAACCAAAAGAGTCGCTAAAAACTCAAAAGAATAAAATTTAAAACCCACAACAAGAATAACAAGCAAAAACAACAAAGATTTCATTATTTTTTACCTCTAATATAAACATAAATATACTCAAAACCCGAATACAAAGTAAGAATTAAAGCAAGATAAAGCA
>CAZWYE010000040.1:0-12684 GCA_964637895.1 uncultured Campylobacter sp. | reverse complement strand
GCAAGTATGGAATCCTCAAAATAAAACTCAAGCAGATTAGGAAATAAAGAAACAAAGCTAAATTTCACGAATTTTCCAAGATAAAAAACGCCTCATCTTTGCACTCGATGAGTTTTTTATTTGTGTCTATTTTTTTAACGAATTTATCGAGGTAAGGGATATAAAAATTCTTAGCAAATCCCTTTTTTACAAGCTCTTCGTCGGTAGAAATTTCAAGTAAATGAGAATTTGAAACCTCTAAAATATCTACAACTTTTCCTAAATTTCGTTTAAAATCCCTCACTTTGCACTCTAAAATATCAAAATAAAAAAACTCGTCTTTTTTGAGTTTGCAAGTTTTTCGGCTCTCTTCTATGCTTTGATAAAGACTTAAATTCACAAGCTTTTTAGCCTCTTCAATGCACTCAAAGCCCTCGAATAAAGCCGTGTTGTTAGAAAAATTGTAGGCTTTAATCCTTAAATTCCCTTGCAATTCTTTACAAAAAAAACTCGCACCTTTTTTAAACTGCTCCGGAAAATCACTTAAATTATGAAGCCTTACAAAGCCCTTTAATCCTATGGTTTTTCCAAGTTTTGCAACCAAGACCAAGCTTTTTTCATTCAAGGGCTTTAACCGTTACACGATAAGAAGTGAAATCTTTGCCTTTAGATGAGGAAATGACCGTTTTAATCGCATTTATAAGTTTTCCGTTTTTACCTATGAGTTTTCCTGCATCAGCCTTGTCTGCAAAGATGATAAGCTCGGCAAAATTCTCGTCCAAATTCACCCTTTCGATCTTGATTTTTTCGGGGTATTCTACGATGAGTTTTGCGTATTCTTTTAAAAAATTTTCTATCATTATTTACTCGTAATACTCTTAACCTTGTCGCTTAGCCTCGCACCAACGCCTTTCCAATACTCCAATCGTTCTTTGTCAAATTTAAGCACTTCAGGTTCTACCATAGGATTGTAATATCCTATGCTCTCTATCCAGCCTCCATCACGACGCTTTCTGCTATCGGTTACTACGATACGATAAAAAGGTCTTTTTTTTCTTCCCATTCTTGTAAGCCTAACTACTGTCACTTTTTCTCCTTAAAAAAATTAAAATTGATTAATAAGCAAGGAATTTTGCTCATTAATCAAGCTTAAATTTAAAACTGCCTTCTTGCTTGAGTCATCATTTGAGTAAGACTTTCCATACCTTTTTTACCTGAAAATCTCTTAGCAAGTTTCGCAGCGTTTTCAAACTGCTTTAAAAAGCGATTGACCTCTATTTGCGAAAGTCCCGCACCCTCTGCTATCCTGCGTTTGCGTGCGTTGTTTAAAAGCTCAGGATTCTCCCTTTCCTTAGGTGTCATCGAAAAAATCATAGCTTTAATATGTAAAATTTCCTTAGAATTATCCAAATCAAGGTCTTTAACCGCATTTGCCATAGAGCTAAGTCCGGGTATCATAGAGATTAAAGACTGCACACTGCCAAGCTTTTTAACGCTCTCCATTTGTGCGAGAAAATCGTTAAAATTAAAGCTGCCTTTTTTGATCTTTTGGCTTAGAATTTTAGCCTCTTTTTCGTCAATCACAACTGCCGTTTTTTCGGCTAAAGTAGCTAAATCTCCCTCGCCCATAATGCGGCTTACTATTCTATCTGGTATGAAAAGTTCTAAGTCTGCAACCTTTTCACCAACACCAATAAATCTTAAAGGAATATTAATCTGCCTTGCAATACCCAAAGCAACCCCGCCCTTAGTATCCGCATCGAATTTCGATAAAATCACTCCGCTAAGCCCTAAATTCTCGTTAAAACTCGCCGCAGTTTTAACTCCATCTTGTCCACTCATCGCATCGGCAACATAAAAAATTTCGTCCGGATTTAAAATTTTCTTAAGCTCTTTAAGCTCGTTCATCAAAGACTCATCGATAGCCAAACGACCAGCAGTATCGACAAGCAAGACATCAAACATCGAATCTTTAGCTCTCTTAAGTGCAAGTTCGGCGACTTTTAAGACGTTCGTTTCATTTTCTAAGTAGAAAAGCTCTATTTCATTAGCCTCGCAAAGCTGTTTAAGCTGTTCTACAGCTGCTAATCTTTGCAAATCACAAGCAACCACAAGGACTTTTTTATTGCGAAGTTTAAGATAACTTGCAAGTTTTATAGTGCTTGTGGTTTTTCCGCCTCCTTGTAAGCCAGTCATTAAGACTATGGTAGGCGGTTTTGGGCTAAAAACAAAGCCTTGATTCTTGCCTTTAACGCTTAAAATTTCTTCTAAATTATGCTTAATAGCGTTTAAAAACTGCCTCTGCCCTACTCCGTTTTTCCTGACCTCATTTTCTATTAAAAGCAAAAGTTCTTTAGTAACTTTATGATGCACATCGGCTTTTAAAAGGGCTTTTTTTAAGGTTTCTAAAGCGTTTTTGAGAGCTTTTTCATCATCAACAAAGCGGATTTTACTTAAAGCTTGTTTAAATGATTCGCTAACAAGTTCAAACACTTTTACTCCTTAAATTTAATAAAGCAAATATTTTAACAAATTTTTGCTTAAATGGCTTTAAAATCTAAATTCTTTATATCAAATCCGAAAGCATTAAAATCATCGCTTAAATCAGCTCTAAAAAAATAATCCAAAATTCCAAGCTCAAAGCTGTGTAAAAACATTCTTTGAGCGGGAATTTTTGCGTATTTTTCATCGCCTATTACTCCGTGTTTTGCAAAGGTGCTATGTACTCTTATTTGATGCGTTCGTCCTGTTTGGATAATGATTTTAGCTAAAGTTTTCTTACCCTCTACCATTAAAGGCTCTATCACGCTTTTTGCTTCAAGTCCTTCTTTTGAAATTTTGCTAAAGGCTCCGTTTTTGCCCTTTATCGTTAAAATAGGCTCGTTAAGCTCTAAATTCTGGGCTATTATGCCATCAAGTATGGCGATATAGCTTTTAAAAACCTTTTGATTTTTAAATTCTTTTATGCAAATTTGACGGAAGTCCTCGTCTTTACAAAGCAAAATTAAGCCGCTTGTTTCTTTATCGAGGCGGTTTAAAAGCTTGGCTTTAAATTGCTTTTCTAAATTTTCACTTACAAAAAAAGGAGCTTTATTAATAGCAATGATTTTTGAATCCTCAAAAATAACTTTAGAATTTGGAATTTTTTTAACTACAAATTTAGAATTTTCACTCACCAAAGCCCTTGCAAGCGTGATTTTCTTGCCTTTTAAAAAAACACAAGCATTATCTATAAGCTCTTTTGCTTCTCTGTTTGAAATTTTTTCTTGCAAAGCAAGGAGTTTATAGGCTTTTTCTTGCATCGATTGCCTCTTGTATGAGCTTTATAATGGGCTTTAAGCTCGTGTTTTTTGAAATTCTCGTTTTTTCGCTTAAGTTGTGAATTTTTGCGTCAAGCTCCTCTAAATTCTCGCAGAAATTCACATTTTCAAGCACTTCAAAAAGGCTTTTTTGATTGTGGATAAAAACGCCTGAAATTAAAACATTTTCAAAATTCGCAGCTTCTATAGGATTATGTCCTCCAATGCCTTCTAAAAAAGAACCACCAAGCACGACTACATCGCTGATTGCATAAAAATTTACAAGCTCTCCTAAGGCGTCTAAAAGCAAAATTTGTTTTGTGAAATTGTGCTCTAAATCCCCTTCTTTAAAATCGCTGAATTTATTAAAATCTAAATTTAAACTTAAAAGCAAATTTTCAACTTCTTTAAATCTTTGCGGGTGTCTTGGAGCGATGATGAGTTTTTCATCTTTTTTAAGCGTGAAAAATCGTAACAAAAGCTCTTCTTCTTTAGAATGCGTGTTGGCAAAAATAATGAGTTTTTGTGCGAATTTTTTGTAATTTTTGCTAATTTTGGGCTTTAAAGCGGCTTTGATATTGGGAAAAATTGTAACATTTTTTGCTCCAAGTTCTAAAAGTCTTTCTTTGTCCTTTAAACTTTGTGCGAAAACCTCGTCTATGTAGTGAAAAATCAAGCGGTAAAAAAAGGCGAATTTTTTATAAGCTTTGTAAGATTTATCCGAAATTCTTGCGTTAATCAAAAGCACTTTCGCACCTTTAAATTTAGCGATAAAAACAAGCATAAGCCAATACTCTGCCTCAAAAATCACAAGCACCTTACAAGGCTTAAAGCAAAAAGGAATAAAATTTTCAAAGGCTAAAAAATTGACCTTTTTGCAAAAGCTTAAAGCCTCATTAAAGCCTGTTTGCGTAATGACGCTAATTCTCGAATTAAAACTTAAAGCTAAATCTTTTATGCTTCTTACCTCGCCCAAAGAACAAGCGTGAAAATGCACATCTGCTAGACTTTGATGCAAATTTTTATACAAAAAAAACCTTGCTTTTAAAGAAAATTTATATTTTTCCTTAAAAAAAGAAAGCAAAAACAAAGGCAAAGCAAAGATTATATAAGCAATCCACACCAAAAGATAATAGATAAAGACCAACTTTACTCTTGTTCTTTATAAAGAATTCTGCCACAATGCGGACAAGTTACAATCTCCTCGCCCTTGATTACAGAAATATAAGTTTTATCGTAAATTTTCATAAAACACCCATAGCAAGCCTGTTTTTTCACAGGAACGACGGCTGTATTTTTCGCCCATTTGCGAATTTTTTCGTAAAAGGTTAGGACTTTTTGATTGATTTGAGCGACAAGCTTGGTTTTTTTATCATAAACTTTCATTCTTTCTTTTTCTAAATCCTGCATTTGTGCTTCAGTATCGCTTCTAACGCCTACAAGTCTTGCTTCTTCTTTTTCTTTTTCCTCTAAAAGCTCTTTTTTATAGCTTTCTTTATTGTCTAAAATCTTATCAAGCCTTGTTATTTCATCATTTGCCGCATCAAGCTGTTCTTTGGCAATATCCTCTTCAATCTTTAAGGCGTTGGCTTCTTTTTCGGTTTTTACCGCGGCACTTTTTTTGGAAAGCTCTTTGATTTTAGCCGCAAATTCAGCGATATGTGCGTTATTTTGCACCTTTTGATTCTCTATGTCTTTAATCTCCTCATCAACGCCATCAAGGCTCACACCAAGCTTTGTAATCTTATGCTCACACTCTCTTAAAGCCTTGCTGATATTTTCTATCTTTGGCTCAAAACTATCGATTTCTCGGTCGATTTTTGACAAAAGAACGATTTGCTCTAAATATTTATTCATTGAAATTCCTTAAAAGTATTGAAACGGATTTTTTGAAACCTTTATTATAACTTCTAATTGCAAATTTTGCAAGTGTTTTTGGATAGAATGTGTAAAATATCTCTCGCTTTCAAAATGTCCAAGCTCTATCAAACTTAAGTTGTTACTTAAAGCTTCTAAGGCTTGATGATACTTAAAATCCCCGCTTAAGAAGCAATCTGCTTTTAAATTCGGAACAAAATCTCCTCCGCTTCCTGTGCAAACTGCGATTTTTCTAATCCTTTCTTTTCCGCAAAAACTTGTTTTAAGTATGCTTAAATTTAATTTTTGTTTAACCAAATCGCAAAGTTCTTTAAAACTCGTATCCACTTTTACAAAGATTAAAAAACCCTCTTTGCTAAATTCCTTAAAGCCCAAAATTTCGCTCACAAAATACTCGTTAAGATGACTTAAATCATAATTTGTATGCAAGGAGATTAAGGCTATGTTTTTGCGTATCATTTCCTTAATAAAAGCCTTAGGATAGCATTCTCCGGCTAAATTTTTCAAAGGCTTAAAGATCAAAGGATGATGCGTGATAAAAAGAGAATTAGGCTCTGCTTCATCGATTAAGTTTTCATCTAAATCAAGGCTTAAATAAAGCTTAGAAATTTCATCGTTTAAATTTCCAAGCAACAAGCCGCTATTATCCCAGCTTTCTTGCGTTTCAAAGGGGCTTAAAGTGTTTAAAAAATTATAAATTTCATTCAGTTTCATTAAGATTTTCTTTATAAAGCTGTGCACAAGTTTTAGAAAGCTCACGAATTTTTAGCATATAATCTTGCCTTTGAGTTACCGAAATAGCACCTCTTGCATCAAGGAGGTTAAAGGTATGAGCAGTAAGCATACAATAATCATAAGCAGGTAAGCTAAAACCTTGTTCTAAAATGCTTTTGCATTCCTTGTAAGCGTTTTCAAACTGCAAATTTAAGGTCTCTACGCTACTGATTTCAAAATTATACTTGCTAAATTCAAACTCGCTTTGTTTATGCACATCCGCATAAGTGATAATATCGCCCTCAAATTCGCTCCAAACTATGTCATAAACGCTATCTTTATCCTGTAAATACATTGCAATCCGCTCAAGCCCGTAAGTGATTTCTGCACTGACTAAATCCACAGCCAAGCCTCCAACCTGCTGGAAATAAGTAAATTGCGTAACCTCCATCCCATCAAGCCAAACCTCCCAACCAAGTCCCCAAGCACCAAGAGAAGGGCTTTCCCAATTATCCTCGACAAAACGAATATCGTGGCTTTTCAAATCAAAGCCCAAATTTTCAAGGCTTTTTAGGTAAAGTTCTTGTATATTGTCCGGGCTTGGTTTGATTAAAACTTGAAACTGATAATACGCTCCTAAGCGGTTAGGATTCTCGCCATAACGCCCATCAGTTGGTCTGCGACTAGGAGCAACATAAGCAACCGCCCAAGGTTTTTTTCCTAAGCTTTTTAAAAAAGTTGCCGGATGAAAGGTCCCTGCACCTGCTGGCATATCGTAAGGCTGCATAATAGCACAACCGCACTTTTGCCAATAAGTTTGTAAATTTAGTATCATTTGCGAAAAAGTCATTGATTTTCCTCTTGTTTTTGTGCGGTTTGAGCTTCGTTTTGAATTTGAGTCTGTGTAGTTTGTATTTGTGAGGTTTGAGCTTCGCTTTTTGCTACTTGAGCTTGTGTGCTTTGAGTTTGTTCAAGCTCTTGAGTATTTTCACTTGCAGGAGTGCTTGAGCCATACATTTGAATAGTTTTATTCCACATTAATTTATATTTTCGTTTAAGAAATTCCGCCTCTTCTCTTGCGTGTTTAAGCTCGGCATTTAAGGTTTCTATGGTTTTTCTGTCCTCATCGTAAATTTCTTGCATAGAATAAAGAGCGTCTTTTAAAAATTTATTCTCGTTTTTTAAGGTTTCTAAGGTCTCATCTTTAGCGTCTAAAACCTTTTCGTGTAAATTTAAAATCGTGCCTATAGTCTTTTCAACAAAGCTTTCTCCTGCTAGAGTCATTGAATTTACTATTGAAGTTTTAGAATTCGTGCTTGGAACGACGCTGAAGGTTCCTTGATTTGCCTCGATATAAATTTTACCTTCTTCTTCTTTGAAATTTAAAGCCCCATTTGCCATCATACCTTTAACCACATCTTCATTAAGATGCACTAATTTACAAAATTCGTTAAGCTCTAAATAAGTTTGCATTTTTTATCCTTTATAATAAAACTTCAACGCTTTTAGAATCAGCTATTAGTTTTTCTTCTTTATTTTTGCGATCTTCTTTTAAGGCTTTGGCTAAATTTTCGTCGTTTAAAGCCAAAATTTGAACCGCTAAATACGCCGCATTTATAGCTCCTGCCTTGCCGATAGCTAAAGTTCCAACAGGAATTCCGCTTGGCATTTGCACGGTTGAAAACAAAGAATCCATACTTGCTAAAGCACTTCCTGGCATAGGAACGCCCAAAACAGGCTTAAGCGTGTAAGCTGCAACCGCGCCTGCTAAGTGAGCTGCCATACCTGCTGCTGCGATAAAAACTGAGGCTCCTCTTTGCTCGGCATTTACAACATAATCTTTCGTTCTTTGCGGACTTCTGTGTGCTGAAGTGATGATAAGCTCGTATTTAACCTTAAAACTTTGCAAAATTTTAGCCGCTTCTTGCATAAGCTCGTAATCGCTCTTACTTCCCATTAAAATAGCAACAAAACTCATTATATTTCCTTTCTTAAAAAGCTAAATTCGCTCACCTTGCCCGGCATTTTAATCTCATTTTCGTTGCCACTGTGAATTTCTTTAAACTCTTTATTGTTTTTTGCGAGGAGTTTTTTAAATTCCACAAAATATTTCCCCTCTTTTTGATAAATTTTTCCAAGCTCGTTTTCGCAAATTTGAGGCTTTTCTCCAAGTGGCATTAAAAGCTCGTAAGCCGTGTTTAAAACGACCTTGCCTTTGCATTTAAAAAATTCCCCATCCTCTGCGAAGCCCTCAACTTGGTGCGTTCCTTGTTCTATGCTTGTGTTAAAATTTTGAGTATCGTGTTTTTCAAAAGGACGCGCGATGAGATAACCCTCTGTAAAACCGCGATTTTTAAGCGTTTTAAGCTCTTTTTGGTATTTTTCAAGCTCGAATTTACCCTCTAAAGCGTCTAAAATAGCCATTTTATAAGTGCGTGTCGTAAGAGCTACATAATACTCGCTCTTCGTGCGACCCTCGATTTTAAAGGCGTCTATGCAATCTTCTTTCATAATCTTTTCCACAAAAGAACATAAATTCAAGTCCTTAGAATTAAAAATATGCGTCCCATCTGCATCCTCTTCTAAGCGGAACAAAGTGCCATTTTCTGCATTTTTTGCGTAAAGTTCGTAGCCAAAACGACAATCATTTGCACAAGAGCCGCGATTACTCATTCGTCCGCTTTGAACGCTACTAATCAAACAGCGACCCGAATACGCAAAGCACATAGAACCTTGCACGAAAGCTTCAAGCCCTACATTACAATTTTGCTTTAAAATTTTTGCATCCTTAAGCCCTAATTCTCTTGCAATAACTACGCGTTTTGCACCCATATCTTTATAAACTTGTGCGTCAAGATAGTTTAAAACATTTGCTTGGGTAGAAATATGCAAAGCAATCTCAGGTGCTAGTTCTTTTGCGAGTTTTAAAACCCCTAAAGAAGCGATGATAAAGGCGTCAGGTTTCATTTCTTTAAGTCTTAAAATATGCCTTTTTAAGCCCTCAAGCTGGGTGCTTAAAACAAAGCCGTTAAGCGTTACATAAATTTTTTTACCCTTAAAATGCGTGTATTTTATAGCTTCTTCAAAGCTTTCGTAGCTAAATTCCCTAGCCGTTCTCGAACGCAAAGAAAAATGATTCACTCCCGCATAAACAGCGTCAGCTCCGTATGCTAAGGCTATTTTAAGCTTAGTGAAATTTCCTGCAGGAGAGACGAGCTCGGGTATAATCATTTGTTCCCTAAACTCGCAATCAACGCTTCAATATCGTCATTACTTACAACATCGTTTGTAGAATCGCCCTCAATATACACAGCAGAACTTACGCGTTTTCTATCGTCAATCTTGCCCTCAAATAAAGAACTCATATAGCGACTAAGTGCCCTCATAACATTAATAACCCTTTCTATTTTTTGGCGGTGAATGTCTTGATACTGCATAGCGTCCATTGCCACCATAACCTCATCTTGTCCGCTTTGTAGGTTTTCAAGCAAGGTTTTAAACTTGTCTGTGGTGCTTTGATTAAGCTCTAAAAGCTCTGTAAAGCTTTTAACGTTAGGAAATTTTTCGTTTAATTTTGTGAAAATTTCTATATTTTTATTAAAAATTTCACCGAGTTCTTTGAGCCCACTTTCTGAATTCCCAAGACACTGAGCAATATTTTCAAGTTTTTCTAGTAATTCTGTAGCCTTTTTTTCACTATCTTTCGTTACATCATCAAGCTGATGAACAACTTTATGCTCTTCATTTGGAGGAGGTGGAGGCCAAAGACTTTGTTGATCTAGTTTAAAATCATACTCTTCGGGTATCTTTACTCCTGTTTCATTATTTTCCTCTTCCTTTAAATTTAAATCCTCGCCAAGTTCAACACTACTAGCCAAAGCGTCTAATTCTTCTTGGGTCATAGCTTTCCTTTTAAAAATAATTTGAAAATTACACGCAATTATAATGAAACAAAACTAAAACTAAAATATAAATTTTTTAATTTTGTATAATTTAACTCAAAAATAGCTTTAAATTTCGTTTTTCAGAATTTTTCTTAGATTTTTTAAAGGTAAAAAATAAATTTTAAAAAAATAATAAAAAAAATATTAATTAAAGCTGAATTAAAAATTTTATGTTATAATTTCAAATATTAATTTTATTTTAAGGAGAAAAAATGGCTAAATTTGTTGGTAGCGTCGATGAATTTTTCAAATTTTGCAAAGAAAACGAAGTGCTTTTTGTGGATTTTCGTTTCACAGACATTATAGGTGCTTGGCATCATATGACTTACAGTTTACACGCTTTAAGCAAGGAAAGTTTTGAAAACGGAATTCCTTTTGATGGAAGTTCGATTGAGGGTTGGCAGCCCATTGATAAGTCCGATATGATTTTAAAGCCAGATATAAAAGGAGCGTTTTTAGACCCTTTTACGGCTGATCAAACCATAGTGGTTTTTTGTGATATTTACGATATTTACAAAGGACAAATGTATGAAAAATGCCCTAGAAGCATAGCTAAAAAAGCTTTAGAGCATCTTAAAAATAGCGGCATAGCAGACACGGCGTATTTTGGACCGGAGAATGAATTTTTCATTTTTGATAGCGTTAAAATAGTAGATAGTGCAAACTGCTCTAAATATGAAGTTGATACCGAAGAGGGTGAGTGGAACGACGATAGAGACTTTAGCGATAGCTATAACACAGGACACAGACCGCGCACGAAAGGCGGATATTTTCCCGTTCAACCCGTGGATTCTTCAGTAGATATTCGTGCTGAAATCGTTCAAACACTTGAAAAAGTCGGACTTAAAACCTTTGTCCATCACCACGAAGTAGCACAAGGTCAAGCAGAAATCGGCGTGAATTTTGGAACCTTAGTCGAAGCTGCGGACAATGTGCAAATTTATAAATATATTGTAAAAATGGTCGCTCATCTTAACGGAAAAACCGCTACTTTTATGCCAAAACCTCTTTATGGCGACAATGGAAACGGAATGCATGTACATATGAGTTTGTGGAAAGATGGAGTGAATTTGTTTTACGATAAAGACGGATACGGAGGCTTAAGTCAAACGGCGATTAATTACATAGGCGGAGTGCTTAAAAACGCAAGAAGCGTCGCAGCCTTTACCAATCCTAGTTCGAATTCTTACAAAAGAATCATTCCGGGCTTTGAAGCACCTTGTATTTTGACTTATTCTTGTCAAAACAGAAGTGCAAGTTGTCGTGTGCCTTACGGAGTTGGTAAAAACAGTGCAAGAATCGAAATCCGCTTCCCAGATAGCACGGCAAATCCTTATCTTGCCTTTACAAGTCTTTTAATGGCAGGACTTGATGGCATTAAAAACAAAAGCATTCCTGTTGGTCCTATGGATGAAAATTTGTTCGAACTAACCTTAGATGAGATCAGAGAAAAGGGCATAGAACAGCTTCCGCATACCTTAAGAGGTAGCTTAGAAGCTTTGATTCGCTATAATACTTTCTTAAAACCCGTAATGAGCGATGTGTTTATCGATGAGTATCAACACTTGAAATTTAAAACTCAAGTTTGGCCTGTGGAGGCAAGACCTACGGCGTATGAGTTTAAAACTTGCTATTCTTGCTAAAATTACAAAGAGCTTGAAAACTCAAGCTCTTTATTTTGCCTTAAAACCAATTAGGGCAAAAAATAAGATATAAAAATAACAAAGCATAGGAACAATATAAGATAAAATAAGGCTTGTAGAATCTGCAAGTAAGCCTTGTATAGGTGGAACAATAGCTCCTCCAACAATAGCAATACAAATAAGTCCGCTAGCTTGAGAAGTAAATTTTCCTAAGTTTTTAGTTGCCAAAGAAAATATAGTTGGAAACATAATGGAGTTAAAAAATCCTATAGCAAGTAAAGCTAACATCGCAATATAGCCTCCGGATACAATAGCAATTAAAGCTAAAATTATACTCATAGAGCAATTAAATGCTAAACATTTATTTGGTGCTATAAATCTCATAACTGCACTTCCAATGAATCTACCAACCATAGCCCCGCCCCAGTAAAATGCTATGTATTTTGCTCCTACAACCTCGCTGATATCAGCAACATCTTTCATAGTCAAAATCAAAAACGAACCTATAGAAACCTCAGCTCCCACGTAAAAAAATATACCCATAGCTCCTAAAATGAGATGCTTGTACTCGAACATACTTGTTTTGCCATCTTTATTTTCTTCACTGATTTTCTCTGCTCTTTCTCTCACGTCAGGAAGTCTTAAAAAATAAACCACAAGAGCGAAAAATACCAAGACCCCAGCAATGCATAAATAAGGGATTTGCACAGATTGGGCTTCCTCAGCCTTGCTTGCAAAATGAGCTGTGCCTGATAAAATAAAAGCCGCCCCAAAAAGAGGTCCTAGGGTTGTACCTAAAGAATTAAAGGCTTGAACCAAGGTTAAAGAACTCGCTTCTTTTCCCGGTGAAAGCAAAGTTACATAAGGATTTCCAGCAGTTTGTAACAAAACCACTCCACTTGCTAAAATAAACAAAGCACCTAAAAATATAGGATACGATGCTGTTGAAGCTGCAGGATAAAAAAGCACACAACCCACTGCAGTAAGAACAAATCCTGACATAACACCCGCGGGATAACCTATCTTAGAGAGTAATTTTCCAAAAAATCCACCCGTGATAAAATAGGCACCAAAAAAACAAAATTGAATCAAGGCTGATTCAAAATAGTTTAGATCAAAAGCAACTTTCAAGTGCGGGATTAAAATGTCGTTCAAAACCGTTATGAATCCCATAGCAAAAAACAAAGCCGTCAAAGTCGCTAAAGAAAAGGTATTAGACCTTTGCAT
>CAZWYE010000039.1:0-12725 GCA_964637895.1 uncultured Campylobacter sp. | reverse complement strand
ACTGTCTCATACGAAAAGACTATGTCGATGCAGTTTATAATAGTATGTCTAAGGGCAAGAGCGAGGGAGGATTTGAATTTTAAGCGGACTTAAAAACGCTTTATTTAAAAACATTTGAATTTTAAGGAAAAATATGCGTTATCTTACTACACCGATTTATTATGTCAATGATGTGCCTCATTTAGGACACGCTTATACGACTATTATAGCGGATACTTTGGCAAGATTTTATCGTTTGCAAGGGCATAAAACCTTGCTTTTAACAGGCACGGACGAACACGGACAAAAGATAGAACAAGCCGCAAAAACAAGGAATTTCACATCTAAAGAATACGCCGATAAAATCAGCCTTGAATTTAAAAAACTTTGGGATTCTTTTGAGATAAGTTACGACATTTACGCAAGAACGACGGATTTAAGGCATATAGAATTCGTTAAAGACGCTTTTTTGAAAATGTGGAAAAAAGGCGATATTTACAAGGATAAATACGATGGATACTACTGTATTTCTTGTGAAAGTTTTTTTACAAAAACCCAGCTTGTAAATGAAGATTGCTGTCCGGATTGTGGTAAAAAAACCGAGCTTTTAGAGGAGGAAAGCTATTTTTTCAGGCTTTCAAAATACCAAAATGCTATTTTAAAATGGTTCGAAGAAGCAGACCCTATCTTACCAAAAAACAAAAAAACCGAGCTTATTAATTTCGTTCAAAGTGGCTTAAAAGACCTTTCTATCACGAGGACTAGCTTTGATTGGGGCATAAAACTGCCAAGCGAGATAAAAGATGAAAAGCATATTATTTATGTGTGGCTTGATGCACTTTTTATTTATGTAAGTTCGCTTGATTTTCTTAAAAAAGGAGAAAACGCTAAATTTTGGCCTGCTCATTTGCATTTAGTAGGTAAGGATATTTTGCGTTTTCACGCCGTGTATTTTCCTGCCTTTTTAATGAGCTTAGAACTTGCTTTACCAAAATTCATAGCCGCTCACGGCTGGTGGACTAAAGATGGTGAAAAAATGAGCAAGTCTAAAGGTAATGTCATAAAGCCAAAAGAGATTACTGATACTTATGGTTTGGATACTTTTAGGTATTTTTTATTGCGCGAGGTGCCTTTTGGAAATGACGGAGATTTTAGCGAAACTATGCTGATAAATCGCATAAATTCCGAGCTTAGCAATGAATTTGGAAATTTGCTAAGTCGTATTGTGGGTATGAGTTCGAAGTATTCAGGGGGCGTGATTTTTAGCGAAAATGTGTGCGAATTTTTCAAAGACGAGCTAGAACTTGCCCAAAAACACCTTGAAAATGCCATTGATTTTTTAGAAAATATCCAGCCTAATCGCTATTTAGAGGAGCTTTTCAAGGCTTTAAGCATAGCAAATTTAAGCATAAGCAAATACGAGCCTTGGAATTTGATCAAACAAGGTAAGGATAAAAAGGCAAACGCCTTAGTCGCACTTTGTGCGAATATCTTAGCTAAAGTAAGCATTTTACTAAGTCCTGCTCTACCAAAAAGTACGCAAAAAGTAGCACAAGCTTTAAATTTCAACATAGATTTTAAAAGCTATCAAAGCCTTATTTTAGAAAAAAAACTTGCAAATTTCAAGGCAAATGCGTGGGAGGCTTTGTTCGCTAAGGTTGAAAAACCGCTTCTAGCTTCGCAAAATTTAACACAAAATAAGACAGAAAACTTAACAGAGGATAAAAAAGAAGCAAAGATAAAGATTGATGATTTTGCTAAGCTTAAGCTTCAAGTTGCCACCGTAAAAAAATGCGAAAATGTAGAGGGTAGCGAAAAGCTTTTAAAATTCGAACTTGAGCTTGAAAATGGCGAGTTAAGGCAGGTGCTCTCAGGCATAGCCAAATTCTACAAAGCAGATGAGCTCATAGGCAAACAAGTTTGCGTCCTTACTAATCTTAAAAAGGCTAAAATTTTCGGGCTTGAAAGCGATGGTATGATACTTTCGGTAAAAAGTGGCGATAAGCTTGTTTTACTAGGTCCAAACGAGCCTGTTTTAAGCGGTTCTTTTATAGGTTAAGATGAATATCAGCAATCTTAGCGAACTTTTAAACGCTTCTATGCAAAATGAGGGAAGCACCTTAAGTGTGGGCGGTTTTGCACTGAATTTAAACGAGGTTAAGCCTAGCTTTGCTTTTTTTTCGAATTTGCAAGAAGAAGCCGATGAAGCCATTAAAAAAGGTGCTTTTGTTGTGGTTTTTGATAAAGAGCTTAAAATCAGCGATAAAGAGGTGTTTTATCTTAAGGTTGAAAATTTGGAAAACGCCCTTTTTAGGCTCTTGCGTTTTTTGTGCGAAAGTGCTAGTATTCGCTTTTTGCTCGTGGATAAGAACGAATTTCATTTTTCAAAAGCTTTTTATTTTAAAAATTTAAGCATGAATGTATTTTTGGACTTTAAAAGCTTGACAAAGGCGAAAAAAGGTGAGTTTTTTTGCTCTTGCGATAAGCATTATTTGCTGAAATTTTGTGCGAGTTTTGAAAGCCTAAAAGAGGCTAATTTCAAGCTTTTAAGCCGTTCAAGCCTTTTTTGGACTAATTTTCTTTATAAAGATTTGTTTTTTAAAAATCTTAATTTTCCTTTTATTTATGCAGGAATTTTTGCGAAATTCGTGGCTTTTTTAGAAGAAAAAGGACTTGAAATTCGTTTTAATTTAAATATTTTAAACTTTTTTAAAATTTATTTTGTCGATAAGGACTTTAAAATTGTTAAATTTGGAGAAAGCTCTAGGGCTTTTATTTTAGTCTTTGATGAGTGTGATTTTGAGTTTTTTGATGAGCACTGTAAGAATTTAAAAGGCTTTAAAACTGCACGGAAAAACTCGCTTTTTTGTGATTTTTCTTTTAACGAAATTGCAAATTTAAAAAGCTTTAAAGATTTTAGATACTGCCTTGTTTTAAACGACGATGAGGAGGACTTTTTAGAGGTTTTTAAAAGTAAGGAAAACAAAGAGCTTAGCTTATTTGAATGAATTATACCTAAGTAAAAAAGTTTGGATAAATTGAAGCTTTTTTAAAAAAGTCGTTTTCAATAAAAAACTTAAAATATTCTACATTTAAATATTTTTAATTCAATTAAAAAATAGTATTACAGCGTGAAATAAAATATTTTAGAAGAGCTCTTAAACATTTAAAAGCTCAAAATATAAAAATTTAAAATCATTTAATTAAACAATTTTTTAAAATCCTCTAAAGCATCAAGCTTTTCCCAAGGATAATCATCCTGTCCTACCTGACCTCTAGCCGCCACATCTGCATACAAAAAAGTCTCTTTACTAGGCTTGTCAAGAGCGAATTTCTTGCAAATCCAATTCGGAGTTAAGGCGTAATTTTGCATTACAAAATCGCTCAAAACTTCATCGCTTACCTTAGTGTTTGTCCCCATACAATCAACGCTCACCGAAGTAGGCTTTGCCACGCCTATGGCGTAACTTAGCTGTACTATGCATTTTTTAGCAAGTTTTGCAGCGACTATATTTTTTGCAAGCCATCTTGCTGCATAAAGTCCGCTTCTATCGACCTTAGTATAATCCTTGCTAGATTGTGCACCGCCTCCAATTGGAGCGTATCCGCCAAAGCTATCGACAATGAGCTTTCTACCTGTAAGACCGCTATCGTGCAAGGAGCTATGATTTACATATTTTCCCGTTGGATTGATGAGAATTCTCGTATTTTCGAGGTGGAAAAGCTCTTTGGGTAAATTCGTTTCATCAATAAGTTTTCTTATGAGAGCTCTAAGTTCTTCTATTTTCATACTTTCAACGCAAGGAGCCGAAATAACTATGGTGTGAATGCTCTGCGGTCTGCAGTTTTCGAAATTATCTTTCGAGCCATAATCAATAGTTACTTGAGTTTTAATATCCACGCCAAGCTCGTTTGGGTGGGCTTTAGCATAAGCATAAACCTTATCACACAGCATTCTTGCGTAAGAAATGGCTGCTGGCATAAAATGCGAGGTTTCATCGCTTGCAAAACCAAACATTATGCCTTGATCGCCTGCTCCGATTTCTCCGCTTTGCTGATCAACACCTTGATTAATATCCGGACTTTGCTCGTTTAAAAACACCAAAACCTCGACCTCGTCGGGGTGTAAGCATTGTTGTTTGGTAAAATAACCCGCTCCATCATAACCTATGTTTTTCAAAACATTTTTAACTAAATTGTCATAATCTGCTTTGGATAATTTGTGTGCGGATTTAACCTCGCCTCCAATCACAACTTTATTTCCTGCGACAAAAACCTCACTCGCCACCCTTGAATTTTTGTCATTTTTCAAGAGTATATCCACTATTGTATCAGCGATTATATCAGCACACTTGTCAGGATGACCAGGGCTTACGACTTCTGAAGTGAATAGATACATAAAAGTCCTTTCGTAAAAATTTAAAAGAGTGTAATTATAGCTTAGTTTTCTTAATTTAAGAAGCTAGAAAATGATATTGTAAAGTTTAAAAATTTTTACAAGAATTTACTATAAAAATCACTATATAAAAAATAAATTTTGTAAAAATTTGCTATTTTTCAATGAAAATTACTAAAAAATTAAAACCTTGAAAATATAAAGATAATGACATACTAAACCGACTTTTTAAAGCAAAAAACTTTAAGGCTTTTTAAAGTAGCTTGAAATATTTTGCTTTAAAATATTATTTTTTTAAAAAATTTTCTAAAATTTCAATCTGCTTTTCAACGCTTTTAATCGCACTAGAACCATCGCTTTTCTTCGAATTTAAAGAAGTTTCAAAATCTAAAATTTGCAAAGCTTTCTCATCAAAAATAGGATTAATACTAGCTAAATCTTTAAGCTCACTTATATCAACGCCTCTTTTTTCGGCTTCTGCGACAAGCTCACCTACGATAAAATGAGCCTTTCTAAAAGGAATGTTTTTTTGCCTTACCAAAAAATCAGCCAAATCTGTAGCAAGTAAATGCCCTTTTTTACAAGCTTTTAGCATATTTTCTTTATTTACGCTGAGTTCTTTTAGCATTGCATTTAAGATTATAAGGCTTTCTTTAGCCGTTTTAATGCTATCAAAAACGCCATCTTTATCCTCTTGCATATCTTTATTATACGCTAAAGGCAGGGCTTTCATCGTGGTTAAAAGGGCGATTAAATTCCCATAAACGCGCCCTGTTTTTCCGCGTATAAGTTCGCAAACATCGGGATTTTTCTTTTGAGGCATTATAGAACTTCCCGTCGAAAAGCTATCGCTAAGCGTTATAAAGGCAAATTCAGCACTGCAAAAGAGTATAAGCTCCTCGCAAAGCCTTGAAGTGTGTGTAAAAATCACGGCGATATTATAGAGTAAATCAAGGGCGAAATCCCTATCGCTCACAGCGTCCATAGCATTTGGCATAACGTCCTTAAAACCTAGCATTTTAGCACTCATTAAGGAATTTGTCTTATAGCTTGTACCCGCACAAGCACAGCTTCCAAGCGGAGAAAAATCAGCCAAATCAAAGCTTGATTCAAGCCTCTTAATATCCCTTAAAAACATAAAAGCGTAAGCTAAAATGTAAAAAGAAAAGCTTATGATTTGCGCGTGTTGAAGGTGAGTAAATGATGGCATAAGCGTTCTTTTATGCTCTTTTGCGTGGTTAAGCAAGGTTTTAATAAGCTCTTTAAGCAAGATTCTTAACTCCTCGTTGCTTTTTCTTATAAAAAGCTTAAAGTCCGTGGCAACTTGGTCGTTCCTGCTTCTTGCCGTGTGAAGCTTCCCGCCAATTTCAGCCCCTATAAGCTCACTCAAACGCTTTTCTACAGCCATATGAATGTCTTCATCTTTTATATCAAAGACGAAGCGACCGGAATTTATCTCTTCTTCAACCTCTCTAAGTCCTTTAACAATGGCTTCAAACTCGTTTTTTTGAAGAATCTTGCAACTTTCAAGCATAGTAGCGTGAGCGATAGAACCCTCTATATCCTGCTTAAAAAGGGCTTTATCTATATGCAAACTTGCGTTAAATTCCTTTAAAAGCTCATCACTTGCTCCACTAAAGCGACCCGACCACATTGAATTTTTCATAAAAACCCCTAAAATTTAGGACCGAATTTGCTATACTCAACGCCTTCTTTGACATCCTCGTAACGCTTGAAATTTTGGATAAACATTTGTGCGAGTTTGTCCCTTGTAAGCTTGTATTCTTCTTTGTTTTGCCAAGTGTTTATGGGATTTAAAAGTGTGCTTTCAACTCCGTCTAAGCTCTTTGGAATAGCCACATCAAAAACGGCGAAATTTTCAAATTCGCATTTTTGAATACTGCCGTCTAAAATAGCATTAATACAAGCCCTTGTCGCCTTGATACTCATTCTTTTACCAACGCCGTAGCTTCCGCCACTCCAGCCTGTATTTACCAAATACACATTAACCTTGTGTTTGTCAATTTTCTCGCCTAATAATCTTGCATAAACGGTAGGGTGAAGTGGCATAAAAGGCTCACCAAAACACGCCGAAAAGGTAGCTTGAGGCTCTGTAACGCCTCTTTCAGTTCCTGCAACCTTAGCCGTATAACCGCTTAAAAAATAATACATAGCTTGTTCTTTGCTAAGCTTACTCACCGGAGGCAAAACTCCAAAGGCATCCGCACTTAAGAAAATAATATTCTTAGGATGTCCGGCTTTTAAGCTTGGTTCGTGGTTTAAGATGTGTTCTATGGGATAAGAAACCCTCGTGTTTTCAGTCTTTGACGCATCAGCATAATCAACCACGCCGTTTTCTTTTAAAACAACATTTTCCAAAAGGGCGTTTGGTTTGATAGCCCCGTAAATTTCAGGCTCGTTTTTAGGGTCTAAATTTATGGTTTTTGCGTAACAACCGCCCTCAAAATTAAACACCCCATCCTCGTCCCATCCGTGTTCGTCATCGCCTATAAGCTTTCTTTTAGGATCGGTTGAAAGTGTGGTTTTTCCCGTTCCGCTAAGTCCAAAAAATAAAGCTGTATCGCCATTTTCACCGACATTTGCACTACAATGCATAGAAAGCTTATTCTCAAGCGGAAGCCAATAATTCATCATAGAAAAAATGCCCTTTTTCATCTCTCCGCCATACCAAGTCCCGCCTATAACCGCGATATTATCCTCTATATTAAAAATCACGAAAACTTCAGAATTAAGCCCGTCTTTTTTATAGTCCTCATTCGTGCATTTACAAGCATTATAAACCACAAAATCGGGCTTAAAATTTTCAAGCTCCTCTTTGCTCGGACGAATAAACATATTTTTAACAAAATGTGCCTGCCACGCAACTTCAGTAACGAAACGAACCGCTTTTTTGCTTTTCGCAGAAGCCCCACAATAAGCATCTTGCACATAAATATCCTTGCCACTTAGCTGTTTTCTAGCCTTTTTTAAAAGCTTATCGAAAAGCTCTTTGCTCATAGGCTTGTTGATATTGCCCCAAGCTAGGTATTTTTGCGAAGGATCTTGCCTTACAAAATACTTATCCTTAGGGCTTCTGCCCGTGAAAATTCCCGTATCAACGCTAAAAGTTCCATTTGCCGTTACTTTACCTTCTTTATTTGCGTTTTCGTGCTTGAAAAGTTTCTCATAGCTTAGATTGTGAAAAACCTGCTTCACATTTTCCAAGCCTAAATTTTCAAAATTTTTCATCTTCTTTCCTTTATTTTTTATAACTTGCAACGACATCGTTTTCGCTAACGCTATCTCCGGTTTTTACACAAATTTGCTCGATAATGCCATCTTTTGGAGCATTCACTTCAATTTCCATTTTCATCGCTTCTAAGATCATCACAACCTGACCGGCTTTAACCTCATCTCCTGCGTTTATGTAAATTTTAAACACATTGCCTGAAATTCCAGCCAAAATAGACTCAGAATCTGCTTTAACTTGAGTATCTCCTGTATCACCCAGCTTTTGAACGCTTTTAATATTGACATCTTTATCAAAACCGCTATACACTTCAACATGATATTTATTGCCATTAACTGCGATAGTAAAGCGGTTTTTATCCGCACTTACAGGCTTTGGCATAGAATTGATTTTTCTTACATTAACCTTAGTTTCACCTTTAAGATAAGCTATGCCTTTTTCCTTGCACGCCGCGGCGATAAAGATATTTTCCTCGCTTGGTTCTATGCCCTCTTTTTCAAGAAGTTCTTTTGTATAAGCTATACTCTTGTTTGCGTCCTTATCTGCAAGGTCTATTGCAAGTTCATTCGTAGGTTCTAAATTTAGTTGTTTTGAAGCAAGTTCGACTATCTTAGAATCAGGCTTTACAGGAGTTTTTCCAAAATATCCTAAGACCATTCTGCCGTAGCCATCGGCGATTTTTTTCCACTCTCCAAACATTACATTATTAAAAGCTTGTTGGAAATAAAACTGCGAAACAGGGGTTACAGAAGTGCCAAAACCGCCCTTTTCTACGACTTCTCGCATAGCTTTAATCACTTGTGGGAATTTATCTAAGATATTATTATCCCTCATCATTTGCGTATTTGCCGTAAGAGCACCGCCTGGCATAGGCGAGAAAGGTATCAAAGAATTTACCATAGTAGCTTCAGGCGGGATAAAATAATCCTTAAGGCAATCCATAAACACTTCTTCGTATTTTAAAATTTTCTCCTCTTCTAAGCCACCTAAATCGAAATTTTTGCCTTTAACAGCGTGCATCATCGTTAAAATATCAGGCTGACTAGTCCCGCCACTTACAGGAGCAGCTGCTAAATCTATGCCATCGACCCCAGCTTCTAAAGCAGCCAAATAACAAGCCACACTAACACCTGCTGTTTCGTGCGTATGAAGCCTTATGTGCGTGGTGCTTGGGAGATTTTTTCTTGCCATTTTTATGGTTTCATAAATCTTGTTAGGATTTGAAGTTCCGCTAGCGTCTTTAAAACAAACGCTTGTAAAAGGAATTTCAACCTTTAATATGTCCTTTAAAATTCTTTCATAAAACGGCACATCGTGCGCGCCTTCGCAATTTGGCGGCAAATCCATTAAAGTAACGACAACTTCGTGCTTTAAGCCGTGTTTGATGATGCATTCGCCACTGTATTTGAGGTTATTTACATCATTAAGTGCATCAAAATTCCTTATGGTCGTCGTGCCGTGCTTAGCAAAAAGCTTGGCGTGTAAGTCTATAAGCTCCCTACTTCCCGTGTCTAAAGTAACGGTATTTACTCCTCTTGCAAGGGTTTGCAAATTTGCTTCTTTGCCAACTATTGCCCTAAATTTATCCATCATTGCAAAAGCGTCTTCGTTAAGATAAAAATACAAGCTTTGAAATCTCGCACCGCCGCCGAATTCAAAATGCCTTATCCCGGCCTCTTTAGCCGCCTCAAGTGCAGGAATAAAATCCTCCATCAAAACCCTCGCTCCAAAAACGGACTGAAAGCCGTCTCTAAAACTCGTATCCATTATATCTATAAATTTTTTAGCCATAAATTTCCCTCGAAGATTTTTACATTCGGGTATTATACTATTAAATTTCTAAATATTTGAAGTAAAAACCATATTTTTTTAATATGAAATCCGTAAAAATAATAAAAGTCCATAGAAATAAAAAGCTTAAAATAGGCATAATAACCGCAAATTATAAAACACAAAATTAATGCTAATTAAAATATTTTTTATTTTTTTCAAGCTCATTTCATATTTTAGTAAAAAATAATTCAATCAAAAATCAAATAAATTACCATAAAATATGATGTTTTTTTATGAGCTTAAATTTAAAAAATTTTAAATTTCAATAAAAATAAAGTTAAATTTCATTAAAATTCTAGGCGTTGATTTTAAATCTCAAGTAGGGATACGCAAGCCGAACGGATTTAAAACACGAAATTCATTAAAAGGTTTTACGATGAAAAAAGTCGTTTTTTTATTGTTTGCTTTCGCTGCTGTGGCTTTTGGAGCGGAGCAAGATGTCATTAATGGCTGGATTAAGGCTTTCTCTGTTTTAGCAGCGGGAGTTGGACTTGGCGTTGCCGCACTTGGTGGAGCTATAGGTATGGGAAATACTGCAGCTGCGACCATTGCAGGAACAGCTAGAAACCCGGGTCTTGGTGCGAAACTTATGACTACTATGTTCATTGCTTTGGCGATGATAGAAGCACAAGTTATTTACGCTCTTGTTATTGCTTTGATAGCTCTTTATGCAAATCCTTTCTTATAAGATTTAAGCCTCTAAATTTAGAGGCTTTTTGAATTTGCGGTTATGGTGGAATTGGTAGACACGCTATCTTGAGGGGGTAGTGCGCCTTGCGTGTGCGAGTTCAAATCTCGCTAACCGCACCATTAAAATTTGCTTCGCTTTTGTTTTTTTAAATCTTGTTCTTTGTTTTTAAAATTTCTGCTTTTTTAAAAATTTATTTTTTTGAATTTTGTTTCTTTTAAATTTATATTTTGACTATATTTTTTAGATTTACAAAGAAAACTTTTAAGTGAGAAGAAAATAAAAATTAAATTTAAAGGTTTTTTAAAAAACAAAAAATAAACTAATTTTAAATGTGTTCTTAAGCCTTGCAAACTATAAAACAAGACTGCATAGATAAAAAACAAACTTTTTTACCTTGATATAAATTTAAGCAAAAGGAGAACGGCTCTATCTTTAAAGGTAGCACAAAACACACTTAGCAGCATTAGCAAACCTAAAATCCAATGCCTTAAGTTGAAAACTATTAGCGAAAAATTTTACAAAACGCAAGAATAAGCAAAAGCCCTTTACATCTTTATAAAACAACAACAAAAGCAAAACTTATAGTGTAAAATGTTATGTTTGAAGAAAAATTTTATAAAGCAAATTAAGCTTAAAAAGCAATTAGATTTTTTACCAATAAGTTTAAAAACATAAAAAAACAACTTTAAGTAAGATTTAAGAATTTAAATTTGAGCTTAAATTAGTGTTTAAACTTTAAAGCATTTAAATTTAACCCTAAACAAAATTTTTAAAACAAGCTTTTGTAATTTTTCAAGGAGAATTTCTAGTTTAAAATTTTAAATTATCTTAAATTTTGCTTAAATTTAGAACAAACATTAATTTTTACTTAAATTTAAGATAAACATTTCGTTTTTTTTGATATAATGCTTTTTTTAGATTTGCGTTTGCAAAAATCAAATTCTAAACGACGCGTTTATTTAAGGAAATTTTAATGAAAAAAAATATTATTTTACTTGGTGGAAGCAATAGCGTTATGGTTACTGGGCTTTGCACAGGCTTAAAAATCGCCATAGAAAAGCTGAATTCTACGGGGGGGGGTTCTCATTTTATAATTTTGCCGTAGGAGGCTGTGCCGCGATACAAAATCTTTACGAGCTTAAAAGAGCAAGGAACGAAGGGCTTTTTTCAAACGCAGAGTTAATCATCACAGAATCAAACATAAACGAAATTCACAACCACATTCACCCCAAGCAAAAGCTCCCCCTAAGGCTCATTTACAGAGACCTTTCTTGGTTTTACAAAGAACTTTATTTTTTAAACAAAAAAGTTTTGGTTATAGCGCTTGCCGAATGTAGCCCTAAAGAAAGGAATTTAGACCAGCCCATAAACAATATACACAAAAAATTCTGCCTTAAATACGGCTTTAATTTCATAAATTTGCGTGAATATTTAGAGCAAAAAAATCTGCTTGAATTTGGAAGATTGTATGACGGAGGCGGTCATCAGTTTAATTTTATTATGCAAAATTTAGGCAAAAATATCATCTCTTCTTTAAACGAATTTCAAGCGCCAAAAAAGCTTGAGCTAACAAACGACAATCCTAAATTTCACATTCTAAGCCCCAAAGATATGACGCTTCTAAGCGGGAATTTAGAGGAGCTAAAGCTAGAAAATTCAATGTATGATGAAAAGGCTTTCAGGCTTAGCAAGGATACGAGGCTGAAATTTCCAAAAGAGCTTGAGGGATATTTTGTTGTGGGAATTCACTCTTGGACTAGCGATATGCATTTGAGCTTTGATTTTCCTTTAGGTTGGTGGCTTGGGGCACATACGAGCTTGATTTTGGAGAATGAAAATTTAAGTTTTTCTAAAGAAAATGCCTTTATAAATCAGTTCGTAGAGGTGCAAAAAAACTTTCAAATCGACAAAAAAAGCTTAGTAAAGCTAAATCACAACGAGCTTTCTTATAGTGAATTTCATGTTAATGTCATCTCTTGGCACGAAAACGCTAAAAAAGTCGAGCACTGCGATATAATCGCCTTTTTTCTTGCTTCTAACACTAGCGAGAATTTCAGTGCGGACGAGCTGCAAGAACTTGCCTTTCTTAAGCTGGAACTGCCCGAAATTTACGATTTTGCTAGGCTTATCCCTCCTGTTGAGCTTTTTAAGGAGATTATAGATGAGTATTGTGCGAGAATGGACCCTAGAAAACTCCTGCCACTTCAAAACGAACTTAAGGCGAAAGATAAAGAACTTCGTGCTTTGAAAGCTAAACTTAGCGGGAATTTAAGCAAGGACGAGCTTGAGAGGCTAAATTTAGAACAAAATTTAATCAACAAAAAACTTAAGACAAAAAAACTTTGCAAAGAGCTTGGAATTTCGCACAAAGAAAGCATAATGCCAAAAATCACTATCATAGAATCAAACTCGGCTAAAGCTAGAATTCACGGGCATTTAGCCTATAAACTCGGCGCCGCGATGATAAGAAATTCAAAAAGCTTTTTAGGATACTTAAAACTTCCTTACATTTTAAAAGCCATCACCATAGCTCACCGCGAGGAGCTTGAAAATTCAAAATTTGCCGCCGTAAAACC
>CAZWYE010000038.1:0-13524 GCA_964637895.1 uncultured Campylobacter sp. | reverse complement strand
TTGCTTTTTCAAGATAGCTTATGTGCCCAAAATGCAAAATATCAAAGCAACCATTAGTAAAAACGACTCTTTTATGCTGAGTTTCAAGCCTTTTTAAAAGCTCCTCTTTGCAAAGAATTTTGTTTTCAAAATCCGCTTTTTTGAAATTTTTAAGCTCCTCAAAGCTAACGCTCACGCCTCCTATTTTGCTTACAACCACTGCAGCAGCTTCGTTTGCAAGCTCACACGCCTTTATAATGGGAATTTTACTCGCCAAGCAAAAAGCTAAAACCGCTATAACGCTATCTCCAGCACCAGTTACATCATAAACTTCTAAAGCCTTAGCCGGAATAATGCTTAATTTTTCGTCAAAAACTGCTATGCCGTCCTCTGAAAGCGTGATGATTCCGTATTTTAAATCAAAATCTTTTTTAAGTTTTTCTATACCAAGTTCTAATTTTTTCCCATTTAAATGCTCGTATTTTAGCACTTGCAAGGCTTCTTTTTTGTTTGGAGTAAGTAAGGTCGCGCCCTTGTATTTGTCAAAATCACTTCCTTTAGGGTCGATTAAAACAGGAATTTCAAGCTCTTTTGCTCTTTTTATAAGAGCTTTGCATACTTTTGAGGTTAAAACGCCCTTAGCATAATCGCTTAAAACCACAGCTTCAAAGCCTTTAACAAGCTTATAAAATTCCTCTATAAGCTCGTGCTGACACTCTATATCCTCGCTATCCTCATCATCAAGCCTTAAAACCTGCTGATTGTGAGCGATAATGCGACTTTTAAGCGGAATTTTACGCCCTTTTTGCACCAAAAATTTAGCCTTTAAATTCTCCTTTAAAAAGCTTGAATTTGCGTCCTCTCCTATAACTCCAAGCGCAAAAACGCAAGCACCTAGAGCCTCTAAATTCGCATAAACATTCGCCGCTCCGCCTAGTCTTTTATCTTCTTTTAGGCTTTTTGCGATTAAAACAGGAGCTTCAGCACTCACACGCGAACAATCGCACCATATGTAATTATCCACCATAAAATCGCCCACAACAAGAATTCTAGGGCTTTGTTTGCTTAAAAATTCAAACATTTTACAAACCTTGCAAAATTAAATTTAAAAAACAGTATCCGGTTTAAAAAACGCTTTTTATTTATCTTTTTAAAAATAAGACCTCAAAACTGTATTATCAGTATAAAACTCATAATTTTCCTTTAAAAAATTCAAAAATTCAACCAAATCCCTAAAACTCTTAAAACCCTCACCACTTTTTAACTCAGGATCAATCAAAGTCAAATTTTTAATCCCAGCTCTTAAACCCGCTTGCATATCACTAAGATTATCACCTATAAAAAACGAAGTTTGCATATTTATATTAAATTCATCTTTGGCTTTTAAAAGCATTCCTGGTTTTGGTTTCCTACACTCACAACCCTCCAAATGCGGACAATGATAGATTTTTGAAATTCCAATTCCTCTCTTTGCAAATGCGTCTAAAACAAAGGCACTTAAAATTTCAAAGTCTTTTTGGGTGTAATACCCTCTTGCGATTCCGGATTGATTAGTGATGATAAAAATTAAAAAGCCTTTTTTTGCAAACCATTCACAAAGTTCGAAAATACCCTCGCAAAATTCGAAATCCTCTATCTTATAAACATACTTTTTATCGACATTTATCACGCCATCTCTATCTAAGAATAAAGCTTTTTTTTTCATAGCAAGAATTATAACTTAGTTTTGTTAAAAAAATCACCTTAAAGTTGCATTTGTTAAGAAAACATTTAAAGAACTAAAAGTATAATTTAGAGTGCAATAAAAATTATTAAAGGATTAAAAATGAAAAAGTTACTTACACTCTGTGCTTTGGCTTGTCTTGGTGTTTCTGCTTATGCAGTTGATGGTGCGACACTTTTTAAAAAATGTGCGGTTTGCCACGGCGAAAAAGCGGATAAAGTTTATCTTGGAAAAGTTCCAGCTTTAAAATCTCTTAGCTCAGAACAAAGACTTCAATATATGAAAGAGTATGCTGAAGGAAAAAGAAATACCTACGGTCAAGGTGCTATTATGAAAATCAACCTTAAAGGCTTGACCGAAGAAGATTTCAAAGCAATTGAAGCTTATATAGAATCTTTATAAGATTTAAACCTAAATTTCTTGGGCTTGTTTAAAAAGCCCAAGCTTTGAAAATTTCAGACTTTAAAAACTCACACAGACTTTAACCCAACCTTATAAGAATTTCAAACAAAAGCTCAAAAACAAAGTTAGAAAAATCTAAAAACTCTCAAAATTTAAGAAGAATTTTAAACTTCAAAAAGCCTTTTTAAGTCTTTTTGTCTTGCTTTAAAAGCTCTTTTTTGCGGTTTTCAAGCTCTATGGCGTCTCTTAAAGCGTCCTCATCATCGTTTAAAATAGTAAATTTATAATCATCGTCAAACTGCTTATTTTTAATGCCCCAAAGCAAAGTAGCAAGTACAATAAAAAACACCAGAACCGAAACTCCTATCATCATCATAATCACTGCATTCATTCTTTTATCCTTAAAGCATTTAAAATCACTAGCACACTACTTAAAGACATAGACAAAGCCGCGATAAGCGGATTTATAAGTCCTAAAAAGGCTAAAGGTATGGTAAGAGCGTTGTAGATTATGGAGAGCGCGAGGTTTTGCTTGATGATTTTATAAGTGTTTTTAGAAAGTTTTAAAGCCTTTTGCAAAGAACTCAAATCGTTTTTTAAAAGCAAAATATCGCTACTTTCAACGGCTAAATCGCTACCCTCTCTAAGTGTAACCGAAACTGCTGCGAAATTTAAAGCCAAAGCATCATTTACCCCATCGCCTACGAATAAAACCTTATGTTTTTTGCTTAAATTTTCCACCTCTTGCATTTTATCTTGTGGCAAACAAGAGGCTTTAAAGTCCTTTATGTCTAGCTCTTTTGCGATTTTTTCTACGGCTTTTTCATTATCTCCGCTTAGGATCATAATATGAATTTTATTTTCTTTTAAGAAATTTACAAGCTCTAAAGCACCTTCTCTTAAGACGGATTGAAATTTAAAAAAAGCTAAAATTTCGCCATTTTTAGCGAAAATAAAATGAGAATTTTTAAATTCCTTGCATTCTATTTTGTTTTCTTTTAAAAATTTAGAGCTTCCGCCCAAAAATAAATTCCCATTTAAACTAGCCTTTAAGCCTCTTGCTTGGATATTTTTAAGTTCTTTAAAGTCTAAATTCTCAACTTTTGCACCTCTTTGTTCTAAAAATAAAGCCACGCTTTTAGATAAAGGATGGTTTGAAAGCCTTACGAAATTATAAAGCTCATTTTCATAAAGCTTTTCGTTTAAGTAAAATTCCTTAATCTCAAGCCTTGACTTAGTCAAAACTCCCGTTTTATCAAACACTGCCACATCGCATTTGCTTAAATCCTCGATTACTCCGGCACTTTTAAAAAGTATGTGTTGTTTTAAGGCTTTAGCTAGAGCGATTAAATTACTAACTGTCGTAGCAAGGGCTAAAGCACAAGGACAAGCGATAATTAGCACAGAAATTGCGTTAATAAGTGCAAATTCTACGCCAACGCCTTTTAAAAAAAACCAAAAACAAAAGCAAAACAAAGCAAGACTTAAAATAGTGCGTGAAAAATACGCGCTGATTTGATTAACTAGGCTTTCAAGCTTAGCTTTTTTAGAATGAGCAAATTCTAAAAGCTTAATAATTTGTGAAAGTTTAGAGTCCTCATAAAGCCTTGTAGCCTCGTATTCTACGCTACCATCAAGCACGATAGAGGCTGAATTTAAAAAAGATCCTTTTTTGATAAGCTTTGGTTCGCTCTCTCCATCTAAGGACGAAGTATCCACGCTTACTTCGCCTTTTATGCAAATTCCATCTATTAAAATTTTATCCCCACTTTTAAGCAAAATTTTATCTCCTATCTCAACCTTTTGCACTTCTTTGGGCGAAAAATTTTTGCCATCAAAGACCAAAACCTCACTTTGTAAAAAATCATTTAAACCATCGATAGTATCTAAAGCTCGTTTTTTGCTAAGCACTTCAAGGTATTTTCCTATGAAAACAAAGCAAATTATCATAGCCACAGAATCAAAATACACCTCGCCAAGTCTTGAAAACATAGCCCAAAGCGAGTATAAAAACGCCAAAGACGCACCGCTTATAACCAGAGTATCCATATTTAAAGCCTTGTTTTTTAGGGCTTTAAAAGCAGACTTATAAAAGCTTGATCCCGTATAAAAAAGTACAGGCGCGCAAAGTATAAATTCAGCAAAATTTAAAATATCCTTAATATCTTCTTGCATTCCGCTAAAAAATCCTGCGTATTTTGCCACCGCAATCCACATAATATTCATAACACAAGCAACAGCCACAACAAGCTTAGAATAAAACTCGCGCTTAGTAAGTTCTGCTTTTTTTTGCGTTTTTGCAGGATCAAAGGCACTTGCCTTATAACCTATGCTTGAAATTAAATTTAAAATTTGCTTAAGAGTTAGGGAATTTGGGTCGAAAACTATCCTTGCTTTGTGCGTGAGTTGGTTGATGTCAAGTTCTAAAACGCCTTTTTGTTTGATTAAAATTTTTTCATTTAGCCAAATGCAAGCCGCACACTCTATGCCGTGCAACATAAGATAAATTTCGCTAAAGCCTTCTTTGGTTTTGAGTATAAATTCATCGTAGTTTTTGTTTTCTTCGCTTAAATTTACAGGATTTAAATGCGAAGTTCCAAGCCTTTCGTAAAATTCGCCCAAGTCGTTTTCATTTAAAAGCTCATAAACACTAGCACAACCTTTGCAGCAAAAAAAAATGCCGTTTTTTTCTAACATTTGTTCTTTTTTGTAGTTTAATCTACAATGTTCACATCTCATAATCATTCTTTAAATAAAACTTTTTTATAATTATAAACAAATTTGACAAAAAGTGTATTTTTTTATTAAAATCATCTTTTTTAAATTCTAAACTAAATTTTCTCCTTGAGGTCTTATGGAAAAAGAAAAAAAACAACACCAAAGAACCCACATTCCTGTTGAGGGTTATAAGATTGAAAACCTAAAGTTGCTTGATTTAGAAAGCCTAATTAGCATTGCTCTTGAGTGCGAGATTGAAAATCCTAGAGAATTCCGCCGCCAAGAACTCATTTTTGAAATTCTAAAAGCCCAGACCAAAAAAGGTGGCTTCATACTTTTTACGGGAATTTTAGAAATTTCAAGCGATGGTTATGGCTTTTTAAGAGGAATGGACGGGGATTTAAGCGATAGCATTAATGACGCTTATGTTTCAAATTCGCAAATTCGTAAATTCGCTCTAAGAGTTGGAGATATAGTAACCGGTCAGGTTAGAGAGCCTAAGGATCAAGAAAAATACTATGCTTTATTAAAGATAGAAGCAATTAATTACTTGCCTTTGCAAGAAGCGAAAAAAAGACCGCTTTTTGATAATCTCACGCCGATTTTCCCCACAGAAAAGATCAAGCTTGAATACGACGCGATGAAGCTAACAGGCAGAGTGTTAGACCTTTTTACGCCCATAGGAAAGGGACAAAGAGGACTTATAGTAGCACCTCCTAGAACAGGTAAAACCGAGCTTATGAAAGAACTTGCAGCAGCCGTTGCGAAAAATCACCCTGAGATGCATCTTATCGTGCTTTTGGTTGATGAAAGACCCGAAGAGGTTACCGATATGCAAAGATCTGTAAAAGGCGAGGTTTTTAGCTCTACTTTTGATTTACCAGCTTACAATCATGTTCGCGTTGCCGAACTTGTCATAGAAAAAGCCAAAAGAATGGTAGAAATGGGTAAAGATGTCATTATCTTGCTTGATAGCATTACAAGACTTGCAAGGGCTTATAATACCGCAACGCCAAGCTCTGGCAAGGTTTTAAGCGGAGGCGTTGATGCAAACGCCTTGCATAAGCCTAAAAGATTTTTCGGAGCAGCAAGAAATATAGAAAAAGGAGGCTCACTAACCATAGTCGCAACCGCTCTTATTGACACAGGCTCTAGAATGGACGATGTGATTTTTGAGGAATTTAAAGGCACGGGAAATAGCGAAATAGTCCTTGATAGAAACATTTCAGACCGCCGTATTTACCCTGCGATAAATATCATAAAATCAGGCACGAGAAAGGAAGAGCTTTTGCAAAATCCAGCAAATTTGCAAAAAATTTGGGCGATAAGGTCGGCTATTTCGCAAATGGAAGATGTGGAGGCTTTGAAATTTTTGTATTCTAAAATGCTTAAAACTAAAGATAATATCGAGCTTTTATCCATAATGAACGAATAAAATGAGCAAAATTTTTAAAAGTGTGGTTTTTAAAACCCCTTGTTTTAAAGGAAAATTCAATGTTTAAAGCCTTAGCGATAAAATACAGACCTAAAACTTTCGACGAACTCATAGGGCAAAAGGTTGTAAGTGCGAGTTTAAAATACGCTTTAAATTCCAAAAGACTCGCTCACGCTTATCTTTTTTCAGGGCTTCGCGGAAGTGGGAAAACCTCGAGTGCTAGGATTTTTTCGCGCTCTTTAGTGTGTGAAAATGGACCCACAGATACGCCTTGTCTTACTTGCAAACAATGTCTTGCTTCTTTAGATGGTTCGCATATGGACATTGTAGAAATGGACGCGGCGAGTAACCGTGGGCTTGAGGACATTCAAGCCTTAATAGAACAAACCAAATACGCTCCTTCTATGGCAAGATTTAAAATTTTCATCATCGATGAAGTGCATATGCTAACTCCTCAAGCGGCTAACGCTCTTTTAAAAACCCTTGAAGAGCCACCTGAGTATGTTAAATTCATACTTGCAACGACAGATCCCTTAAAGCTTCCAGCGACCGTGCTTTCTCGCACCCAGCATTTTCGTTTCAAGCAAATAGCTCAAAATGAAATCATCTCTCACCTTAAGGACATTTTGCTTAAAGAAGAGGTGGAATTTGAAGAAGAAGCACTTAAATTCATAGCAAGAAGTGCAAACGGCTCTTTAAGAGATACTCTAACCTTGCTTGATCAAGCTATAATCTTTTGCAAAAATGAGCTTACAACAGCGAAAATCACCGATATGCTAGGCTTTTTAGATCCGCTTAAGATTAAGGAATTTTACTCTGCTATTTTGCAAAAAGACAAAGAAATGGTTTTTGAATTTTTAAAAGAACTTAGAGATTACGAGGCAAGTAGCGTCATTGATGAGATGCTTTTTTATCTTAAGGAAAGCTTTTTTGCAAAGAGCACGGAATTTTCAACACTTATTTATGAAAGATTTTTTAGGATACTTTCAAGGGCGAAAAATATGCTTTGCGATGACGATAGTTTCACGCTTTGCGTTATGGCTTTTATGATGATGGAGGCAAGTCATCTTAAAGAAATTGACACGCAAATTAGCGAATATGAAAACACGAAAATTCAGCAAAAAACAAGCACTTTAACACCTACTTTTGTTAAAAGCACTTTACAAAAAGAAAGCAAAAACGCTTACGAGCTTTTATTAGAGCTTATTTACGATAGGGATTATGATTTGGGCGAGTGTTTTGAAAATTCTACGAAATTTATAAGCTTTGAAAACTCCGTTTTAACCATAAGTTCAAACGCCGACGGAGAGAATAGGCAAATGCTAAATAGAAATTTCAAACTCATCACCGAGCTTTTAAAGAGCAAATTTGATAACGAAGCAAAAATCGAGGTTAAAAAAGAAATTATAGTCGATGAGAGCAAATTAAAACCTATTAAGCAAAAAACAGACTTTAAAGACAAGATAGAGCTTTTAAAAAGCGGAGCTAAAGCCTACAACGAAGAAGAAGAAAAACTCAAAGCCTTAGAGGAGTGCTTCGGAAAAGCTGTAGAACAGAATTTGTGATTAAAATATTTTTATTAAACTTAATTTTTAAATGAATTATCCACAAAATACAAGATTATACCATTTATCAAACGAGATTATTTTAAAACTTGTTTTTCATAGCTACTTAAAATTCTAAATATGTATTAAGCAAAATTATATCCTAAAAAGCAATATTAGCAACAATTAATAATAAAATATTTTTAAAAATCAAATGATATTGTAACTAAATTTTTTTAGTTTCTATATGGTAGTGAATTAAAATTCACTACCATTATTTGTTTTTTCAGTTTAAAACTAAGCTAGATTTCTTAAACTTTTCCTAAAAATTTTACTCAAGCTTGAGTTTCCAGCCTAAAACCACGCTAATAAGAGAAAGCACAAGAATGAGATTAAAATACAAATCGCCAAAACCTATAAAGCTAATCGAACTCGCACTATATAAAAACCCGCCCATAGCACTATACATACAAATAAGGCTTAAACTCCCGCTTTGTGCCATTTTCCTGCAAGGACAGATTTTATAAATCGTTTTTTGTTTAAAGGCTTGATTTTTCTCGCTTTTTTTCCTCAAAATCAGCCCAAAAAATGAAAAGATATTCAAAAAAATCAAATAAAAAATGAGAATTTTATTCAAATCCGCCAAGATAAAACCTTTCTTTAAATTTTAAAAACCAAACTCAAAATACATTCTAAAATATTAACGCCGTAAAATCAAGTCTAAATTTCAAAAGATTTCCAAATTTTAAAGCTTAAATTTTCTAGATCAAGCCTTAAAATTTAAAATTAAAATCCCAAAATTCAAAGCACGAAGCCGAATTTAAATTTAAAATCATAGCAAAAGCACATTAAAACACGGAATAATAAAGGCTTAAAAATATCTTAACCAGCTTGGCAAGTGTTTTTGCTCCTCTTTAAGGCTTGTCTCTTCGCCGTGTCCGGGCAAAAGGCGAAAGTCCTCCTTGTAGGCTAAAGCTTTTTCTAAGCTTTCTTTCATAAGCTTGGCATTGCTGTAAGGAAAATCCCATCTTCCTATGCTTTTATTAAACAAAAAATCCCCGCTAAACATTAAATTTTCGCTCACAAGCTCTATCATAGAACAGCCCGGCGTGTGTCCAGGAAAAAAATGAAATTTAAATTCCACTCCAAAAAGATTAAACTCGTTTTCATCTTCGACTAAAAAATCCGCCTCGTGCCTTTCAAAGCCTTGATTAAAGGGATCGGTTTGCAAAAAAAATGCGTCATTTTTGTGTATATAAATGGGAATTTTAAATTCCTTTCTTAGCTTTGCATTATCCCAAATATGATCAAAATGCCCGTGCGTATTGAGTATAGCTAAGGGCTTTTTAATGTGGATTTTAACAAACTCATAAGCGTTTACGCCCGGATCTATAATAAACTCACCCTCATTTGCGCTTAAAATATAACAATTTGTCTCGTAAGCCCCGCAAGCTTGTTTTAAAATTTGCATTTTTTTCCTTGAAATTTTTTCTTAATTATATATTTTTTTCTTAAATTTTTCACAGATTTTTAAATTTTCTTTTATTATAATTTTATGAAAAATCTTGGAGTTTTGGTATGGATTGTGAAAAAATCACGCAAATTTTGTGCGAATTTATCAAAGAAAAAGTTCAAAACGCAAGTGCAAAGGGTGTAGTTTTAGGCTTAAGCGGAGGCATTGATTCTACGCTTGTGGCTCATCTTTGCAAAAAAGCACTAGGCAGTAAAATTTTCGCCCTTTTAATGCCAAGCAAAAGCTCTAATGAGAACAATCTTAAAGACGCCTTAAATATTTGCAAAGAATTAGAACTTGAGTATAAAATTTTGCCCCTACAAGAAATACTTGACGTCTTTTTAAAGCAGTGTGAAAATGCGGATAAAATTCGCGTAGGAAACCTTGCTGCTCGCATTCGTATGAGTTTGCTTTACGATTATTCTATGCTTAAAAATTTCTTAGTGGTTGGAACTTCGAATAAAAGCGAACTTATGCTAGGCTATGGCACTATTTATGGGGATTTAGCCTGTGCTTTCAATCCTTTGGGCGACTTGTATAAAAGCGAAATTTACGAACTTGCGCGGTTTTTAAAAATCGATGAAATTTTCATAAAAAAGCCTCCAAGTGCAGACCTTTGGGAGGGACAAAGCGATGAAGAGGACTTAGGTTTTACTTACGAGGAGATTGATAAGGGCTTGAAAGCCTTAGAACAAAACGACGCAAAAGAACTTGCAAGGCTTAGCGAAAACTTACTTACAATGCTTCAAACAAGAATAGAAAAAAACGCTTTTAAAAGAAAAATGCCCTCAATTTGTTATCTTGTTGATTTTAAGTGATTTGAAAGCTTTTTTATGACTTGGCTGGAGCGTTATTTTTTTAAACCTAATTTTTTGCAAAAATGCTTAGCGTTTTTACTTTTGCCTTTAAGCTTAGTTTATCTTTTGGGTGCGGTTTTAAACGCTCGTTTTAAGAAAAAAGTGGATTTTAAAAAGCCTGTTGTGAGCGTTGGGAATTTAAGCCTTGGAGGAAACGGAAAAACGCCCTTTTGCAAGGCTTTAGCAAGGGAATTTGAGGGAAGTTTTATCGTGCTTCGTGGTTATAAAAGAAAAAGCAAGGGTTTGCTTATCGTAAAAAAAGAGGGCAAAATCCTTTGTTCTGTGAAAGAAAGTGGCGATGAAGCTATGGAATACGCTTACGAAAAAAGCATTTTAGGCGTGATAGTGAGCGAAAATAGAGTGTTTGGAATTTCAAAAGCCTTTGAGCTTGGCGCGAAATTTGTCATTTTAGACGACGCTTTTTCTAAATTTCATATTAAAAAATTTGATATTTTGCTTGAAAGTAAGCTTAAGCCTTATTTTAATTTTGTTCTGCCAAGCGGGGCTTTAAGACTGCCTAGAAGCTACGAAAAAAAGGCGAATTTCGTGGCAAAAGAGGGCGAGGATTTTTTCACGCATTCTTTTGTGAAAGAAAATGTCAAAGCCGTGCTGGTAACGGGCATTGCAAAGCCTTTTCGTTTGTTTGAGCATTTTAGTAAGGCAAGGGCTTGTTATTTTTTTGCGGATCATTATGAATTTAAAAAAAACGAGCTTGAAATTTTGCTTAAAAAGCATAATTGTGATACACTTATGCTAACCTTTAAGGATTTTGTGAAAATTAAAGATTTTGGTTTTAAATGCGAAATTATAGAGCTAAACATAGAAATTTCCGAGCCTTTAAAAGAAAAAATCAAGCAATATTTAAGGAGTTTTAATGCTTTTGGTTGAAAGTAGGAATAAAAACAACAAAGTTGATTTCAAAGAAGCCATTTTGCACCCAAGTGCCAAAGAAGGAGGGCTTTACACGCCTTTAACTTTGCCGAAATTTAGTGGCGAAAAATACACGAATTTGCCTTATAAAGACTTCGCTTTAAAGCTTATAAAAAGCTTTGAATTTGGCTACGAGGAGCTTTTTGAAAAGGCTTTGAAAACTTATGAGAGCTTTGATGAAAGCTCTTGTCCTATAATTTTGAAAAAACTTAGCGAAAAGCTTTATATAAACGAGCTTTATCACGGACCAACAAGGGCGTTTAAAGATATGGCTTTGCAGCCTTTTGGTGTGCTTTTGAGCGAATTTTCTAAGGGTAAAAAAATTTTAATTATTTGTGCGACAAGTGGAGATACTGGACCTGCGACCTTAAAAAGCTTTGAAAATTCCCAAAATGTCAAGGTCGTTTGTATGTATCCAAAAGGCGGAACAAGTGTTGTTCAAGCCTTGCAAATGAGGGCTTTAGATAAGAAAAATTTAAAAGTTTTTGCCGTTGAGGGGAATTTTGATGATGCGCAAAATACGCTTAAAAATTTGCTTACAAAGTCTGAATTTAAAGCAAAGCTTAATGATTTAGGCTACGAGCTTAGCGCGGCAAATTCGGTGAATTTTGGCAGGATTTTGTTTCAAATCATTTATCATTATTATGCTAGTGTGAAAGTGGGCGAAAAGGTCGATATTATCATACCTAGCGGGAATTTTGGAAACGCTTTGGGTGCGTATTATGCGAAAAAAATGGGTGCAAATATAGATAGGATTAAAATTGCTTCGAATGCAAACAATGTTTTGAGCGAACTTTTCACAAAAGGTATTTATGATTTACGCAACAAAACGCTTCAAAAGACCATTTCACCAGCTATGGATATACTTATTTCTTCAAATGTTGAGCGCTTGTTTTTTGATAAATTTAAAGATGAGCGAACGAAAGAATTAATGCTTAAGCTTAAAAACGAAAAGTATTTTAAGCTTGAAAAAGACGAGCTAGAAGCCTTGCAAGAGGATTTTGATGCTGATTTTTGCGATGATGAGCTGTGTAAAGGCTTTATAAAGCAAAGCAAGGTTTTAATAGATCCTCACACTGCAACTTGCTTTAAGCTCCTTGATAAAAACAAAACTACTATTATAACTTCTACCGCAGAATGGACGAAATTTACTCCAAGTATGGTAGAAGCTTTATTTGGCAGGGTTTGCAAGAACGAAAAAGAGGATATGCTAAAGATTGCAAAAGAGTATAAATTCGAGGTGAAACAAGAGCTTTTAGAGCTTTTTGATTTAAATTTAAAAGAAAATAGTGCTTTAAAAACAAGTGCTATCGAAAATGGAATTTTAGAATGGATTAAAGATGATTATCATACCAGCAAGGCTAAAATCAACGCGTTTTGCGGAGAAAATTTTATGCGAAATTAATGGCGTTCCTATGTTTATCGCAACAGCAAAAAAGGCTTCAAGCGTAGATGAAGTTTGCATAGCACTTGATGATGAAAAGGTTTTAAAAATCGCCAAAGACTTTGGTTTTAAAGCTGTTTTGACAAAAAAAGATCACGAAAGTGGCACGGATAGAATCAACGAGGCGTGTGAAATTTTGGAACTTAAAGAAAATGAGCTTATTATCAATGTTCAAGCTGATGAGCCTTTTATAGAGAGTGAAAATCTTGCAAAATTTAAAGAATTTAGTCAAAAATGCTTAGATAAAGACGCTTTTATGGCAAGTTGTTATAAAAAAATCACTCCAGCTCAAGCACAAGATTCAAACCTTGTCAAGGTTGTTTGCGATAAAGATAGCTTTGCTTTGTATTTTTCAAGGGCGAAAATTCCTTACGAAAGAGAGGAGTATAATGATGATTTTAAGGGACATTTGGGGATTTATGCTTATAGTGTTAGGGCTTTGCGTGAGTTTTGTTCTTTAAAAAATTCTGCCCTAGAAAAAGCCGAAAAACTCGAACAATTAAGAGCCTTAGAAAATGGCAAAAAAATCAAAATGCTTGAAATTTCAACGCAAAGTATAGGGATTGATACTAAAGAAGACTACGAAAAGGCTTTAAGAATTTTCAAAACTTAAATTTCTGGCTTTGGATTAAAACCTTGGAAGTTAAACTTTATCTTGGCTTGGAAACGGATTTGGGAATTTAAACTAAAAATTAAATTTTAAGCTTTGATTGAGTTGGTCTAACAATTAAATTTAGTTTATATAAAATTAAGTAAATAATTCATCAAATCCATTTTAAAAATAAATTACAAAAATCACAAGAAATAAAAATTGAGCAAATTTATACAGACTTAGAATTAAAATTATAAGCTAAAAAACAAGTTAAACTTTAAATTAAAATACAGGTAATTCAAAGCAGAGTTTTTAAAACAAAAGCCTTTAAGCTTTAAGCAGTGAAAATAGAATTTTTAAAACGCGTATTTTCAAAAATTTCACAAA
>CAZWYE010000037.1:0-13572 GCA_964637895.1 uncultured Campylobacter sp. | reverse complement strand
TATGCCCCCACATAAAAAGCCCTAAGAAAAGCCCTGAAGCACTTTGGATAAAGTCCAGCTTTGCAGGGATTTTACTCTTTTTACCCTCAAGGCTTCTACCAAAATATCCTTCGATAAGCCCACTCATCTTTACTCCTTTTTTAAAGATATTAGTAATTTAACTTTTGATTATATTATAATCACTCTTTAATATAAATTAAAATTTATTTTTAAATTTAAGAGGAGTGTAAAAAAGTAAAGCTACGATAAATAAAATTAAGCTTAAAATTTGTCCCATACTTAGTCCAAAGGCTATAAATCCTAAGCCAAAGTCCGGTTCTCTAAAAAATTCGCAAATAAAACGTGCCAAAGAATACGCACAAGCATAAACTATAATAAGCTCTCCTGTGAATTTCTGTCTTTTTTTTGCTAAAATCACAAGCACAAAAACCACAACGCCCTCTAAAAACGCCTCGTAAAGCTGCGAGGGGTGTCTTAACTCGCCCTCAACATAAATTCCCCAAGGCACACTCGTAACGCGTCCGAAAAGCTCTTGATTTAAGAAATTTCCTATGCGCCCAAAAACATAAGCCAAAGGCACACTAAGTGCAACAAGATCGAGGTAAAGCCAGACATTTTGCTTGTTTTTTTTGCAAAATAAAAAAGTCGCAAGTAAAAAGCCCACTATAGCCCCGTGAAAGCTCATTCCTCTAATGCCGATAAATTCGCTATTTTCATAAGGATTGAAAATCTGCCAAGGATGCGTTAAATACCACAAAGTATTTGCATCATAAATCAAAATATACCCAAGCCTTGCACCTAAAATCACGCCAAGTTCCACCCAGATAAAATAATTATCCAGCATAGAATTTGAAATAGAAAATTTGAATTTTTTCACGAAATATTTTGCTAAAAACAAAGCAAAAAGCAAGGCAAAAACATACATAATGCCATACCAATGCACATTAAAACCAAAAAATTCAAAAGCGACAACATTAAAATTCGCATAAATGTTCTGCCAAGTTTGCATAGAAATTCCAAATTTTTTTACAAAAATATAGCAAAAAAACTTTAACCTGCTATAATTAGCTTTAAATTTTTACGAAGGTTTGCAATGAAAAAATATCTTTTTAGTGCGGTTTTTGTTTTATGTTTGGGTGCTTTTTTAATTTCTTGTGGAAAAACAAGCTCAAATTTTATCAATGTTTCAATGCCCAATTTTAAACCTCAAACGCCCATTGCTACGCAAGAAGTGCATTCGGGTGTGAAAATTAATTTAGAAGTTATAAGTGTTGAGCAAAATAACAATTACACGGATTATTTTGAAAATTCCACGCTTAAGATTAGAATAGACAGAGAAATAGAACTTTTGAAGCAGAATTTAGAAGAACAAATGAAAACCATAGCAAAGCTTAAAAACTACGAGTTAGGCGGAAAAAACGCCGCTTACACGCTTAAAAGCGTTGTGAAAGTTTATATCGATGAAAAGGACGCTAAGAAGACTAGCGAATGGCTTAATGGCGATTCTATAAGCTCGAATTTAAGTTTAAGTTTTGAAGCGAAAATGGATTTGCTTGATAATAAAAATTCCCAAAACACCACGACTTTTACCAGCAGAGCGGATATGGATTCGGCTGTGGGCATTACCTATCCTATTAAAAGCGACGAGGGCGTAGGAATGTTTAAAACGACCTTTAGTGCCGTGCCAACCCAGCTTAATAAGGGCTTAGAGCGACCTGCTTTCGAGCTTGATAAGACCTTTTTAGCCTTTTATAAAACCACTTTAAGCACACTTTATGATAATCTTCCAAAGGCTACAAATTCAAGCGAAGACAGCACACAAGGCGAGGAATTTAACGAATTTATAAATGATGATAGTTTTAACGAAAGTTTTCAAACTAAGGAGGCTGAGCCTCAAAGTACGCAAAATACTTCTTCGAAATTTCAAAGCAACGAGCAAGAAGACGGCGTGATTATTTTCGAGTAGTTTTTGTTTAAAATTCGCTTAAAAATGTGTTATTTTTTAAAAGTGGAATGCTTTTTGCTTTGTATTTTGCAAAGATTTTAAAAAGGAGGAAAAATGCTTATAAATCCCTTTAAATCCAAAGAACTTGTAGTAAGTGCTTTAGCTGGTAGGAATTTAAGAAGCCAAATGATAAGCTCAAACCTCGCAAATGTTGATACTCCTTTTTATAAAGCAAGAGATATAGAATTCGAAACGGCACTTGTAAATCGTGCCGATGAGATTTTCAAAAGAAAAGACAAAAAAGAACTCGAACTTGCAACAACAAATGAGGTACATCAAAAGCCTTGGAAATTCCCGGACCCGAATAAATCGACCATTTATTTAAGAGACGGGCATTTAGCAAGAAACGATGCAAACACGGTGGATTTAGATGTTGAAACTTCTGAAATGAGTAAAAATGCGATGATGATTACAGCCCTTGATGGGGTTTTAAGAAGACAAGGAAACATTTTTACTGCTATAATCGATGCAAGTTCTAAATTAAGTTAAAGGTAAAATATGGCATACTTAAGCGATTTTGATATTAGCGGATACGGATTAAGTGCTCAACGCTTTAGAATGAATATTATAAGTTCGAACATAGCCAACGCGCAAACCACAAGAACGGCTGAGGGCGGACCTTATAGGAGAAGAGAAGTGGTTTTTAAGGCGAAAGATTTTGACGCATTAGCAGGGAATTTCAAAAACAAAACTTTCGACCAGCTTTTAAACGAGCAGATTAAGAAAGATAATAATTTCTTAGAATACGAAAATCCTCTAAACGATCCTAGTTCGCCGCGTTTTGCAAAGCCTGCTATTATGGGCGTGGTTGTGGATAAAGTCGTTAGAGACGATAAAGAATTTCGTATGAAATACGAGCCTTCTCACCCTGATGCGAACGCAGAGGGCTATGTGGCGTATCCTAATATAAATCCTGTCATAGAAATGGCGGATTTGATAGAAGCAACAAGGGCTTATCAAGCAAATGTGAGTGCTTTTACAAGCACAAAGACTATCGCTCAAAGCGCGATTGAATTATTAAGAGGATAAAAATGAACAATATTAACGATTTAAGATTACTTAACAATGTGGCAAACACAAGCACCACTCAAAATAAGAGCGAAGATACGAGCATAGGCGAGGAATTTTCTAAACTTCTTAAAAGCTCTATCGAGGATCTTAACAAGGCTCAAGTAGAGGGCGAAGCGGCTATGAGCGATATTGCCACAGGAGAGGTTAAAGACCTTCATCAAGCAGCCATTGCCATTACTAAGGCTGAAAGCAGTATGAGATTTATGCTTGAAGTACGCAATAAAGCCATCAACGCTTATAAAGAAATCACAAGAACGCAAATTTAAACCTTGATGCAAGAAGCTAAGAAAAACAAGGTTTCAAAGGTTGCCTTTGCCTTTTGTATGGCACTTTTGTTTATGATTATTTTTCTTGTATCAACCTTTTTTTTGACCTCTAAAAGGCTCATTCCAAACACCGAAAAAGACCAATATTCCTTAGCTTTAAGGGGAAGCATTATCACTAAGGATAATTTTATCGTTTCAAATTCGCGCCAAATTTACAGAGCAGAAATCGATCTTAGAAGCATAAATTACGATAAGATTGATTTTTTCTTAAAGCTTTTTCAAATTTATAGCGGCATTGACGATAAAACGCTTAATGATATTAAAAAAAGAATGAAAGAGCATAAAAAGAAAAAATATACTTTTATTCTTTTGCAGAATTTAAATTCCAAACAAGCAAGTCACTTGAAAGATTTAGCGAAAAAACTCTACGCACAAGGATTTTTCAAAGCCTTTACGAATAGCAATAACAGGGTTGAGACTAGAGGACTTAGCATTATAGAACACGAAGAGGATAGAAGCTATTTATCTCATAACACCTTAACGCCCGTTATAGGCTATACTAAAGGTGTTTTGGATAAGGAGCATAATATACTTAAAAATGTAGGTGTTAAAGGGCTTGAAAAATACTACAATGAATGCCTAAATCCTTTGCAAAATGAGAAAATTCAAGGGCTTAAAGACATAGGCGGCAATATCATTTTAAATTTAAATTCCTTACAACAAAGCAAAATCAATGGCTGCGATTTATATCTTAATATATCATTAAAGCTTCAAAAAACCATAGAAAAAGCCATAGACGCGCGCAACGAGGATTTAAAGGCGAACGAAATTTTAGTCGCAGTGATGGAAAGTAAAACGGGTAAAATTTTAACTCTCGCAAGCTCAAGAAGATACGACCCGCAAAACCGTAGCAAAGACCTTTCTTTGCTTAACGCAAGTGCTATAGAATACGGATACGAAGCTGGTTCTGTCGTAAAGCCTTTTATCTTTACTACGGCTTTAAGGCTTGGAAAGATTAATATAAATGAAGTTATTAACACACACTCAGGACAATACAAGCTTGGAAAATTCATTATCAAAGATGATCATAAGCTTGATAAAATGACTATGGCTGAGGTGATTGTGTATTCTTCGAATGTTGGAATGATACAAATTGCCAAAAGGCTTAAGAATTTAGAGCTTATTTCAGGGCTTAAAATTTTCAAATTCGGCGAGAAAAGCGGAGTGGATTTACCTTACGAGCAAAAAGGTGAGCTTCCAAATTCGCAAAAATTAAGAGACATAGAAAAGTCCGTTCTAAGCTACGGATACGGACTTAAAACGACTTTTATGCAGCTTCTTGCCGCGTATAATGTTTTTAATAACGAAGGCGTTTATATCACTCCAAGAATAGCCGAAAAATTCTACCAAAACGGACGCTTTGTTTTACTCGATGAGGATATTAAAAAAGAAAAAATCCTCTCAAGTGAGGCAGCTAAAACTATGAAAAAAATACTCATCAATGTCATAGAAAAAGGCACGGGAAAAAAGGCACAAACTAGAGGCATTATTATAGGTGGGAAAACAGGAACGGCAAGGATAGCTGAAAAACAAGGCTACACCGCAAACCACTACAACGCCTCGTTTTTTGGCTTTGCAAACGATGAAAAGCATTCTTATACCATAGGAGTTTTGGTGCGAAATCCGACCAAGCTTTATAGCTACTACGCCGCTCAAAGTGCCTTGCCTATGTTTAAAGATGTGGTGGATATTTTAATTAATGAGGATTTTTTAGAACCTTTAAAAGAAGAGCAAGAAAGTTAAAAATTTGAAATCAAAGCCTAAGAGAATTTCAATTTTAATATTTTAAATTCCAGCCTTGAAGCCTTGCTTTGAATTTCTAGTTTAAAATTTTTTGCTAAAACCAGGTTTTCACACTTCAAAGCTAAATTTCTAAAAAATGAAAGCTTTTTAAAATATTTTCTAAGATTTTTCAAATTTCTTCCAAGTATTTTAAGATAAACTCCATAAAATCCTCGCTATCGTTAGGACAAGCAACGACTTTATAGTCTTGCTTTGCAACTTTTCTATACTCAATTTCAAGTTCAAAAACACTCTCAGAACAATCTATACAAAAAGAAATAGGATAAATCAAAGCCTTATGTTTAAGTGTAGCTAAAATATCGCCCGTGTTCGGCTCGAGCCATTTTATAGGACCTAGCTTTGATTGATAAGCAAGAATAAATTCATCAAAATGATTTTGAAGTCTTTCTTTTAAAATTCGCATATGTTCTACGACTTGCTTTTCGTATAAATCACCCTTTTTTATCACAGAAAGTGGCAGGGAATGAGCTGAGAAAATCAAACTTTTCGCCTCTTTAAAAGCCTCCTTAGCCTTAAGAATATCTTTGATTATCATTTCATTATAAAGCACGTTTTTGTAAAAAACTTCGGCTATTTTCAGTTTTACCTTTAAATTCAAGTTAGAAATTTCTTTTTTTAGCACTTCAAGCGAGGAAGTAACGGTCGTTTTAGAATGATGAGGGTAAAGCGGAAAAAGCACGAGCGTATCATTTTGCGTAAGGCTGTATCTTTGCAAAACCTCATTTGCAAAAGGCGACACATAAAGATTTACAAAATCAAATTTATAAGCCAAACTAAGCTTTTTGCTTGTTTCATTAAGCTTTTCGCAAAGGCTTAGGCTAAGTTCGTTTAAGGGCGATTTTCCGCCGATTTGCTTGTAATTTTCCTGCATAGCCTTAAGCCTAAATTTAGAAATGATCCACGCAATCATTTTTCTTAAAAAATCGTTCTTAATGCCTAAAATATAAGGATCGTTAAACATATTTTTTAAAAAAATTTCGCATTCTTCTAAAGAATTCGCGCCGCCCATATTTAAAAATAAAACAAGTTTCATTAAAACTCCTCTAAAATTTCTTGCACAAAATAAGCATCATCGATATTTGCTAAGGCATTATCTTTGCGATGAGCTAGATTAAATAAAGCATTATGCTCACCAAAAAGCGGAGAATGAGTAGAAATTTCAAGTGTTTTTCCGTCTTTTTTAAGGCTAAATTCGTTTAAATCTGCTTCAAAAAAATGATTCTCGCTAACGAGCTGGATTTTTCTAAATTTTAAAGAACTATTCCAACTTTGATGCAAAGAAGCTATGAAATTTCCACACTCACAAGCGATAATACTCTCGCTTTCTTTGTCCTTATCTCTTGTGCTTTTTTTGAAAATTTCCACCTTTGAAATTCTTTGCTGCCCCAAAAAATAAAGCAAATCTAAATCGTGCACCGCTAAATCTTTAAGCACTCCAATGTCTAAAACACGGCTAGGATACGCAGAAAATCTTTGTATATTAATACTTAAAATTTTTTCATCTTTAAGCTCTTTTTTTAAAGCCAAAACAGCAGGGTTAAACCTCTCGCAAAAGCCTACTGCGACATTGTTTTGATAAGAATTTGCAAGTTTTTTTATTTCTTTGATCTCTTTTAAATTTAGCGCTAAGGGTTTTTCTATAAGTATGGTTTTTACCTTAGGAAAAATTTTTTTTGCAAGTTCTAAGTGCGTATTTGTGGGCGTTGCGATGATGACGCAGTCAAGTTCTTGCTTTAAAAAATCCTCTAAATTTGTAAAAAAAGGCGTTTTATTTTTTAAGCTTAAATTTTTGTTTAAATCAAAAAGGGCTTTAAGCTTAAATTTAGAATTCTTGCAAAGTTCTCTTAAGTGGTTTTGTCCCATTTTTCCAAGTCCGGCTATGCCAGTTTTCATTTTAAATTCCCTTAAAGTTTTGCAAAAATTTCTATAACTCTTGCTTGATTTTCTTCGCTTAAAAAGGCGCAAAAAGGCAGAGAAAGTATGTGTTCGCAAACAAATTCAGTATTTTTAAGACTTAAAGTGTTAAATTCCTTAAAACAAGCTTGTTTATGAAGCGCTATTGGATAATGCACGGCGTAGGGCACTTTCGCACTTTCAAAAGCCGAAATCACCTTAGTTCTATCCTCAACCAAGACGCTATACTGAGCGTAAGTGCTGATGCAGTCTTTTTTAATGTGCGGAATTTGGCAGTTTTTAAGATTTTCATCATAAATTCTAGCCAAAGCTTGTCTTTTTGCAAATTCCTTTTCAAAATGCCTTAATTTCACATTCAAAACCGTCGCTTGAAGCGTATCAAGCCTTGCATTAAGCCCTATGATTTCGTGTTCGTATCGTTTGATTTGCCCGTGATTAAGAAGCATTTTTATCTTTTGTGCTAAAAAATCATCATTTACAAAAACCGCTCCGCTATCTCCATAAGCTCCTAAAGGCTTTGAAGGAAAAAAGCTAGAACAAGAAATTTTAGCGATAGAACAAGACTTTCTACCTTTAAAACTAGCTCCAAAGCTTTGTGCACCGTCTTCGATTAAAACCACGCCATTTTCCTCACAAAGCGCGTTTAAGCTTTCTAAATCGCCAATTTGACCAAACATACTAACAGCTATTACGGCTTTAGTTTTTGAATTTAGGGCTTTTTTGACATTTTCTAAAGTAAGATTAAAATCTCTTGGGTCTATATCGACAAAAACGGGCTTTAAGCCGTTTAAAACCACAACTTCAGCCGTAGCGATAAAAGTAAAGCTAGGCACGATAACTTCATTTCTTTCATCAATTCCTAAAGCCTTTAAAGCAAGATCTAGCGCGCTAGTTCCGCTAGAACAGCCAATGGCGTGTTTTACGCCCACAAAAGAGGCTAAATTTTTTTCAAATTCTTCAAGTTTCGCCCCGCCGATGAAAGAAGAGTTTTCTAAAATTTCTAAAATTTCAGCGTCGATTTCTTGTTTATAAGCGTGATATTGTGCTAAAAGATTTATAAATTTCATAAAAAGCCTTGTTTAAATTAAAAGTTTAATTGTAGTTTAATTTTACTTAATTTAAAGTAATTTTTAGTATCATACTGCTTTAAAAATCTTAGGAATTTAATATGGATATTAGAAGTGAGTTTTTAAATTTTTTCAAAGCAAAAGGACACGAAATAAGTCCCTCAAGCCCTTTAGTGCCTGATGATGCTAGTTTGCTTTTTACTAATGCTGGAATGGTTCCTTTTAAAAGTATATTTACAGGAGAATTACCAACGCCCAATCCTCCTAGGAGAACGAGCTGTCAAACTTGCATTCGTGCAGGAGGAAAGCATAACGACCTTGATAATGTAGGATATACCGCAAGGCATCATACTTTTTTTGAAATGTTAGGGAATTTTAGCTTTGGGGATTATTTCAAAGAAAAGGCTATCGCTTATGCGTGGGAGTTTGTAACTGAAATTTTAAAATTCCCAAAAGAAAGGCTTTTTGTAACCGTTCATACTAGTGATGAAGAGGCTTTTTTGCTCTGGCAAAAATTCATAGACAAAGAAAGAATTTATAAATTCGGCGATAAAGATAATTTTTGGCAAATGGGAGATACCGGACCTTGCGGACCTTGTAGCGAAATTTTTTACGATCAAGGAGAAGAGTATTTTAACGGCGAAGAGGATTATATGGGCGGAGATGGAGACCGCTTTTTAGAAATTTGGAATTTAGTTTTTATGCAGTATGAAAGAAGCAGTGATGGCACTTTAACACCTTTACCAAAGCCAAGCATAGACACAGGTATGGGACTTGAAAGAATCACTGCGATTAAAGAGGGTAAATTTAGCAATTTTGATAGCTCTTTATTTATGCCCTTGATAGAGGAGCTTTCTAAGCTTTGTAAAAAGGCTTATGTGTATGAAGAAGGTGCTAGTTTTAGGGTTATAAGCGATCATATCCGCTCTAGCGTTTTTTTACTCGCTCAAGGCGTTAGTTTTGATAAAGAGGGAAGAGGTTATGTTTTGCGTAGAATTTTACGCAGAGCCTTAAGACACGGGTATTTGCTAGGCTTAAAAGAACCTTTTATGTCTAAGCTTGTGGATAAGGTTTGCGAACTTATGGGCGGACATTATACTTATTTAAACGAAAAAAAGGACTTTGTAAAAGAGCAGATTAAGCTTGAAGAGGAGAGATTTTTAAGCACCATAGAAAATGGTATTGAAATTTTTAACGAGGAACTTGCACGAACGGATAAAATTTTTAGTGGCGAAGTTGCCTTTAAACTTTACGATACTTATGGCTTTCCTTTGGATTTAACCGCGGATATGTTAAGAGAAAAAGGGCTTTTAGTTGATGAAGAGAATTTTGAAAGCTTAATGAGTGAGCAAAAAGAGCGTGCAAAAGCCTCGTGGAAAGGAAGCGGAGATAAAAGCACTCACGGAGATTTTAAAGCCTTGCTTGAAAAATTCGGCACGAATGATTTTAGCGGTTATGAGCATTTTAGCGAAAAAAGCAAAATTTTAGCCGTTTTGGACGCAAATTTCAAAGAACTTCCCGGGCTTAAAACAGGTCAAACAGGATGGATAATGCTAGAAACTACGCCATTTTACGCTACAAGTGGCGGACAGGTTGGTGATACAGGCACTATCAATGAAAGCCCCGTTTTAAGCACACAAAAATTTTTCAATATTAATCTTTCCGAGGTTAAAGCAAACGAGGATTTAAACAGCGGACAGCTTGTTTTTGCAAAGATTAACACGCAAAAAAGAGAGCAAATTTCAAGGCACCATTCAGCCACACATTTGCTTCATTTTGCTTTAAGAAAAATTTTAGGCTCTCATATCTCTCAAGCTGGTTCTTTAGTGGAATTTAACAAGCTAAGATTCGACTTTACGCACCCAAAAGCCCTAAGCAAAAACGAGCTTGAAAACATAGAAAATTTAGTCAATGAAATGATACTAAATGCTTATGAGGCAAAGCTTGAACTTATGCCTTTAGAGGAGGCGAAAAAAAGCGGGGCTATAGCTTTATTTAACGAAAAATACAGCCAAAATGTGCGCGTTTTGACCTTAGGAGAGAGCAAGGAACTTTGCGGAGGAACTCACGTTAAAAACACAGCTCAAATAGGAAGCTTTTTTATCGTTAAAGAAAGCGGAGTAAGTGCAGGAGTTAGACGCATAGAAGCGGTTGTTTCTAAAGCGGCTTTAAATTTAAGCAAAAAAGCCTTTAGCGAACTTGAACTTGCTAAAGAAGAGCTTAAAAGCAAGGAGCTTTTAAGCGGGATTAAGAAGCTTAAAAATGAGCTTTTAGAACTTAAAAATGAGCTTAGAAATGGTGCTAAAGATGAGCTTAAAGCCGTGCAAATTTCAGGCGTGAGCGTGTGCGTTCAAAGGGTGGAAAACGGCGATATTAAAGCAATGATAGATGAGTTTAAAAACAAAGTTAATAAAGCCGCTTTGCTTTTACTTCAGGTTAAAGATGGCAAAATTTCTTTAGCTGCTGGGGTTAAAGACTGTGCTTTAAAGGCTGGTGAGCTTGTGAAAAATGCGGCTTTGATTTTAGGCGGAAATGGCGGAGGACGCGACGATTTTGCAACGGCTGGAGGCAAGGATTTAAGCAAGATTGACGAGGCTTTAAAACAAAGCCTTGATTTCATAAAAAACAGGCTAAGCTTATGATTTATCTTGTTTCAAGCTCTACTTCTCGTGTTGATTTACTTAAAAATTGCGGTATAAATTTCACTCAAATAAGCTTTGAATTTAACGAAAATTTCGCAAAAAATTGCAAGGCAAGTGCTTTCGTGCAAAGGGTTGTTTTAGAAAAAGAAAGGCAGTTTTGCGAGAATTTAAAAACGAATTTACAAGAAAATTTGCAAGTAAAATTGATAAATTTAAAGCAGAATTTACAAGCAAATTTAAAAGAAAATTCACAAACAAAGCCGGATTTACAAGTAAACTCAAATTCAAATTTACAAGAACTTCCAAAACAAAGCCTAAAAAATCAAACCTTGCTTTTTGCAGATAGTGTTGTAAGCGTAAAAGATGCCATACTTACAAAGGCAAAAGACAAAGACGAGGCAAGGAAAATGCTTGGCTTGCAAAGCGGACAAAGTGCAAGTGTTTTAAGTGCTTTTATCTTAAAAAATCCGCAAAAAAAGGTTTTTTCTTTATCAAAAACCACGTTTTTTTTTAAAGAATTTGACGCAAAAGATTTAGAAAATTACTTAGAAAACGAGCTTTATAAAAACAAAGCCGGAGCCTTAATGTGCGAGGGTTTTCATAAAAAATATATCATTAAAAAGCTTGGGAATTTAAGCACCGCTTTAGGGCTTGATACTAAGGCTTTAAAGGCGTATTTATGAGAATTTTAGGTTATATTTTTTCTTTTTTTATACTTATTATCCTTGCACTTGGTATTTATGCGACTTATCTTTTCACGCTTGCAGACGATAAAGGCTATACTTTTAAAGAATACAAGCCACCGCTAACTACGCAAATTTTTGATATAAATGGCAAACTTATTGCAAATATCTTCGAACAACACCGCTTTTACGCCGAGTATAGCGAGTTTCCGCCAAGGCTTATTGAAGCTTTGATAGCCATTGAGGATACGAGTTTTTTCGAGCATAATGGCGTTAATGTCGATGCGATTTTTAGAGCCGCGGTTAAAATCGTTCAAAGTGCAGGCAAAACCATAGAGGGTGCTTCAACACTAACGCAACAATTTATCAAAAACACGGAGCTTACCCCTGAAAAAACGCTAGAAAGAAAGGTTAGAGAAGCGCTTCTTGCTTACAAAATGGAGACTATTTTAAGCAAGGAAGAGATTTTAGAAAGGTATTTAAATTTTATCTTTTTTGGACACGGGTATTATGGTGTCAAAACCGCAGCACAAGGGTATTTTCACAAGAATTTAAACGAGCTTAGCCTTAAAGAAATGGCTATGCTTGTTGGTATGCCAAAGGCACCAAGTTCTTATGATCCTACTAAGCATTTAGAGCTTTCCATTTCAAGGGCGAACAATGTCGTTCAAAGGCTCTTTGCTTTAGGCTGGATTTCAAAAGGCGAATACGAAGAAGCACTTAAAGAAATTCCAACTATTTATGATGATACGCTTACTCAAAATACTGCTCCTTATGTGGTTGATGAGCTTATAAAACAGCTTAGCCCTCATTTAGCGGACTTAAAAACCGGAGGCTATAAAATCACGCTTAATATAGACTTAGATGTGCAAGAAATGGCAAAAGAAGCCTTGCAGTTTGGTTATGACGCCCTTGTTAAAAGAGATAAGGACGCAAATTTAAGCACACTAAACGGCGCGATAGTTGTGGTAAATCATCAAAGCGGAGCTGTTTTAGCCCTAGTTGGCGGCGTAGATTATGAAAAAAGCAATTACAACCGCGCGACGCAGAGCACAAGGCAGCCGGGAAGCTCTTTTAAGCCTTTTATTTATCAAAGTGCTATAAATTTAGGCTATTCTCCTATGAGCGAGATTGCGGATATTTCGAGGATTTTCGAGGGCGGAGCGGGGAACAACGAGGACTGGAAGCCTAAAAACTACGGCGGAAGTTTCGAGGGCATCATCACCTTAAAACAAGCCCTAACTGCGTCAAGAAATTTAGCCACCATAAATTTAGCACTAGACATTGGAATCGACATTATTTATTCAAAACTCTTACAAATGGGCTTTAGGAACATTAACCCCGACCTTTCTTTAGTGCTTGGAAGTTTTGGAATTTCGCCTTTGGAATTTTCTAAATTCTACACTATGTTTGGAAATAATGGCGTCATAAGAGAGCCCCAACTCATCAAAGAAGTAGCCGATAAAGAGGGCAAAATTATAATGGAATTTAAGCCTAAAGAATACAGAGTAAGCGAAGAAGGGCAGAATTTTTTAGTGCTTGATATGATGAGAAATGTCGTAGAACACGGCACCGGACGCAATGCAAGAGTAGCTGGAATTGAAATTGCCGGTAAAACAGGCACCACAAATAAAAGCGTAGATGCGTGGTTTTGCGGTATAACGCCAGAAATTGAGGCTTTAATCTGGTTTGGAAACGATAATAACAAGCCTATGAAATCCACAGAAGGCGGTGCAAGGACGGCAGCACCGGTGTTTAGAGAGTTTTTGACAAAATACCTAGAAAAATTCCCCAACACCACGAGGAAATTTAGCATTCCAAGCGAGGTTAGAAAAGGCTTGTATAAAGGAAAAGCCGAGTATTACACGCCAAAATCCCTACTTCCTAGAATGAGCGTGAAATTCAATGAAGATGAGATTTTATTTTAATTTTGTTTTTTTCATATAAAACACAATTTGTTTCTTAAATCCAGCTTTTCTTAAATTTATTTTTCAAACTTCTCTTGTTTTTTTTGATATAATGCATTTAAAAAGGCTTTAAATTTAAGATTAAATTTAAGCT
>CAZWYE010000036.1:0-13711 GCA_964637895.1 uncultured Campylobacter sp. | reverse complement strand
AGCTTCCAAAAGGTGCGAAAATCATACTTTACGCGCCTTTAGTGCGTGAGAAAAAAGGAAGCTTCGCTGATTTGCTTGAAAATTTGCGTTCTAAGGGCTATGTAAGGGCTCAAATTGACGGAGTTTTAGTAAGGCTTGATGAGGACATTGAGCTTAGTAAAACGAAAAAGCATACTATAAAGCTAGTTATTGATCGGCTCGAGCTTAAAGAGGACTCACTTTCGCGTCTTGCAAGCGATGTGGAAAAGGCTTTAGAAGAGAGCTTTGGTGAGCTTGAACTTGAAATTTTAAACGCTAAAGATTTAGGCATTAAAGAATATTATCATTATAGCGAACACAATGCTTGTTTTGATTGCAAAATTTCTTTTTCTGTGCTTGAGCCTTTGAGTTTTTCTTTTAATTCTCCTAAAGGAGCTTGTGAGGCTTGCGATGGCTTAGGAATTCGCTTTACTTTGGATATGAAAAAAATTATAGATGAGAATTTAAGCCTTGAAAGCGGATCGGTTAAGATAATGTATGGTTTTAACAAGAGTTATTATTATAAATTCCTAATAGCCTTTTGCGAACAAAACGGGATTAATATAAAAATTCCTTATGCCGAGCTTAATGATGAAGAAAAAAGGCTAGTGCTTTATGGAAACGCTAAAAGCATAGACTTTTTTTGGAAGAGAAACCACCTTAAACGCACCTTTGAGGGCGTTGTAAAGATAGCTTATGATATGCTTAAAGACGAAAAAGATTTAGACGAATATATGAGCGAGAAAATTTGCAAAGATTGCGGCGGTCATAGGCTTAAGCCAGAAAGCTTAGCGGTTAAGGTTGCTAATAAAAATTTGGGCGAAATTTTAAATATGAGCGTAGAGGAATGCACTAAATTTTTCTCTAAAAAAGATCATTTTTCACATTTTAACACTCAGCAAAAACTCATCGCAGAGCCTATTTTAAAGGAGATTAACGAGAGGTTGTTTTTTCTTTTTGATGTGGGGCTTGGGTATTTGTCTTTGGGTAGGGACGCAAGGACGATTAGCGGCGGCGAGGCTCAAAGAATTCGCATCGCGTCGCAAATTGGCAGCGGTTTAAGCGGGGTGATGTATGTTTTAGACGAACCTAGCATTGGGCTTCACGAAAGAGACACGCATAAACTTATAAAAACATTAAGAAATTTACAACAAAAGGGCAACACACTCATCATAGTAGAACACGACAAAATGACCATAGAGAGTGCAGATTTTATCGTTGATATAGGTCCAAAAGCCGGGAAATTCGGCGGCGAGGTTGTCTTTAGCGGAACTTATAAAGAGCTTTTAAAAAGCAAGAGCGAAACCGCCCTTTATATGAGCGGAAAAAAGCAAATTTCTTGGCAGAAAAACCGCCCTCAAGGGCATTTTTTAGAGCTTAAAAATGTAAGCGTTAATAATATCAAAAACCTAAACGCTAAATTCCCTTTGCAAAATTTAGTCGCAATCACCGGCGTTTCAGGCTCTGGCAAAAGCTCGCTCATACTTCAAACGCTTTTACCTTTTGCTAAAGAGGAGCTTAACCGCGCAAAAAAGGTTAAAAAGCTTGGCGGAGTGGAGATTGAGGGCTTAGAAATGCTAGATAAAGTAATTTATCTAGACCAAAGCCCAATAGGTCGCACTCCTCGCTCAAATCCTGCTACCTACACAGGCACAATGGACGAAATTCGCAACCTCTTTGCAGCAACCAAAGAAGCCAAAATGAGAGCTTATAAAGCGGGACGTTTTTCTTTCAATGTTAAAGGTGGTCGTTGTGAGAAGTGCGGAGGGGACGGCGAACTTAAGATAGAAATGCACTTTTTGCCCGATGTTATGGTAGTTTGCGATACTTGCAAGGGCAAACGATACAATGAGGCTACGCTTGAGATTAAATACAAGGGTAAAAGCATAGCCGATGTGCTTGATATGAGTGTTTTAGAGGCTAGCGAGTTTTTTTCTGCTGTGCCAAAGATTAGGCAAAAGCTTGATACTTTAGTAAAAGTTGGACTTGACTATCTTACTTTAGGACAAAACGCTACAACTTTAAGCGGTGGCGAGGCTCAAAGAATCAAGCTTGCAAAGGAACTTAGTCGTAGCGATACTGGAAAGACGCTTTATATTTTAGATGAGCCTACAACGGGGCTTCATTTTGAAGATGTAAATAAGCTCATCGGCGTTTTACAGCATTTAGTCGATCTTAAAAATTCGGTTTTTGTCATAGAACACAATTTAGATGTTATTAAAAATGCCGATTATATCATAGATATGGGACCGGAAGGTGGCGATAAAGGCGGTAAAATCATAGCCACAGGAAGCCCCGCAAAACTCTCAAAAGAGCATAAAAAAACAAAATCTTACACGGGATTTTACTTAGATTTGGAGCTTAAGTCTTGAGATTTTTGAGTTTTGTGAGATTTTAAAAATTTTTGTGAGCTTTTAAAATTTTAGATTTTATTAAGGTTTTAAAGAAATTCTATTAAAATTTAAAACTTTTAAAATAAATTTCGCAAATTTGGAATTTCAAGCTTCTAAAAAGCCATGAATTCTTTTAAGCTCGTTGCTGATTTGCTTTTTCTGCCTCTTTTATCCACGCTTACATAAGTAACCACAGCCGAAGTTACATTGATGCAAGAAGTGCAGCCAAGTTCATCGACTCTTTGGGCACTTACTTCAACTTCAACGGCTATTGAGGTGTTGCCAACTTTAATGATTTTTGCGTAGCAAGAAACTATGTCGCCTACGAAAACAGGCTCTTTAAACACAACTCTATCCATAGAAATCGTTACCACTCCTTCAGGCGAGAGCTCTCTTGCGGCGATAGCCCCGGCTAAATCAATCTGCGATAAAATCCAGCCTCCAAAGATATTTCCCGCCGGGTTTGTATCGCTTGGCATAGCGACGATTTTTAATCTTGGTTTTCCCATATCTCTCATTTTTACTCCTTATTTTGAAAAATAAATTATAATTAAAAAAGTTAAAAAAGGAGAGAAATTTATGAATAATTTTAAAGAATTAGCCAAGCTTGTTAAAAAACGCAAGGCAAAAATCAACGCCCTTTATGAAATTTTAAATACGAATCAAAGCTTTGAAAGCATAGAAAATTTAATCCGACTTAGCGGTTTAAAAAAAGAGCAAAGCGTTGTTTTAGCGGCACTTCGCAGACTTGTGGATTTAAAAGATGAAAATTTCGTTAAAGAATTCGAAAAGAATCATTTTGATGAAGCAAAAATCACGCAAATCAAGCACGAACTTTACGATGAAGTGAGGAAATTTTACGAAAAAGAACATAAAGAGCTTATCGATGAAGTGAAGCAAAAAGGGCTTTTAAATGCTTTTTATCAAAATTTAATCGAGGGCGTTCATAATATAGGAGTGCTTATTAACGCCCTTGAAAAGACTTGGACTAAAGAAATTTTAGAAAAAAACAATAAAGCCTTAGAAAAACTTTTTCCAAATTTAGACGATGCTTTGGAGTTTTTAAGAGAAAATAAACTTTACCAACTTACTCCGCAAGGTGGAATTTGTGAGCGCAGTTATGGAGTTTTGGTTTGTGATGGCAATTTATGGAGTTTTGTGCCTTATGCAGGATTTTTTAAAGACAGAATTTCAAAGCTAGAACTTGCTTTTGAAACTATGCTTGAAAGGCTTGCAAATTTAGCTTCGAACGAGGAGGAAGTTGCTTATTTGAACTATCTTACTAAGCTTAAAAACGCCTTTTGCGAAAAAGAAGCTAATAAGGTCGTAGGAGCCTGGCAGGAGGCTGAACTTGCTTGGCTTAAGGTAAAAGCTCCTTTGCAAGTAGGACACCCTTTGGAGTATTACGAGGATAATTACACGCACGCTGTGGCTTTAGAATGGGATTTGCGTTTAAATGATGAAAGTACTTTTGACTCTGCGAAATTCACTCAAAATATCCAAAAAAGCTTTTTAAGAGTGTATGAAAATATCGGCATTATCGATGAGGACTTAAAAAACGAGGTTTTTAGCAATATAAACAAAACTCAGCTTTATATCTGTATGCCTATGATCTTTTATGGAGCGGAGCTTAAGGGCTTGTTTTCGGCTCAAGTAGTGCCAAATGATGAATTTGTTAGCAAAAAAGGCGGAAAGAAAATTTTCGCTTTTTTAAATTTCGTCTATGAAAACGCAAAAACCAAGCCTTTTATGAAAATTTCAAGCGAAATTTTCGATAAAGATTTTCTTACTTTTTCAAGGGAAATTTTGTTTTTTAAAGAAGAAATTTGGAAAAGAGTGTATGAAATTTCAACCATAGGACACGAATTTGGGCATATTTTTTTTATAGCCGAAGATACTGAAAAACAAATGAATCAAAGCGGTTTTTTTAAAAATATCGAGGAATATAAGGCTACAAGCGGAGGACTTGTGAATTTCTTTTATAATGAAGAAGATGAGCTTAAAATGCCCGTTTTTAACGAGCTTATAAAAAGGGCTGTGAGTTTGATAGCGTGGCAAAGAGTTGATGAAGTAAAACCTTATTATACTGAGGCTTTACTTCATCTTAGCTTATTGTTTGAAAGCGGGACTTTGGAATTTAAAGAGAGGGAATTTAAGGTGAATTTTACTTTAGAATTTTATGAGAAATTCAAAGAATTATGCCTTAAAAACTACCACGATTTAGCAAAACATTATGTTTTAAGACTTGATGCGAAGGAATTTTTAAGCCGCTTTTGCGTTTTGGAAAATGGAATTTTTCTGCCTATTTTAGAGGAGTGTAAGGCTTTTGTTGAATTTTATTATGATTTGTATGAAAAAATCGGAAACGATATAGATGAGAGCGGAGAATTTGAGAAATATAAGACTTAAATTTAGTTTTGTATCGTATTAAATATTTATTTAAATTTAGGGTAAATTTTTAAATAAAAATGCAAATACAAAAAAAAAAAAAAACGGAAGCTTAAATCCTTGAAATTTGCTTTTTTATGTGCTATAATTTGGCATTTTTAATTTTACAAGGAGTTTTTATGACTAGAGCGGATTTCGTTTCTCAGGTGGCTCAAAGTGCTGGGCTTACAAAAAAAGACGCTGGAGCTGCTGTTGATGCGGTTATTTCTACAATCACTAACGCGTTGGCTAAAGGCGACACTGTGAGCTTTATCGGTTTTGGAACTTTCTCAACAGCAGAAAGAGCTGCAAGAGAAGCAAGAGTTCCAAGCACAGGCAAAACTATCAAAGTCCCTGCTACTAAAGTTGCTAAATTCAAAGTTGGTAAAAATCTTAAGGAAGCAGTTGCCAAAGCTAAAAATAAGAAATAGTCATCGGGCTGGAATTTTCCCAGCCTACAGCTTTGTTTTTTTTAAATTTCTCACTTCTACCTTTCATTTACTTTTTTCTTTTAAATTTATTTAAAATACAAAATTTTAAGGACCTCTTATGAAAATTTACGATAAAGTCAGCGATCTTATAGGCAATACCCCTATAATCAGACTGCAAAAATTTGGCCAAAATGTGTTTGGAAAATGCGAATTTTTAAATCCTAGCCATTCTATCAAGGATAGAGCGGCTTATGAAATGCTTAAAAGTGCTTTGGATGAGGGTAAAATTAATAAAAATACTTTAATTATCGAAGCGACAAGCGGAAATACCGGAATTTCTTTAGCGATGATTTGTGCGGATTTGGGACTCAAACTCGTCATCACTATGCCTGAGTCTATGAGTATGGAAAGAAGACGGATGATGGAGCTTTTTGGAGCAATATTGGAGCTAACCCCTGCAAATTTAGGAATGAAAGGTGCGGTAGAAAAGGCTGAGGAGCTTTGCAGAGCCAATGCAAATTCTTTCATACCTTCGCAATTTACAAACATAGCAAACAAAAACGCTCATAGAAGAACCACAGCTGTGGAAATTCTTAACGACTTAGACTCTAAGCTTGATATTTTCGTTGCAGGCTTTGGCACAGGCGGGACCATTAGCGGAGTAGGCGAAGTTTTAAAAGAAAAAATCAAAGACATTCAAATCATCGCCGTTGAGCCTTTATCTTCTCCTCTTCTTAGCAAAGGCGAAGCGGGGTCTCATAAAATTCAAGGCATAGGAGCGAATTTTATCCCAGAAATTTTAAATAAAGAGGTAGTCGACGAAGTGATAGCTGTGAGCAATGAAGATGCGATTCTTAGTGCAAGAGAGCTTGCAAAAAGTGGACTAATGGTAGGAATTTCAAGCGGGGCAAATGTCTATGCGGCAAGACTTTTAGCACAAAAATTCCCGCAAAAAAGAATTCTTACTATGTTAAACGACACCGCAGAGAGATACCTTTCAACCGATCTTTTCGCGTTTTATTGATCCTCTAAAAAACTTTTTAGCTCTTTAAAAAACTCTTCGGGGTTTAAGTCGTTAATCTTCTTTTGAAATTTACCTTGTGCGTCTATGAGGTAAATTTCGTTACTATGTGCTACAGAATATCCCATAAAAGAATCTTTTAAGTCGATTTTTTCATAAATCACTCCGTAATTTTTAGTAACTTTTTGAAGCTCTTTTTCGTTTTTAGCAATCAAACTTGTGGCATTTGCATAAAAATATCTAAGCCATTCGTTCGTTTTTTCTATATCCTTATCTCTTTTAGGATCAAGTGAAATAAAAAGCAAGTAAGCTTCGTCGTTTTTAAGCTCTTTAAGTGTTTTTGAAAGCAAGGCAAGAGTAGCCGGGCAAACATCCGGGCAGAAAGTGTAACCAAAATACACAATCAACTTTTTTCCTTTGAAATCTTCCAAAGAAGTTTGTTCGCCAAACTCAGACTTTAGAGAAAAATCGTAAGTATTGCTCCTAGGAAAGAAGCAAAATGCTAAGAAAAATAACAAAAGTATTAAAACAAGAATTTTTTTCATTTTTCAACTTTTTATTTTTTTTATCTTTTCACATCAAAATCAAAATAAAAACCTATGGGCTTATCCTCTTGCAAGAATTCAGCCCTAAAACGCATAATATCCAAAATGCAAGAGCTTAAAACGATTTTGCTTTCATAAACGCCGTTTTCAAGCCTTTTAAGCTTGGGTTTAATTTCTCCTAAGAACATATTAAGCCCGTAAATTTTAAGCTTTAAATCCTCGTATGCGTCCAAATTTTCCACTCTTAAATACGTAATATCCATAGCTTGAAGCGGCTTTGGGCTTAAAAAGACGCGAATTTCCTTATCTTTAAATGTATAAGTGCAATCTTTGACATTTAAATCGCAACTTAAAAGCTCTAAAGGCTTATTTTTATCCTCGCAAGCGTTAAAAATTTGAGCAAAACAAAGTAAAATCAACGCAAAAAAACGCCTTTTTTTCAATGTTTCACAACCGCCTTGCTTGGAATATTTTTAAGTTCTATGCTTTGATTGTTATCAAAATACAAGGTTAAATCGGTTTTAGTTTGCTCATCAATTTGATTTTTGATATCAAAAAGCATAATATGCAAACCGCCCGGCTTAAGCTCTATGCTCGAATGTGCCTTTATATCCATACTTTGCACCTCTTTCATAACCATTTTTCCGTTCTCGTTTTCGTGTGCGTGAAGCTCGACTTTTTCGCTTAAATTCGTCCCGGCTTTGATTAAGGAAATGTCCTTATCGCTGTCGTTTTTAATGGTTAAGAAAATAGCACTTGTTTTGGCATTTGGCGGAGTTTGTTTGATATAAACATTTTCCACGCTTAAATCCACAGCCCATAAACTCGCACCAAATAGCATAAAAGCTAAGATTTTTTTCATTTTAATCTCCTTTTTTAAAATAAAATTTTACAAAAAGAATGCTAACAAAACAATTCTAAAATTCACATAAAAATGATAATTTTTATCATAAATTATATTTTATTTATTAAAAACAAAATAAAGATTTTTGCTAAAAGTTTTAAAATTTTTGGCTAAAATTTACCTTATTTAAGAAAAAAAAAATATAATTACCAAGTTTAAAAATTTGAAAATTTATTTTTATAGAAAAGGGTTGCTTTTGTTGAAATTTACACTTCGAATCGTCGGTTTTGTTTTGATTTTTATTTCCGGTCTTAACGCTACGGATTTGGTTAAAATTTACCTTAATGAGGGCTTAAATGCTGTGGGTGTCGCCATAGAAAAAGAGCTTACGAGCAAGGATTTTTGGCTTAAAGAGCTTGGTGAGCAAAATATTTCGCTTGGTTATTATGACAAAGAAAGTTATATAGTGGTAACAAACAAGACGAGCAAAGTGTTTAAGGTATATTCTTATAAAAACGGCGTTGTGAAGAAAGAATTCGAGCAAAAAGATGTCATCACGGGTTTGATGGGCGATAAAGAAAAAGAAGGGGACTTAAGAACTCCTGTGGGTTTTTACGAACTTGGAAGTAAATTTAAGGCAGACCAGTATTATGGACCTTTTGCTTTTGCTACGAGCTATCCTAATTTACTCGATAAGGTGAAAGGAAAAACGGGCGGTGGAATTTGGATTCACGGCTATCCGCTTGATGGAACAAGGCTTGATGAGTTTAAAACTAGAGGCTGCATAGCCTTGCTTAATAATAATTTAGAGGATTTTGCAAAACTTATCGAAGGCAAAAGGGTTTATGTTTTAACCGAAGAAGAGGCTGAAGTAAGAGCAAGTAAAGACAATGTGGCAAGTTTGTTAGCGGATTTATTTGCTTGGAAACAAGCTTGGACTATAAGCGATATAGATGCATATTTGAAATTTTACGATGAAAGGGATTTTAGGCGCTTTGATAAAAGCGATTTTACACACTTTGCTTCTATAAAAAAGACGATTTTTTCAAGAAAAGAACAAAAAAATATCAAATTTTCAAACATAGTCATCAGCCCTTATCCTAATGTCAAAGACGAAAAAATGTATAGAATTTCCTTCTACGAGGATTATTACACTAAAAATTATCAATTCAAAGGTAATAAAATTTTATACATCAAGCTCGATAAAGAAGGCAAGATGAAGATACTCGCAGAACAATAATGTCTTTAATCAAACTTAGCAAAAGCTCTTACGAATATAACCTCAAGCAAATCGCTCAAAAAGTGGGCGGTTTTGAAAGACTCATTTGCGTTTTCAAAGATAACGCCTACGGACACGGAGCAAAGATTTTAGCACCTCTTGCAAGGAATTTAGGCGTTAATTTTATCGCGCTAAGAACGCAAAAAGAAGCCTTAGAGCTTAAAAGCTTTTTTGAAAACATACTTATACTTTCTCATCACCCAAACGGCACGGAAAATTCGAGTTTTATCTATGCTTTAAACGAGCTTGAAAGCATAGATAAATTTAAAAAAAACACAAGGGTGCATCTTAAAATCGACACAAATATGCATCGCAACGGCGTTTGCTTGGAGGATTTAGAATTTGCTTTAAAGAAAATAGAGCAGCATTCTTTAAAACTTGAGGGAGCTTTTACGCATTTTGCAGGTGCTGATGAAATGGACGCAAGTTTTTTTGTGCAAAAAGAAAATTTCCAAAAAGCTAAAACTTTTCTTAAGCAAAAAAGCAAAACAAAGCTTATTTTCCATTCTCACAATTCCTCAGCACTTTTTAGGTCTTTAAAATTGCCAGAAGGTGAGCTTTGCCGCGTAGGACTTGCACAATTTGGCTATGCAGAACAAGGCTTAAAAAAGGTTTTAAGCCTTTATGCACATAGATTAAGCAAAAGACTCTTAAAAGCTTCGCAAAGCGTAGGTTATGGCGGTGCTTACACGGCGAAAAAGGACATTAAAATCGCAACTTATGATTTAGGCTATGCGGATGGCTTACTGCGTTTTAACGGCAAAGGTGAGCTTAAACTTGCAAACGGCAAGGCTTTGCTTGGCAAAATGTCTATGGATAGCTTTTCTTGCGAGGATTTAGGAGAGGAAATTTGCGTTTTTAAAGACGCGAAAATTTGGGCGGAATTTTTCAATACCATAGAGTATGAAATTCTTGTAAAACTACACCCAAATATACCTAGAATCTTGGTTGATTAATGTTTAATATTATTTTAGTCAATCCGCGAATTCCACAAAACACAGGCAGCATAGGCAGAATGTGCTTTAATGCAGGTTTTAAGCTTCATATCATAAAGCCTACTATTTTTGAGCTTAATCAAAAGGCTGTTCGCAGGGCGGGGCTTGATTACTGGGACAAGCTTGAGCCTCGAATTTGGGAAAATTTGGAAGAGTTTTTAAAAGAAAATTCAGCCTTTAAAGAACGATTTTTCTTTGCGACGACTAAGAGTAAAAAGCCTTATTTTGAAGCGAAATTTCAAAGCGGAGATTTTTTGTTTTTTGGGAGTGAAAGTTTTGGACTGCCTAAAGAGCTTATGGAGTTAAATTCTAAAAACGCCATCACCATACCTATGAAGCCTTACGGACGCAGTCTTAATCTCGCCACCAGCGTTGGAATCATCGCTTATGAGGCTTTAAAGCAGAATTTTAAAGTTTTTGCAACTTAATCAAAAAAAATTATTTATTTAATAAAAATTTTATAAAAATCACATTAAAATATAGGTGAATGAGGAGTAATTATGGGCAATAAACAAACTATTTTAGAATTTATCAACGATACATTTGCTAATTTCATCGCATCAAGTATAGTTCCTTGGACTGATTTGGTGATGATAGTTTTATTAATAATATGCGGGTTTTATTATAGTTTTCTAACGCGTTTTGTCCAACTTAGGATGCTTGTTTTAGGCTTTAAAATTTTCAAGGAAAAAACAAGTTTAACCAAGGAACATCTTTCTCCTTTTCAGGCATTAATGATTTCAACCGCTTCAAGGGTTGGCATAGGAAATATCGCTGGTATTTCATTTGCACTTTCTTCAGGTGGTGCGGGAGCTTTGTTTTGGATGTGGATTATGGCTTTTTTTGGTGGAGCTTCTGCTTTTGCTGAAAGTACTTTAGCTCAGATATATAAATCTAAAGACTCATCGGGTTTTAAAGGCGGTCCGGCTTTTTATATCAAAAAAGCTTTAGGCTTTAATAAGCTTGCAATGTTTTTTGCTCTTGCTTTAATTATTACCTACACTTATGGCTTTAATGGACTCCAAAGTTATACTTTAAGTTCAAGCTTTGAGATTTACTACAAGATGTTTAATCCTGATGCCATTTTAACTTATAATGAAAGCTTTTATCCTGTATTGATAGGGATTATATTGAGTATTTTTGGCATTTATATGTTTTTTTCTCATCATACTAAGATTGGAAAAATCAGCTCTTTAATAGTCCCATTTATGGCAAGTGTTTATATACTTCTTTCTTTATTTGTGCTTTTGGTGAATTTTGAAAAATTACCAAGTGTTTTTAAAATAATATTTGAAAGTGCCTTTGATTTTAAAGCTATTTTTGGTGGTTTTGCAGGTTCTGTTTTGGTAATTGGTATTAAAAGAGGGCTTTTTTCTAATGAAGCTGGTATGGGATCAGCTCCTAATGCAGCTGCTGCAGCTCTTACTTCTCACCCTGCTAAGCAGGGCATTATTCAAGCTTTTTCCGTTTTGATTGATGTGATTATCTGTACTAGTTCTGGCTTTTTAGTTCTTTTTTCTCAGGCTTATTTTAATCTTTCAGAAAACGGAAAACCCTTGCTGACTGCTATGCCTTTAATGCAAGAAGCTATGAGGGAGCATTATGGTTCTTTTGGACTTTATTTTATTACTTTTGCAATGATTTTATTTGCCATTACTTCTTTAATAGGTAATTATTATTATGCGCAGGCAAATATAAGATATATCAGCAAATCAAAACTTGTAATGAATATTTTTAGAATTAGTGCTGTGGCTATGATTTTCATAGGAACTCAAATAAATCTAAATTTTGCCTGGAATTTAGCGGATTTAACTATGGCGTTTATGGCCACAATAAATATTATTTCCTTGCTTCTTTTGGGAAAAATCGTATTAAAAGTTCTTGATGATTTTAATAAACAAACAAAATCAGGACTCAATCCACAATTTAGTGCTTCCAAACTTGGTATAAAAAACGCAGAATGTTGGGATTAAAAATAAATTCGAGTGAATTGAAAAACAAATAAGTATTTTAAATAGTAAAACTAGGAGTAATAATGCAAGATTTACAAAAACTTAATAAAAATTTAGAGCTTAACAACCAACTTCTTTATAATGTTTTAATGTCAAATATCATAGTAAATTCGAGAATAAATTCCAAAGACAAAGAGCTTTTACTCTTACTTTTGCAAAGTAGGGATAAAAATTTCGTTCGTATCAATCCAAACCCACAAATTTATGAAAATATAAAAAGCTATCTTGCACTTTTAAGACCGCTTAAGCTTGATATAAAAGAGCTTGTTCGCGTTGGCGGTGCTAATGATGGTGCTTATGTAATGTTTCAATGGGGGGGGGGGTTCTCTAAATGCTCTAAAGCCCTATCTTTAGGCGTTAGCGAATACTCGCCTTGGGATTTAGAAATGGCGGAATTTGGCTTTAAGGTCGTAGAATACGACGCAAGTATAGAAAAATCCCCTTACACGCACGAAAATATCATTTTTCATAAAAAATTCATAGGTGCTAAAAACGACGCAAACACCGCAACTCTTACCCAAGCTTTAAAAGAAAACGATTTTGAAAAAAACGGCAAAAATATCCTTCAATGCGACATAGAAAACGCCGAATGGCAAATGCTCGAAGACATTGATATAAAGCTTTTAAGCGAGTATTTCTCTCAAGTAATTTTCGAATTTCACGGCTGCAATGTCGAGGAAAAAGAAGGCTTTAAAAGACGCAAAAAAGTGCTTGAAAGGCTAAATGAATACTTTATTCCCATTCACACGCATTTAAACAATCACGGCAAAATTTTTTATTCTCGCGGTCTTTTTTGGAGTACAACTGTTGAAGTAAGCTATTTAAGAAAAGATTTAGCTAAAAAATTCCTAAAAAACGGCTTTAGAAAAAATGGGAATTTAAAAGAACTTGACTTTCCAACCTACTTGCCTAATGTTGAAATTCCGCTAAGATTTGAGTGAGGGCTTAGTCGTTTAAGGCAAAATAAATTTCATTAACAAAGGATATCTCTCTAAATGGCACATTTGCTCAAAATTTTCTCGCCTATTTCATCAGAAATTACAAAATCCGTATAGTGAAGCAAACAAGAACCCATTTTTACGACCTTTAAAACAAGCTTTTTGTTGCCTTTTTCTCTTGGATTGTGAGCGTTTCTGGCGATTTCATAAATTTCATAAATAATTTCTTTATTGAGGCTGCTTAGGTCAAGTTCTACGACCTTATCCTCAAATTCCTCCGGTTCTTTGGTAAATTCCTCGTTTTTCGTGCCGAATTTCTTTACGGCTTTGGTTTTAGAATATTTAAGCTCCTCTAAAGTTTTCACGCTTTTTAAAGAAAAACTCACCTTGCCATCGTCCGTTTTGTAGCTTAGTAAAAAGCCGTAAGCTAGGTTTCTTTTCTTTGTATCTTGGAAAATTTCTTCGATTTGTTCTATGTTTGATTCGAATACAAAAGCATTAAAAGACGCGTTAAAATCCAAAATGCTAAGTGTGCCGTAACGCTTTTTGTTCTTGCTTATCATAGATTCAAATTCCTCGATTTTGCCTATGCTTAAAATTTCACCACTGCCCTTAAGACTAGGAAAATCAAGACTTTTAACATAATCAATCTTTTCAATATCTTCAAGAAAATTATCCAAAGGATGCCCTGAGATATAAATTCCTAAAATTTCTTTTTCAAAGGCGAGTTTTTCGGCTAAGGTGAATTCCTCCTCGCTTTTTGTGATATTTAAATTCGCACTTAAATCAAGCTCATTCTCGCCAAAAA
>CAZWYE010000035.1:0-13965 GCA_964637895.1 uncultured Campylobacter sp. | reverse complement strand
ATGAAAAATATACATTTAGAGGTTCATCAAGCCAATACTGCAGGGGAGCAGTGGACTATCAATCTTGCTCCTAATGCTAATCCTCCAATCTACACCGCACCTGCAAATGCAAATACAGTCTGGATACAAGGACAAAATCAAAGAGAGGTAAGGGTTATTACAGCTCATAAATATATTTATAGCTCTACTCCTGTGGATATAGGCGGTATGTATGATCCAGATAGTGGAAAGACCTTTACACCACAAGGTGCTAATCCTCCAAACTGGCAAACTCCAGCCGATCCTGCTGATGCAGCTTATTTTAATGCTTTAAGTGGAGGACTTTTAAACACTACAGAAAGACGCTTTAGAACCACAGAGGATTTAAGAGAGCTTTTACAAAGGGATGCTAGATACGCAGTGGATTATAATGGAGATGGAAACTTTGGGGTGAGTGAGGATGTCAATGCTGCAGTTAAGGTTGTGGTGAATGAAAGTGGAAGTTATTCTATATCCAATCCAAACTCTAGCACAACCCTACCCACAGGATCCTACCCTACAGCTCCAGCACAAAACCAAAACCAAACCACAACCACAGCAAAAAATATGAGTTTTAATGTAAGCTCTTATACAGATGAGAGAGGAACTGTGAGTAAAAATGAGGCTTTCACAAGTATTTTTAAAAGTCTTGATGGACCTCAACCTGCAGGAGATCAGAAAAAAGAAAGCGAGGTACTTAAGCTCTCAGCCTTTTCAGCGGGACTTTTGGTCTATGATTCTTTAGGCGGACGCCATACCCTTGAGGTGCAATTTGTCAAGCAAACCACCACAAGAGACGGCGGAAATGAGTGGCAGATGATCATAAGAGTGCCTGAACCAGCCGAGATCAACACCACAGGCGAGGGACCTACAAATATCATCGTAGGAAGTGCGAGGTTTAACAACGATGGATCCTTAGCCTCCTACACCCCAAGGACTATAAACTTTTCTCCAAACAACGGAGCAGCGCCAAATCAACTCATACGCCTTTCTTTCGGTACCAGCGGAAGCAATGACGGTATAGTAAGCTCAAACTCAGCCTCCACCCTCACCGGACAAGCCACAGACGGCTATACCTCAGGCAATCTCAAGCCCGAAGCCGTAAGAGTCGATGAAAAGGGCAATATCTTAGGCGAGTTTACCAACGGCCTTACCTTTGCTGTAGCAAAAATCGCTATGGCAAGCGTAGCCAACAATTCAGGGCTTGAAGAAATAGGCGGAAATCTCTTTAAAACCACGGCAAACTCAGGCGACATAGTCGTAGGTGAGGCAGGCACAGGCGGACGAGGCGAGATGAAAACCTCTGCACTTGAAATGTCAAATACCGATCTAAGCCGGGCCTTAACCGAGCTCATCATCATACAAAGGGGCTATCAGGCTAACTCAAAGACCATTTCAACAAGTGACCAGCTTTTAAATACCTTAATCCAGCTTAAGCAATAAGCTTTAAGCTTGGCTTGAGTTTTTGCAGAGTCTTTTTAGGCTCTGCTTAAATCAGCTTTTGAGAATTTGGTGGAGTTTTTAGCTTGGCTTTGAATTTGACTTGAGCCGGGATTTTGCGGAGTTTTTAAGACTCCGCGTGTTCTTTTGAATTTGGTTTTTGGAATTTTTGGTGCTTTTGTAAATTTAAATAATTTTAAGCATTCAAACAAGATTTGCACTGCGAATTTAAATAAATTTAAGCAAGTTTTGCACCTTGAAATTGCACTTAGCCTTGCTTTGCAAGCCTACTTAGTAGTTTTGCAATACTAGGCTTAGGCTTGAACTGCCTTCATTTATTGCTAACTCACTCTTTTTAGGGTGGGTTGCATTTTTAAATATTTTTGATTTTTATCATAGCTTCTTTAATACTCCTGTTAATTTAAAAAAGGTAAAATTTGCAAAAATTTCAAGCTGACTATATGGGTTTTAAATAAACTGTGGCGGTTGGCAAGGTAAAGTTTATTTATATCAACAAGCTTAAAACCTCACTATCTTTGCACCAAAGCCTCCTTGATTTAGCGGTGCGTCGCTGAAACTTTTCACGCTTTTATGCGTTTTTAAAAACTCTTTAACCGCGTAAGCTAACTTGCCCGTGCCTATGCCATGATACACTAAAACCTCATCAAAGCCTGCTATTAAAGCATCTGATATAAAGCTATCAAGTCGCTCTAACGCTTCATTGCTTCTAAGTCCGTGCAAGTCAAGGCTTACGCTTAAATTTTGAGGCTTTTTCACGCTTATGTGTGTTTTTGTAGCTTTTTGCGGAGTTTCTTTGCTAAGCTTTAGCAAATTTAAAGGCACACGAAGCTTAAGTCCCTCGCTCTCAATCAAGGCTTCATTTTTAGAGATATTAAGTATTTTACCCTTGATTTTCTCGTATTTTACAAAGTCTCCAACCCTAAGCTCCTCGTTTTTTTGCATACTTGGTAAGATTATGGCTTTTTTAAGCGCGTTTGCTTTGTTTATACTTCTTTGCTTGTCTTTAAGCTCTTTGAAATTTAGCGTCTTTTTCGCTTCTTCAATGGCTTTGTGAAAAGCAAATTCTAGCTCTTTTAAACGCGTTTGAAACTCGCTTTCTTGCCGTTCTTTTTGGCTTTTAAGCGTGTTTAAAAGCTCGTTTGCTTTGTTTTCTTTAAATTCAAGCTCTTTAAGTTTTGCACGAAATTCAAGCTCTAAATTGATATTTTTACTCACAAGCTCCTCTAAATTCTGCTTATCCTCTCCGTAGTTTTTCCTTGCTTTTTCGACTAAAGAGGGCGGAATTTGGTAGTTTAGTGCCGTTTCAAAGGCATAAGATTTTCCTATGGTGCCTTTTAAAAACTCGTATTTTGGACGCGAGTTTTTCTCATCGTATAAAGCGGCTAAAAGTTCGATATTTTCGTTCTTTGCAAGGAGCATTGCAAGGAGTTTATGGTGTGTTGTAATGATTATTTTAAGCTTATTTTCAATGAGTTTTAAAATAATCTCTCTATACAAAGCCCCAGCCTCTTCAAAATCCGTTCCAAGCTCTATTTCATCGATACCCAAAAGCATATTTTTTTGAGTAAAAAGCTTAGAAATTCCAAGCATTCTTCCGGCAAAGGTGGAGATATTGTTTTTGACATTTTGAGAGTCTTCAAGTATGGCTTCAAAATGCTTAAAAGAGCCTATTTTGCTTGAATTCGCATCGATTTTCATAGGCAAAAGGTTTTTAGCTAGAAAAGCCGCACTTAAAATGCTTTTTAAGAGCATAGACTTTCCTCCAGCATTTACGCCTGTAATTAGCAAAACTTGCTTTTTAAACTCAAGGCTCACGCTTTTTGGGTTTTTAAGTGCAGGGTGGGCGAAATTTTTAAGCACAATCTCATCGCTACTATCGCACAAAATAAATTCAAAATCATTCTTTTTAGCGAAAAAAACCCTCGCACTATAATGATCAAACACATCAAAGCTTTTATCGATAAATTTCAAAAACAAAAGTTCTTTTTGCAGAATTTGAGAAAATTTTTTCGCGTATTCGTAGTAAATTTCTTCCTTTTCTTGCTTTATTTTTTCAAGATTTTCTTGCAAATTTTCAATGCTTAAAGGCAGGATATAAAAGCCTCCGCTACTACTTCGGGCTATGATTTTAGCCTTGATAAAAGCGTTAAAACCGCCTCTTACAAGCAGGGCTTCTAAGCCGTTTATGAGATGAATTTGCGTATCGATCAGGTAAGGCGTGAGATTTTTTGAGAACAAAAGCCTTTTAAATTCGCTCTTTATTTGCTCGTTTTTAAGCTTTAAAGCCTCGTTAAGATTTCTTAAACTCTCATCGCTTTCATCTTTGAAAACGCCCTTTTCATCGAAAAAGTCAAAGAATTCTAAAAGGGCTTGAGGGAGGTGAATTTTTTCAAGCCAAGCACTAAGATTTTCCCCAAATTTCAAGCCTTTAAGATAAGAAAAATAACGCAGAATTTTCACAAATTCACAAATGCTATCTAAATGCAAAATTCCTTGTTTGCTAAGGTGCAAAAGCTCTGTGTTTAGCCTTTTTACGCAGGGCGGGGCTTTAAATTCGCTCTTGGCAAGTTCGTTAATGCGTTTAAAATGCAAAGTGCTATCGCCTTCTAAAAAAAGCCCTTTTTCCCTCGCAAAAAAGGCGTTAAAACTCTCTAAATACTCGCTTAAATCAAGTTTTTTAATTAAGCTATCATTCATTTAAGCCTCAATTTATTACTAAGCTCACCCGCTCCAAAGCCTATAATAAGCCCACTATCTAAGACCTCGCCCTTGCTTGCAACAAGAAATTTTCCCTCTCTTTTAAGATCTTTTGTAAATAGTGCCTTAGGAAAATATTTTTTAAGCTCAAGTTTTATCTTTTTTTCACCCGCACTATAAACGGGCAAAATCACCAGCTCATCGACGCTCTTAAAGACCCTGACGAAATTTTTTAAATTCGCTAAAAGACGCGTGTAGCGATGAGGTTCGAAAATGGCGGTGATTTTCTTGTAGTTTGCAAGTTTTGCGTATTCTTTTGCAGCCTTTAAAGTAGCTTCAATCTCTGTTGGGTGATGCCCGTAATCATCGATAATAGCCAAATCTTTATCAGCGTGTAAAATATCAAATCTTTTTTTGATTCCTGCGTAGTTTTTAAGCTTTGCGCGAATTTCATCGATACTTTGATAATCAAGCGCTGCAAGTATAGCCAAAGAAGTATCAACAGCCAAATGATAACCCATACCAAAAATGCTAAATTCTCCATAATCTTTAAGCCTAAAACGCGTCTTAGGCTTGAAATTTTCAAGCTCCATAACGCAGTTTTTAATGTCCCTGCTAGGATAAAGCCTAATAGCCTCGCCCTTAAAATGCTTTAAAAATGCGTCCTCTGCGTTAATAATGCGAATTTTCGCGCCCTTTAAAAATTCCTCATAAGCCTTATGAAGCTCTTTTATATCGTTTTTATAATGCTCTAAATGCTCAGCCTCTGCGTTTGTAACTATGGCTAAAAAGGGATTTGAATTTAAAAAAGAACTATCGCTTTCATCGGCTTCGAAAATGATTTTTTCACTTTCTTTGTAAATCATATTGGAGTTAAATTCTTTCAAAACCGCGCCGATAATCACCGAAGAATCTTCAAACAAAGAAGCCAAAATGCTAGAAGTTGTGCTCTTGCCGTGAGCCCCGGCGACTGCAAAAACCTTTTTATCTTTAAGAATGAGAGGCAGTGCTTCTTTGCGAGAAAGGCACTTGATACCAAGCTTTTTAGCGTTTTTAAACTCGGCATTTTCCTCCTTAATCGCCGCGGAATAAATTACCAAATCCTTACCCACGACATTTTCCTTAGAATGCGGAATGCTAACTTTCACGCCCTCGCTTTGAAGTTCTTTTGTGATTTTACTCTCCTTTAAATCGCTCCCGCTAATCTCAAAACCTCTAGCCTTAAAAAACCTCGCAAGCGCTGAAATTCCAATACCACCTATGCCAATGAAATGAATTTTTTGCATTCTCAACCTTTAAAAAAATATACAAATTTTACAACTTTTTAGCTAAAAATAAGTTTTTTGATTCAAAAAGTTGAAGGAAAATAAGAGTTTGATTTCTTTTAAATTTAGGAATATAAATTAAATGCATTTTTGAATTTTTGCAAAAGTTTTAAGATCTAAATTTTAAATTTAACGCGAATTTAAAATTGCTTTAAAATTTTTACAGAAATTTGAAATTTAGCAAAAGATTCGTAAAAAACTTAAATTTAAAACTCTAAAATAAAACCTACTTTTTCCTAATATACTTCGTTTTTAAGTTCTATGCATTCAAAGCCGTCTTTGTCTAAGCTTACTATGCGTAAATACTCGCCGCTATCGACCTTAAACACTCTTAAAGTAAGCCTTACTTAAATATCACCTATGTGGTGGATTTTCTTATAGTGGCTTAATTTTGCATTTGATAAAGGCATTTTTGCTAATCACCGGATAAAATAAATCTAAAATTCAAGTTTTTAAAGCTTTTTTTTGTATATTTATTTAAAAATAATTTATTTTTTATTTAATTTTATCATTCTTGCTATGGTATCAAAAGAAACAAGCTGAAATTTATATTTTACTTTAAAATTTTATCTTTATGTAAATTTCAATGCCAAATTTATGGAAAATGAGGCTTATTTTTGTCTATTTACAAATTTAAATTTATTTTTTGATATAATGCAAGTTTTACTTAAATTTAGGAGTTTACTTGAAAATTTGGCGTTTTGTTTTGGTTTTTTTTATCTTTTTTAATGCTTTAGTTCTTGCAGAAGAGCCTAATTTGGACGAGTTTGAAGAAGAATATAGCAGCTTTGAGGTAAATGATCCTATTTCTGGTTATAATAAAATAATGACAAGCTTTAACATAGCCTTGTATGATTATGGTATAAATCCGCTTTTAAGAGGCTACAACTTCGTTACTCCGCAGTTTTTTCGCGAGGGCGTGAGGAATTTTTTCGATAATTTGCTTTCACCTTTGAGATTTCTTGGTAATGTTTTGCAGTTTAAATTCGAACAAGCAGGCGATGAATTTAAGAGGTTTTTAGCTAATACTCTTTTAGGTTTTGGCGGAGTAAGAGATGTTGCAAGCATAATGGGCATAGAAAAGCACCGCGCGGATATGGGAACTGTTTTGGCACATTGGGGTGTTGGAGGCGGTTTTCATATAGTTTTGCCCGTGCTTGGTCCTAGTAATTTAAGAGATACTTTGGCGCTACCTATAGATTGGCTCTTACAACCCACGGCTTATTTAGATGATTTTTGGTTTAAAGTGGCAATAAGTGCTTATGCCATTGGAAATGATTTATCCTTTAATCTTGATGAGCTTGATGAAATTTATCATAACACGCCTAATGTGTATCCTTTTATACGCGATGCTTACGAACAAAGACGCATAGAACTTAGCAAATAGGAGAAAAGTATGAAAAAATGGATTTTGATTTTGCTTTTAAGCTTGAATGCTTTTGCTTTAAATTTAAGCGAAATTAACACGGTTATGCAAACAAAGATGGATAAAAGCCTTGAAATTTTAAAAGAAACCAAAGGCGATAAAAAAAACGCAGCGGATTCTATTTTCAAGCTTTTTGATGGAATTTTTGATTTTAAATTAATGGCAAAACTTAGCCTTTCAAAATACTACGACAAGCTTAGTGCTTCGCAAAAAGAGGAATTTAATCAAAAATTCGAAGCAAGTCTTAAAAAAAGCTTTAGCGACAAGCTTAGCCTTTATAAAGACGAGATTTTAAAGGTCAAAAGTGCGGAGCAAAAAAACGAAAATAGGTATTTTCTCACCTCTTCTATGATCATAGATGGCGAGGAAAAACTCGTCGTTTTTAAATTCTATAATGATAAAAACAATTGGCTTATTTATGATATCGATGTTTTAGGCGTTAGTATCATTCAAACTTACAGGTCGCAGTTTGGCGATATTTTGGAAAATGCGGATTTTAACGCTTTGCTTACAAAATTAGAACAAGTCAGCTTTGAGTAAATGTTAGCAAGGCTTTTAAAAATTTTCATAGCCTTTCCTAAGGCTACTTTTTTTAGTACGCTTTTGGTGTGCGTGATTTTAAGCCTTTTTGCACCTAAGCTTGAGATTGACGCGAGTGCGGAGAGTTTGCTTTTAGAAGATGATAAGGATTTGAAAGTTTTTAGAGAGCTTTCAAAGCATTATAAAAGCGATGATTTTTTAATGTTAGCTTTTAAGCCAAAAAACCTAAATCCTTTCTCCAAAGAAAGCTTAGAAAAGCTTGAAAATTTACATAAAGATTTAGAAAAGATTGAGGGCGTAAGCAGAATTTTAAGCATTATCAACGCTCCTTTATTTCAAAGCTCACAGAATTTAGAGCTTAAAGAACTTTTAAAAAATATCCCTTCTATCACAAGCGAGGGCGTTGATTTAAACAAAGCAAAAGAAGAAATTCTAAACAGCCCTTTTTATAAAAGCAATATCATCTCAAAAGACGCGCAATTTACAGCCTTGCTTATTTATCTTAAGCCCGATTTAATTTATAGCGAACTCGTGGAGAAAAGGGACTTAGCAAGTAAAGAAGGCCAAAAACAAGAATACCGCTTAAAGATTAAAAAACACCAAGATGCTCAAAGGCTTGTGGTTAAAGAAAGATTGCAAAAAATTAAAAATTTGGTTAAAAGCTATGAAAGCAAGGGCGATAAACTCTATCTTGGCGGGGTTAGTATGATAGCTGATGATATGATAAGCTATATCAAAGCCGACCTCGTGCTTTACGGACTTAGCCTCGTGTTTTTGCTTGGTTTTGCTCTTTGGTATTTTTTTAGAACCTTGATCTTTGTATTTTTGCCTCTTTTTATTTGCTTTATTACTTTAAGCTCGGCAAGTGGGCTTTTTGCTCTTTTAAATTTCAATATCACTGTTATTTCTTCAAACTATGTCGCCTTAGTGCTTATAATCACGCTTAGCGTGGTCATTCATATCATTTCTCATTTCATAGAAAATTCTCTTAAATATAAAAATTCTCCCCAAAATCGCCTTATTTTAAAAACCTTGCTTGAAAAGGCAAAACCTAGCTTTTACGCCATAGTTACGACTATGATAGGTTTTTGTTCTTTAGTGCTTTCAAATATCGAACCCATTATCAATCTTGGCATTATGATGAGCGTTGGCATAGCCTTTAGCCTTGTTTTATCTTATCTTTTTTTAGCTAGTTTGCTAATGCTTCTTAAACCTAAAATTTATGAAAAATCTAAAATAAGATTTAATTTTTTAGCCCTTTGTGCGAACATTAGCCTTAAATACCGCTCTTTTGTTTATATCGTAGCCCTTTTTGCGGTTGTTTTAGCCTTTTGGGGCATTAGTGCTTTAAGGGTTGAGAATTCTTTTGTGAATTATTTTAAAGACGGAAGCGAGATTAAAAAAGGCTTACTTGTAATCGATAAAAACTTAGGCGGAACCTTGCCTTTAGATATTGTTGTGAAATTTAAAAAAGAAAGGCCGGAAACAAGCGGAAATTTAGACGACTTTGAGGAGGAGTTTGAGAAGCTTGCAAGTGAGGATACTTATTTTTTCAATGCCCATAAAACAAGAATCGCTAAAAAAATTCACGAGTATTTAGAAAACAAGGCTTACATAGGCTCGGTTTTAAGTTTAAACAGCCTTTTAGTTTTGGGTAAAAAGATTAACGAGAACAAGGATTTAGACGATTTTGCTTTGGCTTTTTTAAACGAAAATCTGCCCCAGAATTTCAAACAAGACTTGCTTTCAAACTATGTAAATATAGAAAATAACGAGCTTCGCTTTAGTATGAGAATTATTGATTCTGATCCTAGTTTGCGAAGAAATGAGTTTTTAGCACAGCTTCAAAACGAGCTTGAAACGCTTTTAAAAAACGACGCACTAGAATTTCAAATCACGGGTTTAATGCTACTTTATAATAATATGCTTCAAGCGCTTTTTGCCTCGCAGTTTAATACCCTTGCCTTTGTGATTTTAGCGATTTTCGTGCTTTTTGTTGTGATTTTTAGGAATTTGAAATTTTCTATTTTGGCGATTTTAGTCAATGTTATTCCTTTAAGCCTTGTTTTTGCTTTTATGGGAATTTTAGGTATTCCTTTGGATATGATGAGTATTACAATCGCTGCTATTGCCATAGGTATAGGCGTAGATGATGCTATTCATTATATTTACCGCTTTAAAGAGGAGCTTAAAACAAAAAGCGTTAAAGAAGCGGTAAAAGCCTCTCATCTTAGCATAGGTTCAGCCCTTTATTATACCACAATTAGCGTGGTTTTGGGCTTTGCGGTGATGATGAGTAGTAATTTTATCCCGACTATTTATTTTGGTTTTTTAACCGTTTTTGTAATGCTTTTACTTTTAAGCGGAAGCCTTATTTTACTACCAAGTCTTTTAATAAGCTTTATAAAAAAATAAAATTTCAATAGCTTTTTAAATCCTTGAAATTCATACCTTGCAAAGATTTTTAAAATTTAAAAATTAAACTTAAATTTAGGCTTTAAATATCAAATAAATTCAAAATTTAAAGGAAAACTAAACTCAGCCTCATTAATACTTAAATAAAGCTTAAGCTACCGTTTAGGTGCGGCTATGAGAGGGCTTTGCTCTAAGAAACTCTTTATAATGAATTTAAAAATGCAAATTCCTTAAACAGCCCAAACACAAAACTTTCAAAAAGAAAGCTTAAATAAAGAAAATTTCAAAAAATATTTGTTTAAGATAAAAGGCATACTCGTAATTTTAAGCCTTTAAAATTTCATTCTCTAAAAGAAAAGTCCAAATTCTTTGCGTCTTCTTTTATTTCCTCGCTTAAATTTTCGCTCACTTCAAAGCCTCCGCCAAAGGCTTTAATCACCTCTACAATGGCATTAGCCATAGCATAGTTCGCACTTGCAAAAGAAATTTTCGCGCTTAAAAGATTGCGTCTTGCGTCTAAATACTCTATCAAAGCAATGCTTCCGTTTTCGTAACGAATGTTTGCAAGTTCGTAAATTTTTTCTTGCGCGGCGAGTAAATTTTTATAGTTTTCGTAGTTTTGCATACTTGTTTTTCTTTGCACTAGGGCAAGTCTTATCTCTGCAAAAGCCGTTCTTAAGGTATTTTCGTAGTTTAAAAAAGCCTCATCTTTGCTAAGTTTTGCAAGTTTTACATTTTGATAAATTTCGCCCCAATGAAAAATAGGCATTAAGAAATTCCCGCCTATATTCCAAGTCTTGCTCCCGCTCTGTGTTAAAATATCTAAATCCTTGCTCTCAAAGCCAAAAAGCCCTGTCAAAGAAAGGCTCGGCAAAAAAGCCGTTCTTGCTACGCCTACAAGGTAATTTTGCTGGATAAGCCTTTTTAGAGCGGCGTTAATATCAGGTCTTTGAAGTAAAATTTCGCTACTAATGCCCTCAGGCAAAGAAAGAGCGTAAGTACTAAATTTAGTATAATCTTGTTCCTTATAAAGTATATCATCAAAATCACTTGAAACAAGTATTTTCAAGGCTTTAAGAATATTTTCTTTATTTTCAATAGAGCTTGTGTATTGAGCTTTGACACTTTGAAGTTCGGCATAAGATTGCTTTAGTTCATACTCGCCAATGGCTCCAACTTCATACTCTGCAAGTTTTACCTCATAAGTTTGAGTGTAAGCATCTAAGGTTTGCTTGTAAATTTCCATAGCTTCATAAGCATTTGCAAGGTTAAAATAAAGCTGCGTTACACTTGCAACCAAAGAAAGGCGCGCCGCTTCATAGTCAAATTCACTTGCTTTAAGTCCCGCATTTGTCGCACCTAAGCTATCTCTGTATCTGCCCCATAAGTCTATTTCATAGCTAAGTCCTAAGCCTAAGGTAAAATCGTTTCCAAAAACAAAGCGGTTTGTTTGATTATTAGGAGCGTTTATGGAGGTTTTTGCCCTTGCACCGCTTGCACTGCCATCAAATTTTGGAAGTAAATCGCTTAGCGAAATTCCAAACTGTGCCGCGGCTTGTTCTAAACGAATGTAAGCTATCCTTAAGTCCGTGTTGTTTTTCAAAGTCTTACTTACAAGGGTGTTTAAATTCTCATCGTTAAAGCCTTTCCACCAGTCTTTAACCAAGCTTGTGTTGTTTTCTTTTGAAGTATAGTTTGCCTCAGGGATTACTAAATTAGGCTTTAAAGAACAAGAGGCGATGAAAAAGGCTAGAAAGATAAATAAAAAACTACGCATTGTGCTTTCCTCTTTTTTTATCAAGCCAAGCGTTAAAGCTTTCTAAAAGGTAGAAAAATAAAGGAACGAAAAGTATAGCAATGCTCGAAGCTACGACTATTCCGCCTATGAGTCCCGTGCCTAAGGAATGCCTACTCGCACTTCCTGCACCGGTTGCAAAAACTAAAGGCAAAATTCCTAAACCAAAAGCCAAAGAAGTCATAATAATAGGTCTAAAGCGAAGCCTTGCTGCTTCAAGTGAGGCTTCAAAAATGCTTTTTCCTGTTCTAAGATGAGCTTCCATAGCAAATTCTACAATCAAAATAGCGTTTTTCGCAGAAAGCCCTATAAGAAGCAAAAGCCCAGTTTGAAAATACACATCGTTGCTAATTTGCGGGTCTATTAGTCCTCTTAAAAATGTGAAAAGTAAAGAACCAAACACCGCAAAAGGCACAGCAGTAACAACGGCTAAAGGCATAAGCCATCTTTCGTATTGTGCGGCAAGTATTAAAAACACGAAAATAATTCCCAAAACAAAAGAAGTCATACCAGAACTTGAGCTTGAAACCTCTTGGTAAGCAGAACCGGACCACGCTATGGTGTAATCCTCTCCTAAGGTTTCTCTTGCAACTTCTGCTATGGCTTTAATAGCCTGTCCTGAAGTATAGCCCGGGCTTGGTTCTCCTTGGACAAGGGCTGCTGGAAAAAGGTTAAACCTCTTCACATCATCAGGTCCGCTTGTGCGAACCAAGCTAAGCACGGCATCAAGTGGGATCATCTTGCCATCGCTTGAACGCACATAAATGTTTCTTAAAGCATCTTGAGTATTTCTAAAATCGCCCTTTGCTCTAATATTAACTTGAAAATTTTTTCCATACATTGGAAAGTCATTGACATAATAAGTGCCTATGGTAGAAGCTACTGTAGTAAAAACATCTTGTAAATTAAGCTTATAAGCTTTTATCTTGTCTCTATCGATGAGTAGTTTAAATTGTGGATAGCCCGTATCAAGCGTGGTGCGAACATTTAAAAGCTCCGGGCGCGACCTTGCTGCTACGACTAGTTCATTTACATCTTGCTGAATTTCAGCATAACTTTTTCCGCTACGATTTTGCACAAACATATCAAAGCCACCTGTTATACTAAGCCCTTGTATAGGCGGAGGATTAAGAAAGAAAGCTTGAGCTCTTGGATCCATAAAGTATTTTTTATTAAGTTCACCTACAAGCTCAAAAGAACTTAAACTTCTTTGTGAAAGATCTGTTAAATTTGCAAACATAACCGAAGCGTTTTCTTTAAGAGAGCTTGTGAAAATATCAAAACCTATCATCGCCATACTGCCCTCAATGTTTGGATTTGATTTTATATCTTCAGCCATAGAATCGGTAAATTCAACCGTGCGATGTAAAGCCGAACCTGCTGGCAAATTCGTAACCGTTATAATAACGCCTTGATCTTCTGATGGCACCAAAGAACCCGGAACCTTAATATATAAAAATATCATTGCTGCAATCATAGCGACAAACAAGCACAAAAACATAAAAGGTCTATGCAAAACAAAACGAACAACCTTAGTGAAAGCTTCAGTACTCCAGTCGAAAAAATCGTTGAATTTTTCTATGAATTTAAAAGGTACTTCGCTGGTTCTGCGTAAAAACAAAGCACACAAAGCAGGAGTGAGAGTAAGGGCGATAAAGCCTGAAATAGCAACCGATATTGCAAGGGTTAGAGCAAATTGCTTTTGAATTTCGCCCACAAAACCGGGTATAAACGAAACAGGGATAAACACCGCGCAAAGCACCAAAACGATAGAAATAACAGGAGAGCTAATCTCTTGCATCGATATTATCGCCGCTTCTTTTATGCTGATATTTTTATCCTCGTGTATGATTCTATCGATATTTTCAACGACAATAATCGCATCATCAACCACTATACCAATAGCTAAAATAAGAGCAAAAAGCGTAAGCAAATTCACGCTAAAGCCCAAAATATAAAGCCCCGCAAAGGTTCCTAAAATGGACACCGGAACAGCTATCATAGGAATAAGCGTCGAGCGGAAATTCTTTAAAAACATATACATAACTATAATAACTAAAATCAAAGCTTCCACAAAGGTTTTAATAACTTCTTTAATAGAATCTTTAACGAAAATCGTCGTATCATAAGGTATGCGGTATTTTAAGCCCTCGGGGAAATTCTTAGAAAGCTCCTCCATTTTTGCTTTAACAAGGTTTGCCGTTTGTATTGAATTCGCACCCGATTGCAATTGTATCATAATAGGCACAGCGTCGTTTCCGTTGTCCCTACCTTGAGAGACATATTGC
>CAZWYE010000034.1:0-14009 GCA_964637895.1 uncultured Campylobacter sp. | reverse complement strand
TTTAAATTTCAAAATTTAAGCAAAGATTTTTTGACTTTACAGGCTTAAAAATTTAAATTTTGTTTAATTGAATTTATCTTAAATTTGATATATTTTTTTTAATTTAATAGAGTTTTATTAATTTAAGCTAAAATCACTCAAAATTTTAAAAGCTTGAAATTTTAAAAAATAGAATGCAAGGATAGAATTTCAAGGAAAAAGTGGAATTTAAAAGCAAAATTGAAGCTTAAATTTTAAAAATGAAAATTAAAAATTTGTGAAAAAAAGAAATAAATTTTTAAGAAAATATTTAAATTTTAGAATAATTTTAAATTTCTTAACTCTAATTAAAGAAAAAATAGGATAAAATCAAGCTAATTTTAATCATACTCTAAAAGAAGGAAAACGATGAGCGAGTCGAACAAAAAAGTTCAAAACAATGCAGACGATTACATAGAAGAGGAGAATTTCGAGAAGCTTTTAGAAGCTTTTGACAAGTCAAGAGAAAACGCCACAACTGGCGGTGTGATCGTCGAGATTAAAAACGATGAAGTTTATGTAGATATTGGGAAAAAATCAGAAGGTATTTTAGCTTTAAGTGAAATAAAGGACGAAAAAGGGAATTTGCTTTTTAATGTGGGCGATACGATTAAGGTCGCTGTTGTTGGTTCTCGTGGCGGAAGGTCTTTAGTCTCGCATAAAAGGGCTTTAAGGAAGGAAAAAATCGCCGAATTTATAGAAAATTATAAAGAGGGCGAAAACGATATTTTCGAAGTTAAAGTCGTAGGTAAAAACAAAGGCGGTTTGGTTGTTGCTGATGAAAACGGGATTGAGTTTTTCTTGCCAAAATCGCAGTATAATTTCAAAGACAATACTAATCTTAGCAACAAAACTTTCAAAGTTAAAATCATAAAAGTCGATAAAGATGCCCAAAGTGTCGTTGTTTCTAGGAAGAAAATTTTAGACGGCGAGAGGAAAAAACGCAAAGAGCTTATACAAAGTATAGCAGGGCAAGAAGAGGCTATAGAGGGCGTTGTTAAGAAAATCACTACTTATGGTATGTTTGTCGATGTTGGCGGTATTGACGGGCTGGTTCATTATAGCGAAATTTCGTATAAAGGTCCTGTAAATCCTAGCACCTTATACGAAGAGGGCGATAAGGTCCCTGTTAAGGTTATTAAATACGACAAGGAGCGCCAGCATCTTTCTTTATCTATAAAAGCGGCTTTGCCTGATCCTTGGGGCGAGATTAAAGACAGCTTAGAGGTTGGCGATACGGTTAAGGTTGTGGTTTCAAATATCGAATCTTACGGGGCTTTTGTTGATTTAGGAAACGATATTGAGGGTTTTTTGCATATTAGCGAAATTTCTTGGGATAAAGACATAAAACACTCTAAAGATTACATTAGCAAAGGGCAAGAGCTTGATGTGGAGGTTATTGAGATAGATTCTAATGAAAGACGTTTGCGCGTTTCATTGCGAAATTTGCTTCCAAAGCCTTTTGATAATTTTGTCAAAACCCACAAGGTTGGCGAAATTTTAGAAGGAACAATAACTTCTACCACTGCGTTTGGAGCCTTTGTGAAGCTTGATTCTATAGAGGGTCTCTTGCATAATGAGGACTCTTCTTGGGATAAAAACGATAAGTGTAAAGATTTGTTTAAGGTTGGCGATAAAATTAGCGTTAAAATTATTAAAATCGACGAGGAGAATCAAAAAATTTCTTTAAGCACAAAAGAACTTAGTCGAAGCCCTGTGCAAGAATATGCAAAGTCTCATAAAACAGGCGATAGCGTCAAGGGCGTAGTAATAGATATTAAAGAATTTGGTGTTTTTGTAGAGCTTAGTAAAAATGTCGATGCCTTAATCCACAAAGAAGATATGGGAAATTTGGATTTAAGCACTCTTAATATAGGCGATGAGATTGAATCAGCTATAGTTTTCATCGATGAAAAAAGAAATAGAATTCGTCTTAGCGTGAAAAATTTGCTTAAAATCAAGGAAAGAGAGACTTTAAATCATATCAATAAAGATGACAAAATGACTTTAGGTGATATTATTAAAGATCAATTAGTTTAAAATGAAAAAATACACCCTCGTTTGGATTTTAGGTGCCTTGGTGTTTGTTTTATTCTTTGTTGTTTTTTGTTTATTGTGGAAGTTTAGCTTTCAAACGGAGGATCTTCCGCAATTTGTTACGGATAGCGACATAAATCAAAGCGTTGTGATTGATAATAGAGAGCTTACTTGGCAAGAAGAACTCGCACAGTGGCATCTGGAAGAATTTATTCCGGCTACAGAGCAATTTAGGATTTTATTTCAAGCTGATATTAGTAAAATTAAGGAAACACACAAGTATTTTCAACTTGTTATAGGCAAATATGATGTGTATTCTATATTCTGCTTGAAACAAATTCTTAACTCATTTAATGTAAAATATTTTTTATCGAAAGAAGATGAAACCCCAGAAGTATTTTTAGATACATCAAATATAGACTTACTTGAGAATATCATTAAAAAACTTCAAACCAATAAAATAAATACTCAGGCCAAGGAGATATGGTTATGAAAAAAAAGATTATAATTTGCGATGCGATTTTAGATAAAGGAGTAGAACTTTTAAGAAAGGCTGAAGATATCGAGCTTATAGAGGCTACAAAGGTTTCTAAAGACGAGCTTATGGGTTTGCTTGGCGATGTTGATGTAGCGATTACGCGAAGTTCTACCGATGTAGGTGAGAATTTTTTAAACCACGCTAAAAAGCTTAAAGCACTCATTCGTGCAGGAGTTGGCGTGGATAATGTAGATATTCAAGGCTGTTCTAAAAGAGGCGTCATAGTGATGAATGTCCCAACGGCAAACACTATTGCCGCGGTCGAGCTTACTATGGCTCATCTTTTAAGCTCTGCAAGGGCTTTTGTCAATGCACATAATTTTTTGAAAATTCAAAGAAAATGGGAAAGAGAAAAGTGGTATGGCGTGGAGCTTAAGGGCAAAACTCTAGGCGTAATAGGCTTTGGAAACATAGGCTCAAGAGTGGCGATTCGTGCAAAGGCTTTTGAGATGAATATCTTAGCTTACGATCCTTACATGCCTGCAAGTAAAATCACGGATTTAGGAATGAGTGTAGCCAAAAATTTGGACGAAATTTTAGAAAAAAGCGATTTTATAACCATTCACACGCCAAAAACCAAAGAAACTAACAATATGATAAGCTTTAAAGAGCTTGAAAAAATGAAAGATAAAATCCGCCTTATAAATTGTGCAAGAGGTGGTTTATACAACGAAGATGCTTTGTGCGAGGGTCTTAAAAGTGGCAAGATTGCTTGGCTTGGTATAGATGTTTTCAGCAAAGAACCCGCAAACAACCACCCGCTTTTGGAATTTGAAAATGTTTCGGTAACCTCTCATCTTGGAGCTAATACCTATGAAAGCCAAGAAAATATAGCTATACAAGCTTGTGAGAATGCTTTAAACGCTGCAAGAGGTATTACTTACGCGAATGCTTTAAATTTACCGATTAAAACGGAGGATTTGCCAAATTTTGTGGAGCCTTATATAGAGCTTGTTTCTAAAATGGCGTTTCTAGCCGCACAAATCGATAAAAATCCCATTCGCACTATAAAGCTTGAAGCACAAGGAAGCATTAGCGAGTATATGCATTCCTTGCTTACCTTTGCAGCGGTTGGGGCTTTAGGACGCATTTTAGGCGAGAGTATAAACTATGTCAATGCCGAATTTGTCGCCAAAGAAAAGGGCATAGAACTGCTTTGTGAAAGTTGCGTAAGTAGCGGTTATAGTAACAAGCTTAGCGTTAAGATTAACACCGAGCATTCTAGCGTGAGCGTTTCGGGCACGGTTTTTGGCGAGAGCGAACAAAGGATAGTTGATTTAAACGGCTTTAAAACGGATTTTAAGCCTAAGGGCAAGATGCTAATTTTCAAAAACAAAGACATTCCGGGAGTTATTGCTAAAATCAGCTCTGTTTTAGCTTCTAAAAATATCAATATAGCAGACTTTAGACTAGGACGGGATAATCAAGGCTATGCTTTGGCTGTGGTCTTAGTCGATGAAGCGATTAAAAAAGAAGTGCTTGATGAGCTAAACAAGCTTGAAGTTTGCGTTTTTGTCGAATATGTGGAAATTTAATATATTTATAATTTTTTTTAATTTTCCTTTTTTTAAAGACTTAAAGCTTATATATTTTTAATCTTAGTTATTGATTATCATTAAGCTCTTTTGCAACCTCTGCGGCGAGCTTGAGTTTATCGCTATCAAAATGTGTGTAGATCCTTGAAGTATCTAAGCTTGCGTGTCCTAAAGCTTCTTGAACTAAGAGTAAATCTTTTTGTTTTTTGTAGAGTAGGGTGGCAAAAGTGTGCCTTAGCATATGCGCTCCGTTTTTGCGTTTGCGAATTCCTGCACGAAAGAGTATTTGCTCGACTATGCGGCTTATGTAGGACTGGGTCAGCGGTGTGCCTTTTTTATTGACAAAAAGAAAGGAATCGCTGCTTAGATAGTTGATTTTCACATTTTTTAGCAAATCCTCGATAAGCTCTTTTTTTATCATCACAACGCGGTATTTGTTGCCCTTGGCACGAATTCTTATGGTGTAAAGGTCGTTTTCTTCGTTAATATCCTTAAGCTTTATGTGAATAGCTTCACTCACTCTAATGCCCGTGAAAATAATGATTTTAAGTATGAGTTTGTTGCGTATAGTGTTGCTTCTAAAGTCCGCATTATCGATGGCGTCTAAGAATCTTTTAAGCTCTTCCTCGCTCATAAATTCAGGCAGTTTAACGCCCTTTTTACCGACTATCCCAGCCCAATTTTTAAGCGTGATGTCAAAGATATGAGCTTGAGTATTTTCCTCGTTTTGCTTGTCTAAAAAGTCGAAAAAATTAATCACCGCAATGCGGTAATTTTTCTTACTCGCGTCCGATAATGACCCCGTGATACTTGCTAAAATTTCGATAATAAGCTCCTCATCGATTTGCTTTAAAGAATAAAGCTTGTATAAAAGAAGGTATTCAAAAAGCTTTTTTAAAGGGTTAAAATAGGTATTAACTCCGCTAAGTCCTGCGTTTCTAGCCTTTTTAACCAAAGCATCAAGCTCGTTGATATTTTGCACTTTTTTAGCCAAAGAAAGATTTACCAAAGCTAGAATTTCAGGGCTTTTAAGCTCTTTGTTCGAAAGAGAATTAAGCTTAAATTTCACATATCTCATCAACCAAAACAAAAAGGACTTTTCGAAATTTTCTTCGCAATCTAAGGGGTATTTCATCGCCAATTTTCCTTAAAATAATGTTTTGATATTTTACACTTAATTGTTTTCTCTTTGATTTCTTTTAAGCTATATTTAAGAAAAATGTTAGAAATTTTTAAAATTTGATTTTTGAGCTTAAAATAATTAGCAAATTTAAAGGTGTCAATAAAAGCAAATTTTAAACAGAATAGGGTGGATTTAAAACCGGTAATTTTTGCTTAAAAACGCAAATTTTTTCTTGCAAAATAAAACTTATGTTTTTTATAAATAAAAGCTTTTTTGAGAATTTTAATTTTTATATAAATTTAAATTATTATTAAAATAAAATATTAAATTAAAATTAATTCAAACATAAAATAATATGATTAAAGGTAAAATCTTATTAAATTTATATTTTTGTATTGAAAACTATAATTTTCAAACTTTTTTATAAATCCGCCTTGCTTTTCCCTATTATTTAAATCAAACTATGAATTTATAGTGTTTTTTTGACTTTACCTTTTGGATATTTTTAACTTATCCATAAAATTTAGTGTAAAATTTGCAGTTTTTTATTTTGTATTTTAAAAGGTAGAAATTAAATTTTATAACAAATGAAAATCTATTAAGCTTATTTTAAAATTTAATTATTATCAAAAATATAAAATTATGATAAAAGACTTATGAATTTTTTCTGCCCTATTTTTGAAATTTTTAAGCATATTTTTTTGATTTACGAAAATTTAATGAAAATCTTATACAATTAAAACCAAAATATTAAAGGAAATTCAATGTTTGTTAAAAAAATTTTAAAATTCTCTTTGACATTAGCTCTTTTTTCGAGCCTTTCTTTTGCCGAAAATTTCGTCGTTTTAAAAGATGAGTTTAGCACTAAAAATTCTCTCATAGAAATCTTTTCTTACAAGTGCATTCACTGCTACAACCACCATAAATTCGCAACTTTAAGCAAACTTAAGCAAAAATTGCCAAATCTTCGCTACGAGCTTTATCCCATAAGCTTAGCGGATAAAAACTACGGCACAAGGCTTAACGAGCTTTTTGTGTTTGCACGAGCTAAGGACGCAGAGCAAGGCAAGGATAGTGCTGATGAGGGAAGTTTGGTACATAAATTGGCGGATTATTTTTTCACGCTTTACTTCGTCAAAAGGCAGGAGATTGGGAGTTTAGTAGAGCTTGAGCAAATCGCTACGAGCGTTTTGAGCGTTTCTAAAGATGAGCTTAAAGTTTTCTTAGAAAGTACTGAAGCGAAGGAAATTTTAGCCGAATTTGAGAAAGCCAATCAAATAGCTGCAAGTTACGGAACTCCTGCTTTCATCGTAAATGCAAAGTATCAAATCAAGCCGGAAGCTGTAGATTCTTTGCAAAATTTACAAAAAATAGTCGAGGAGCTTAGCCGAAAATAAAATTATTTTGCTAAATTTTGCGAGATTAGGGCTGCTTTGTTAAATTTGAATGTAATGCTAAGTTCAAACATGAGATAAAGCTTAAGTTAATATAAATTTAAGCATAAAATAAGAATTAGAAATAAAAACGATTCGCAAATTTTGTAAATTTTTACTAAATTCTAGGTTTTTAAGAAAATTATGCCATATTTCAAGTGAAATTTCGCAGTGTTTTTAAAATTTAAGAAAATTTCGCACGATGATTTTTTGCGTGATTTTAAAACAAAATTAAAATTTGCATTCAAAGAGAATTTGAAAAATAAGGCGGATTTGCAAAATTTATTTGAGAATTATTTTTTAAAAATGCTTAAAATTTATTTAAAAAAGCTTTGCTTAATATTTTTTAAAATTAAGATTTATTTAAAATTAAATCGTTAGAAAGTTTATTTTAAAAATTTAAAAATATTTGATTTAAGAATTTAAAAGCTTATTTAAGCAAAATTTAAAATTTTAAAAAGATTAAAAATTTATAAAATAGGAAATTAAAAAAAATGTTTCAAAAAATTTTAAGAACTCTACGCCCTCAAAAGCACGAAAAAGCACGAAAAAGCACGAAAAATACCCAACAAAACTCAAAAATCCAGCCAACTAGGGCGAATTTAAAAAACTCTGATATTTATGAAAATTTAAAAAACGCCCTACTTCAACAAAAGCTTGAAAATCCAAGTCCTCAAATGAATTTTAAAATCCAACAAGAAAACCTAGAATTTTCTCACCCTCAAACAAATTCAAAAACACAACAAAATTTAAATTTTACAAATTCTCAAAGAAATTTACAAATCCGGCAAAAAAATTCAAAATCCCCTCTAATAAAAATTTTTCTCAAATCCTCACCAAATTTCGCTAAAGAAAGCTGGAAAATTTGGCTTTTTCTTATGCTTTTTACCCTTGTGCCTGTTTTGATTGCTCATTATTTTTTGCAAAACTACCTTTATATGCGACCTTGTGAGCAGTGCGTTTATATACGCTTTGATATGCTTTTGGTGAGTTTTGGGGCATTTTTGGGCTTTGTGAGTTCAAAAAAGCTTTTAAAAGCACTTGCCTTTGTTTTTGCGTTTTATGGCTGCTATTTGGGCTTAGAACACGGCTTTATTTTGGAGAAAATTTACGCCTTAGTCCAAGAGGAAAACCCTTTTGGCGGGGTCGCAGCTTGTAAGCAAATTCCAATTTTTCCTTTTGATTTGCCCTTGCACGAGTATTTTAGCGGACTTTTTATGCCAAGCGGAGAGTGTGCAAATGATAGAGCTTTTGTGCCAAAAGATGCAGTTTTAAGCCCTTTGCAAGAGTTTTTCATAGGGCAAGCACCCTATTTTGATAATGGAATTTACTCCAAAGGCTGGTATTTGCTGCCCTACTTCGAACTTGTAAATATGCCTCAAGCTTGTATTTTGATTTTTTGCTTCGCTCTTGTGGGATTTTTATTTTTATTTATGATTTTTACTTTAAATTTTATGAAAATAAATAAAAATTTATGATATAATCGCTAGGTGATATTTTTAAGGTTGGTTTTATATGAAAAATTTAAGCACTCAAGAAAAAAAAGACTTAGATTCTTGCGTTTTTAGGTATTTAGGAGAAGAAGAAAAAAAATACTGGAGCAAGATTTTTATTTTTTTGTGCTTTAAATTTAAAAAAATTTTTGGCTTTTAAATTTTTTAAGTTTAAGTTATTGTTGTAATCTTCCACTTTTTTTCTGTAATTTAAGCTTAAATTTTTAAATATAAAAATTATATTTTAGTTTTTGATTTTTTTAATATTATCCAAAAAAACTCAAGCAAAATAATAAATTTTTTAATTTTTTTAAACCTATTAAAATATACCTCAAATAAGAAATTCTATTTTTAAATTTTAAAATCAAAAATTCACTAACATACATTGTAAAATACACTAAATTTTTATAAAAAAAAATATTTTAAAGCCGATATATCAATACTAAAGCAAATAATTCGAATTAAAAAAAAAAGGGGGGGGGGGATTTGTTTAGAATAACTAATATAAGTGCTTTAAATAGTCTTACCACCCAAAAACTCAATTCCAAAACCCTTGATACTTCCTTACAAAGACTAAGCTCCGGACTTAAAATCAACTCCTCCTTCGATGATGCTTCAGGTTTAAGTATAAGCAATAACTTAAATTCCAGTGCTAACACCTTAGAACAAAGCATTTCAAACTCTATGGACGCAAGCAGTATGCTTAAAATAGCCGATAAAGCTATGGATGCTCAAAGTCAAATCCTTGATACCATAAAAGTTAAAGCCACAGCAGCTGCACAAGATGGACAAAGCGTAAAGACTAGAAAAATGCTTTTAGCAGACATACAAAGACTCTTAGAAGAATACGACACCATAGCTAATACCACCACTTACAACTCCCTTTCCTTACTCAATGGTGCTTTTTCTAACAAAGTCTTTGAAATAGGATCAAATTCTAATACTACTATCAAAACTTCCATTAATGCAACTAATTCTAGCAAAATAGGCATTACCCAGTTTAATACTAGTGCTGGTATTGGTTTAGGAGATATACAAGGTCCTTTAACATTTAAGATTACTAATTCAATCACCCAAAAAGATTATATTTTAAATTCGGATTTTGGCGTTAAAAAGGGGCTAGGAGAACTTGCTGAAAAAATCAATCAAATTTCAGATTTAACAGGAGTAAAAGCCTTTATACAAAATGAATATGTAGCAGAAAATCAAGTAAGAGCTGGGACTTTAAATAATTCTTTTACCATAAATGGAGTAAGCTTTGGACAAATCGAAGTTGAAGATGGCGATGAAAGCGGTGTTTTAGTTGCAAGTATTAATTCTCTTAAAGATGTTACGGGAGTGAGTGCTAGAACGGAAAATGGCAGACTTATTTTAAGCGCTATCAATGGAGGCGGGATAATACTTGGCGGTGTTGATGGTAGAACTCAAACTATTTTACAACTTCCCCCTACTTCCGTTGTAGCCGCTAAAACCTTTCCTCCTGCAGGATTTGCCAAAGGTGCTCTTTTAATAAATGGAGTTGAAATAGAAGCTTCAGCAAATGCAGCTGCTGCCGTTGCAAATATCAATGCCGTATATGATAAAACTGGAGTTTATGCCGTTTTAAAAGATGGTAAAATACATTTTTTAACTAAAACTTCACAGACCTTATTAGAAATGACAGGTTCTGCTTCTGGGCAATTAGGTATAGATTTTAGAACCGTTCAAGGAACCGCAGTTGCAAAAGATACAACAGTTAGAAGAGACGCTAATCGAGCACAAACTTGGCAACTTGTATATATAAATAAAAACAACCAAGAAATCAATATAAATCTTCAACTACCTCCAAAAAGAGATGGAAGGTATAATTTACAAGACTTAGTAGATGCTATAAATTCTTCTAATTCAGGCTTTAAAGCCAGTATTAAAGAAGTTGATACTAATTCTCATAAACTTGTTTTAGAAGCCCCTGAAGATATGCTTAGATTTAGAGGATTTTCTACTATAGGATCTTCTAAAATACAAACAGGAAATGCAAATACTTTAGGTGTAGAAAATACTATTTTTGATAATCCAAAATTAGCCACAACTACTAATTATTTCGAAAGTTTTGGTCGTTTAAGTCTTTCATATGCTGTAGGTTCGGCACAAACTTCTGTATTTTATCAGGGAGTAAAGACAAATGCTATCTTAGGTTTAGATCTAGAACAAGAAAATTTAGCAAGAAGCTCGGTTTCTCTTAAAGAGCTTGTAAGTATGAGTGATGAAAAACTTAGTGAAGCATTAGGTGTTTTTAGTGCAAGTGATAAAACTACTAAAAGTCTTGCAGATAAAAATGTCTTAAGCTTAAGAAGAGCTATGGCTTTAATGGATCTTAGTGAAAATGCCTTAACTAATCTTAGTGCCATAAGAGCAGATATAGGATCGGTTCAAATTCAACTTAATTCAACCGTAAATAATATTATGAGTACTCAAATCAATCTTAAAGCCGCAGCTTCTCGCATTAAAGATTTAGATTTTGCCGAAGAAAGTGCCAATTTTTCCAAACACAATGTTTTCACACAAGCAAATTCAGTTTCTCTTTACAATATCTTAAATTTGCAAGAAAAAATGCTTACCCTATGTTTAGAAAGTATAAAATTTTAAACCAAGTCATTAAAAAAAGCTCAAAATCTTATAGGAAAAATTCACTGTGATTTTTCTTAAGATACTCCACAACTTCTAAAATTTCATCAACTCCTTCTTTGGTGGAGTGTTCTAAAATTTCATCGATTTTATCGATATAAAGCTCGATTAAGCCCTCAAGCTTTTCCCTTTTGGCTCCGGCATACAAAAGCATAGCCTCTAAAACAACGCTAAGCTCGTATCTTAGGCTCTCAAGCTCTTTTTTTAAATCAAGCTGTTGCATTTGCGTTTTCCTTTTTTAGTTCCTTGCTTTTGATTAAATCTATCATTTGAGCCTTTAAAAAAGCATAATTTACACTTTCTCTAAAAGCACCGAAAAACCCTCCGCTAGCATTTTTGTGTCCTCCGCCACCGACGAGATTTTTAGCGATTAAGCTCACATCAACCTTGCCATTTGCCCTAAAACTTAGAGTTTTGCGTGAGCTTAAATCCACAAAAAAATCGATTTCAGGATTTTTAAGCAAAAATTCGTTCCCAATGACCGAAGTATTGCCGATATTTAAAGTAAGAACGCCTTTGCGTCCCTCATAATACAAAAGTAAGTCTTTTTTAATAAGGCTTAAATTCTCCACCACAAAATGCGAGATTAAATTCGACAAAGTATCATCCTGCCCTTTGCAAAAAAAGTCTTTTTTGATAAAATGAATAGCGTTTTCAAGCAAAATGTGTGCGTCTTCCTTGCCTATAAATTTCCTTGCGTGATTTAGCAAAAAGAACATATATAAGATATTTTTCTCCCTAAACATAACGCGATTTATCTCCTTAGCGTTTGCGATTAAATTCAAAAAAACCTTGCCAAGCTCGAAATTCTCATTATTTTCAAGCCAAATATCCACCGCATTTACTACATTAACAAAGCTTTCAAGTTCTTTTTCACAAAAGCAAATTTTGGAGAAAAAATCATAAACTATTTTTGTAGCACTTCTTTGACTATCTAGTAAATACCAAGCAAATTTTAAAGCACATTCCTCGCCGCTTTGATGATGATCAAGTAAGAGAATTTTAACCCCTCTTTTTTCGCACTCGTTTTGAAATTCCTCACATTGTGCAAGGCTTAAATTTAAATCCGTAATCAAAAGCAAAGCCTTTTGAGGCTTGTTTGTATCGATATCATCAAGAATGGCGTTAAAATTCTCATTAATTTCCCTGCCATAATTAGAATTGTAAAATTCCACATTTTTAAAATAAAAATTTACAACATATTGACACGCATAGCCGTCTAAATCCGTGTGTGAGAGGTGATAAATCTTCATATTTTCCCTTAAAATTCTATTTTTATAATGCCTTCTGTGTTGAAATTCGTATTTTCTGCGATTTCAGCAAAGCTTAAGACTATAATTTTGATATTAAAATTAAAGCAAATATTAGAAATAAATTTCCTAAGTTGCGGCTCTACGCAAAGTATAAAAGGCTTAATGCGTCCGTTTTTAACCGAGTCATATTCTGCTCTTAAGGTATCAACTAAAGCACCCGTTTGAGCCACGCTTAAAGGCAGATGATAAGTTCCGTCTTTAAACTGCACAGCTTCCATTAAAACCGCCGAACTTGCAGGGTCTAAAATAAAAATATCTAAAATTCCTTTATCGTCCAAATATAAATTCGTAATAACCCTTGCTAAAGACGCACGAACATGTTCGATAATCATATCAAAACTCTTGCTAACCTCGCCTATATCGCTAATTGATTCTAAGATGGTTAGCATATCCTTAATAGGAATTTGGTGTTTAAGCAAGTCTTTAAGCACTTTTTGAATAATATTTTCAGGCACAGCCGCCAAAGCACTTTCAACGATAATAGGATAATTGTTTTTAACTTTATCCAAGAGATTGCGTACTTCTTGACGCGTAAGAAGCTCAGAAGCGTGAGCCTTGATAAGCTCGTTCATATGCGTTGAAATAACACTTGCTGGATCAACAACCATATAGCCATTAAGCGTGGCTTCGTCTTTTAAATTTTTATCTATCCAAAGAGCGTCTGAATTAAAAGCCGGATCTTTTGCCGCTATGCCCTCAACCTCTTCTGTAACAAAACCGCTATCCATAGCAAGGTATTTATCCGGATAAATTTCAGCACTTGCGATAGAAACGCCTTTGAGTTTGAAGCTGTATTCGTTAGGCTTTAGCTTAAGATTATCGCGAATTCTAATCTTTGGCATCAAAAAGCCAAGCTCTTGTGCTATGCTGCGACGCATAGAGCGAATTCTTTCGGTAAGCTCCACTTCTGCAAGCTTGATAAGCCCGTAACCAAGCTCAAGCTCAAGCACTTCGACCTTAAGTATATCGTTGATTTTATATTCTTCTTCTTTGACAATCTCTTCTTCGCTTTTTTTAGCCTGAATTGGCACTACTCCTGCTCTTGCTCCACTTGCCGCAGCAGGTCTTGCCTTTCTAACGCTTTTAATGTCAATTTTACCCTCTTTAACCTGCTTAGTAAGATAACCAAGCGTTAAAAATACAAGTGCCATAAAGCCTAAAGAAAGATGAGGAAGCCCCGGAACCAAAGCAAAGATAAAAAGCACAAAGCCTACGATTAAAAGCGTTCGGTATTCGCTTAAGAGCTGATTGAGCGTGCCTTCAGCAAAATTATCCTCATCTTTACTCGCTCTTGTAATAATAATTGCCGTTGCGGTTGAAGTGATGAGTCCGGGAATTTGAGAAACAAGCCCATCGCCTATGGTTAAGATAGTAAAGGTCTGCGCGGCTGCACTTAAACTCATATCGTGCTGGAAAGAACCTATGAGAAAGCCACCTATTAAATTTATGATGGTTATAATGATTCCAGCAACTGCATCGCCTTTAATGAATTTGCTCGAACCATCCATAGCCCCGTAAAAATTAGCCTCCGCGATAATCTCTTGTCTTCTTGCTCTTGCAGTTTCTTCATCAATCAAACCTGCGTTTAAGTCCGCATCTATTGCCATTTGTTTTCCGGGCATCGCGTCTAAGGTAAAACGCGCTTGAACTTCAGAAACTCTCGTACTACCTTTAGTTACGACCATAAAATTAATCAAAACCAAGATACAAAAAACAACTATACCTATGACATAATTACCTCCAACAACGAATTCTCCAAACGCCGCAATAATCTCACTCACCGCACCCGGACCATTTTGCCCCTCGCTTAAAATCATACGCGTGGTTGCGATATTTAAAGAAAGCCTAAAAAGCG
>CAZWYE010000033.1:0-14452 GCA_964637895.1 uncultured Campylobacter sp. | reverse complement strand
TTTTAAAATGAGCTTAACAAGCTTTTTTGTATGATAAAACATAGTTTTCCTTTTTTTTGGGGGGGTGGTTAATAATCATTCTAAGCCTTTAACCTTTTTATCGTTTCTTCAAGAATAAAATAAGGCGTTAAACCTATGAATTTTTGTTCCATTTTTGCATTTTTAAAAAAGCTAAGCACGGGAACGCCATAAATTCCGCCCACAGCACGGGCTAAAAAATCCGCCGCCTTTTTTTCGTAAAACACCTTTAAATTTAAATCCTTTTCTAAAGCCCAAGCCTTAGCGTCCTCTAAATCCTTTGCATCGCCTAAAACCACGAAAAAATCAAATTCATAGCGTTCCTTAAGCTTTTTTAAAATCGCGATTTGTTCCAAACAAACTCCGCAATCTTTAGTGAAAAAAACAAGAGCGAAATAGGCTTTTTTATCATCAAGCAAAAGCTCTTTTTCAAAGCTGTTGTAAGAAAATTTGTAAGTTTGCTCACTGTTTAAGGCTTTAAAATTTGTATCCGCACACGCACAAAAAAGTATTAAAACAAGGAGATAAGTTTGGATTCTAAAAATTGCCAAGATTTTTCTCCTAAAATTCTTTCTTTAATCTCGTTATTTTTGATAATAATAGTCGTAGGTGTCGCAAAAACGCCGTATTTTTGCGAACTCATACCAAGTTCGTCTTTTAAAATTTTGATATTTTTAAACTCCATTTGTTCGCTTAAAACCTTGATAACTTCTGTGCTATCTACGGAATTTATCGCAAGAACGGCTATTTTGCCCGGATTTTTAGTGCTAAATTCATCAAGCATAGGAAGTTCTTTCAAGCAAGACACGCAGCCGTTTTGAAAAAAAACTAAAATTTTAAGCTCCTCTTTAAAATCACCAAGCTTTACGCTATTTCCCTTTAAATCTTTAGCCAGAATTTCAGCCGCTTTAGCTCCGATTTTTCCTTTATCTTCGCTTATAGAACACGCACTTAAAACTAAAAGCAAAACGCATAAAAGCCTTTTCATTCAAGCACTCCGTGGTGAAGTTTTATGCAGCGGTCTGCACTTTTGGCAAGTTCTGGGTTGTGCGTGATTAAAACTATGGTTTTGCCCTCGTTTTTGAGTCGTTTAAGCAGTTCTAGCACGATTTTTTCATTCGCTTCGTCCAAATTTCCTGTGGGTTCGTCCGCAAGGAGAAGCTCCGGGTTATTAATCAAAGCCCTTGCTATGCAAACTCTTTGCTGCTCACCTCCGCTTAGCTCGTTTGGAGTGTGGTTAAAGCGGTGTGCTAAGCCTACTTTTTCAAGGCATTTTTTCGCATCCTCTTCATCAACGCTTGAGTGATAATACTGTGCTAACATTACATTTTCTAAGGCACTTAAATGCGGGATAAGGTGAAACTGCTGAAAGATAAGCCCGATTTTATCTCGTCTTAACTTCACCTTTTGCTCCTCACTCATTTGTTCTAAATTTAAACCAGCTAAAATATACTCTCCGCTACTTGGTGTATCCATAAGAGAAAGTATATTTAAAAGCGTGGATTTTCCGCTACCTGATGGTCCCATTATCGCAAGCCATTCGTTTTCATAAACGCTTAAATTTATGCCGTTTAAAGCCTTGATTTTACCAAATTCCTTGCTAAGATTTTTAATTTTTATAAGTTCTTTCATTATTCGCCCTTTAAATTTTCACACACATTGATTTTTAATGCTTTTTTTAGAGGAAAAAACGCTGCAAACGCCGCAAAAATCATAGAAATAAGCACGGAAAAAAACACAGCTTTAAATCTAAAATCAATACCTGCATTAAAAATCAAAAGTCCGAAAATATTTGCCAAAAAAATTCCACAAAAAGCACCCAAAACGCAAGAAAGAAAGCTTACAACGAAGCACTCACTCGCAAAAAGCTTAAAAATCTCGCCCTCTTTGCTACCAAGTGCTAAACGCAAAGCAACTTCTTTTTTCCTTGATAAAATAATGGAGCTAAGCGTGGTATTTACGCTTGTTGTAACTATGATTAGCACGATAAATACGATTAAAAACATTAAAGCCTTAATCTTATCAAGCACCAAAGCCTCGCTTAAACTTACCGAAGAAATGGGCTTTACGCTTACAATTTCATCGCTTAAAGCCTGTGTTTTAGCACTTATGCTTTCAAAATCTCCATAAAGCACGGCGTTTGCGTAGTGTATTGCACCAGTATTGCTTAAATCTTGCAAGAGTTTTAAAGGTACTAAAAGCAAAGAGTCAAACTCATCGTTGCTAAGAAGTATTGCTTTTATGGTAACTTTAGCACTTTTTGAAGTGCTTTGATTATAAATTTGAATTTGTGAGCCCACTTTTGCTTCGAGGCTTTTTGCTAAATTTACGCCAATGAAAGCCGAATCTTCCTTAAAATCGCTCAAAGAAAAGCTTCCTTCCTTAATCTCTAAAAAAGGCTTTGTGATTTTTAAAGCCTTAAAATCCGTTCCAAGCACAACCCCGCTCGTGCTTCCTAAATTCAAAAAATCAAACAAATAAGGCGTAAGTGCTCTAGCTTCGAGCTTTTCTTTAAGCTCTGCGAATTTTTCATTTGAAATAAGCCTTTCTTTTTTAGGGCTTAAAGCGACATTTGCACCATAAGCTTTAAGCTCGTGCGAAAGCTTTGTGTCTATGTCAAAATAAATGTTTAAAAACGCAGAGCTTATTAGAGCACCGATAAAAACGGACAAAGCTATGATAAAAAGCCTTTGATGAGAGTAAATAAGGCTTTTAAAAAGGTCTTTTAAAAAAAACTTATCTGCCATAAAGCACCTGCGCAGGGGTTAAATTTGAAATGTTTAGAATTTGAAGTAAGCAGCCTAAAATCGCGATTAAAGCGGCAAAAATAAGGCTTAAAAGCAAGATTATCCACGCTATGCTTATGAAAGTTCCAAAGATCATTAAGGCTATGATTTGTGAAATTAAAATTCCAAAAGCAAAGCCAAATACCGCAGAGATTAAGGCTATAACTAGGTTTTCACTTGCAAAAAGCAAGTAAATTTCAAAGGTGTTCGCGCCTAAAACCTTTAAAAGTCCTATTTCTTTTTTGCGTCTGTGAAGCTCTGAACTCATAAGGCTTGAAATAGCTATGCTTGCGACTATTATGCAGATAATGCTTGTAAGTGCCATTAAAGACTGGATTTTTTTGACTATCAAATTTTGCGCGTCGTTAATGGAATTTAAGACCTTAGCACTTGAGCCTTTAAGATCCTCTTCTATTTGATACGCTATGCTTCCTGCATAAGCCGTGCAATACCAAGTATCAAATTCAAGCTGGTTAAGCGCACTAGCATCGCGTCTTGCTTTTTGAGCTAAATCATTTTCCGGTATGGTTAAAGCCGAAACTTCAGCTCTTGAATAAAGCCCTTTTTTACCGAGCAATTCACCGGCTAAGGCTAAAGAAGTGATGATTTTATTACTCATTTTATCAGAATGGGCTAAAATTCCCACCACTTGCATTTTTTTACCTCCAAGCTCTAAAAAATCGCCCACTTTTAAAGCATTTTCTCTTGCAAAATCCTCGCCTAGCATAAGCTCATCAAGGCTGTCATCTTTAGCCCATTTTCCGCTAAGCTCTAAAAAAGGATAAAGGCTTTTAATGCCCGTTTTAAAATCCTCCTCATCGCTTACATTGATAAGCTTGTCAAAATAAGTTCCTACAATCAAAGCTTCTTTGTTTTGATTAAACGCTATTTTGCCCTCTAAAAAAGGTGCAAAAGCACTGATATTATTACGCCAAAAAATTTCTTTAATGATATGTAAATCTTTTTCCTCTAAATAATTTTTATCCTTTAAAGGCTCGTAAATTTCATTGCCAATTTCTATGCTAAGGCTCGAGCCTTTAGGTAAAACGACTATGTTTGAGCCATAAGATCTTAAGTCTTTTGTGATTTCATTGCCTATACTTAAGGTGATATTAAGCATAGTGCAAATGAGCAAGGTTGCTAAAAAGCAGGTTAAAAAGGCTAGGAATTTTTGAGTTTTGTTCTTAAAAATAGAACTTTTAATCATCTTAAAGAGCATCGTTTTGCCTTTGTATTATAAATTGCGCTTGCGCGTCCTCGTTAATGAAATTTTGAGGGTTTGCTTTAAATTCCTCGTAGTTTTTTTCGTTTTCAAAATAATAAATTATACCCTTATAACTATAAGAAAAAGGCGCTTTTAAGTTTATAAGCTTTGCTTTTGAAACAGGGTCTATTACTTCTACTTCTTTAATCTCGTTAAAATAATTCGAACCTGCTTCAATGACTTTTGCAAAGATTATAACTTGCTTTCCATCAAATTCGTATTCAAGCGGAATAGGATTGCAACCGCCAAATTTACCTACGCTTGGCAAAAAAATACGGACATTACAAGAAATGCAAATAAGCTCTCCGTCCTTTTTAATATAGCCCATATCCCCGCAAATCATACACGCATCAAAGACCGCCACAGGTGAGTCTTTATCCTCTCTTTTATTAAGTATGAAAAATCTTATAACCTTACCTTGCGAACTTACATAAGCAAAGCGGTGAAGCTTATTGTCTCTAAATCTTTCTATGTCAAAAACAAAAAAGCCTTGCTCGTTTGGTAAAACTTCGGTTGGTTTGTCGATTTTAAGCGGTTTTGAACTAACAAGATGAAAATATAAAAGTAAGATTAAAGAAAGAATGCTTAGCGAAAAAACGGCGTAAAAATAGCGATAAACAAAGGCGTTTAAAGCTTTATTTTTACGAAAACTTATATCTAAAAATTCTTTTTTTTGCTTGAGTTTTACGCGCATTTTAAGGCTTAAAAAGGCTAAAATAAGAATAAAAGCTAAATACGCATAAACAAAATAAATGCTAAAATGTAAGCTTTTTGCAACAAAGCTTAAAAGAAAATCTTGTGTTTGAATGAAATTTTCTCGCATTAAAACCAAGAAAATATTAGCTATAATTTTATCAAATTCCAAAAGCACTACGAGAAAAAGCAAGAAAAAGCTTGTTAAAACGCTATTTTGCCACCTTAAAAAGAAAAAGATTAAAACGCAAATAAAAAGGGCTAAAAAAATAAAGCCTAAAGAAATAAGAGCAGTGCTATCTAGTAAAGAAGTGCTAAAAATAGGAAAATCTTGCGAGATGAAAAAATAATTTAAACTAAAACAAAAGCTAAGTGCGAGTATGAAAATGCTGTTTAAAAGTCCCATTTTTTGCCAAAAAACAAAGATAAAGCTTAAAAGCAAAAATATAAGAAAAGCAAAATTTACATTAAAGATTAAATTTTGAGTTTGCAAAAAAGAAGAGGCTATGAAAAAAGCAAAATACGCAAATAAAAAGCCTAAAAATATCGCCAAAAATTGCTTGAAAATATTTTTAAACTTCTTAGCACAAAGGCTTGTAAGAATGCTTAAAGGTAAAAAAGCACTTAAAAAATGAACAAAATATAAACTCAAATTTTTTCCTAAAAACTCGGCTTACGCCGAGTGTGATTATTTTGGAGTGCCGGTGTATTTGAATTTATAGCTTACCTTAAAAGGCTCAAACCATTTTCCCACACCGGTTTCTTCATCAACATGGCGTCCAAAGCCTTGTTTTTCAGGGTTTGAAATGAAGTAAGTAAGTTCGTAATTTCCTACTCCAAAGCCACCGTTTTTGTCTTTTTCCATAGCGATATTTGCTCCATAATGCGGACCATCATCAGCAACCATAGGCATTAAAGTTCCTCTTTTAATGGCTCCTGTGTCTGTATTTTTAAGCTCGTAAGCTATGCTTAAATAAGGAATCCAAAAGCCCTCCGGAAAGCCGTTTGCATTGTTTTTAATAGCGTGAATATCCGCTTCTAAATGAATGTCCGCTAAAGAAGCCGCTAGATCAATGCCTCTTGGCTCCATTTCAATAGGCTGGAGATAAACCGCCGCTATTTCCATACCATTTAGCTCTTTAGGATCGCCGATTGGAACTTCGCCTCCAAAAGCACCTGCAGTAAAAATCGCTGCAGCACTAAGTGCTGATAGAAATTTTACCATATTTTCTCCTTTTTTGAAATTTGTTTTGTTATTAATATGCCAAAAATTAGCAGTATTAAAACCACAACCTGAGGAACGAGGGTTTGATAATAAGGATAAATTCCAAGCCATAAAATAGGCTCAAAATTAAAAGGTAAAAAAGCCGGAGTTATAATCTTACCCTCGATAAGTTCGGCAAAACCTTTGCCGGTAAAAACAAAAACCATATAAAAAATTATATAAGAAGTGATATAAAAAAACTGCTTAATAGGAAGCCTGATAGCTCCTGCTTTTAAGAGATAATAAAGCACGATTAAAACTAAAATTCCAAGAGTAAGTCCTGCAAAAACCGCACCATAATCCGTGCTAGTCTTAGAATCAAAAAGCAAGGCTTGATAGAAAAGCACGGTTTCAGCACCTTCTCTATACACAGCTAAAAAGGTTGTAAGCCAAAGAGCCTTTGCAGAGTTGCTAGAAATTGCTTTTATAGTTTCGCTTTTTATGAGATTTTCCCATTTTTTATTTAAAGCATTTGAAAGTAGCCAAAAGCCCACATAAAAGAGTAAGCACACCGCAACAAGCATAGTTACGCCCTCTATAAGCTCTCTGCTTTGCCCTGAATTTTCTTTGAAAAGCCAAGCGACTACAAAAGCGGTTATAAAGCTTAAAACCACTCCGCTTAAAAGCGCGTTATAGACTATATTTAGCCGTTTTTCGTTCTTGCTTTGCACGAGGTAAGAAACTATGGCTACTATGATGATTAAGGCTTCTAAGCCCTCTCTTAAGATGATTCCTAAAGCCCAAATGAAAAGCGAGTAAGGCGAGGAATCGACTATTTTATCCACGCTTGAATTTATAAGCTCACTAAGTTCTTTAAAGCTAAGTTCAAGCTCTTTTTTCTCCGCACTTGCTTTAATCAAAGCTACGCCTTTAGAAAACAAAGCTTCGATTTTAAGCTTTAAATTGCTATCAACCGCACCGATTTTACTTTCCATTCCGCTAACTTCAAAAATGTCTAAATATACATTTTGTAAATCATCGATAATAGAAACGCTAAAGCCCTCATAATTTTGCAAAATTTCGCCCAAAGCAAGTTCAATATCCTTTGCAACCTTAGAATAATCCCTGCCTATGTTCTCATCTTTAAAGCCCTTGATTTTAAGCACGGTAAGCTCTTCTTTTGGAATTTGCAAAAAGCTTTCAAAAAGCTGAACTTCAAGCTTTTCTAAGCCCTCTCTTAAGTCTTTTTCGCTTAAATTTTCCTCAGCTATTTTTCTTATAAGCTCTCTTAAGCCTTGCTGAATTTTTTGGTCATTTCCTGCCTGTGTGAATTTACTTACCAAAACTTCAGCCTTAGTATTGCGGTAATCCTCAAACAAAGCATTTTGCAAAAAATTCTTACTTTGCTCTTTATTATTTTGCCCAAAAGCACTTGCACTTTGTGAAAATTTCGTGCTGATATTATCAAGTATAAACTGAAGCCTTGCGTCCATAGCCGCAGCGGCTTGAAGCTCTGCTTCAACGGAGTTTAAGTCCGGATTTTCGTTTGAATTTAAGGCTTGATTTGTGCCCAAATTTGTTCCCAAATTCGCGTCCGGTTTTTCTTTTGTAAGCTCCTCAACGCTTATTCCCATCATTTGTGCTATCATAGCCTCTGCTTGGGCTTCTCTTTTTTTATTTTCCTCTATGGAGGAAAGTGCGGCTTTTTCTTTATCGTAAGTTAAATCACTCGCCTGCGCTTTAAGCTTAAAGCCCTTTTGTAAAATAGGAGCGACCTCGTTTAAATCATAAACAAGGCTATCTACAAGTGCATTAACCTGCTCTAGCGGCGCGTTTTCCTTATACATTCTTCTTAAATTCGTAAATTTCCTCTCCATTGTAATGGCTTTGCGACCTATATTGCGACCTACCGCGCCTTCCATATTTTCAAAGCGTTGAAAATACGCATCTTCACTCATCTTTTTAGCCGCCGCACTACCTTCTTTTTTATAAAGCTCAACACTTTGCTTAAGCATAGCTTTAATATCCTCAGCCTCCGCGATAAAGTCCTCAACCCTCGCAAAAGAAAAACTTATAAAAAGTAAAAGCAGATAAAAAATTCTCATTAAATTAAGCCTTAATAAAGATTAAAAAATGATATTTATTATTAATTTTTGAAGTATAAACTCATTAAACTGAATTTCAAATAAAAATTAATTTAAATTTGGTTTAAATATTAACTTTATAGCGGAATTTTCGAAATTTAAAACGCTAAAAAAATGAATTTTATTAAGAAAAACAAGTATAAATTTTTAAATTTTATGCACTTTTTAATAAAAATAATTATTAGTTTTAAGCAAATTAATCTTACGGGATCGAGATTTTTAAAATGTTTTAAAATACGGATTTAAAAATAAAATAAATTTTTAAAAATTAAGAGCTTATTTGTCAATATTTGAAAATGTTGATATTATTTTATGTGTAAAGGCTCTATAATAAATTGTTTGGTCTTGGAATTTTTAAATATAGCTAAAAATCAAGTCAAGTTTAAAAATCAAAATTCAACGCTTAAAGTCTTCTTAAAAAGCTCTCCATAATGGCTTTTTTGATGGATTAAATCGCAAGTTTGCTTCAAATTTAACCTTTCTTTAAGAGCAAATTCTAAAAGCTCCATTATAAAACAAGCGTCCTTTGGGTCTATGTGAGCTGGGCATTTTTTGGCGTTAGTGTAGCGGTGGTGAATTTTATGCACGAGGGTTTGGTTTTTAATCTCGATTAGAAACATTTCAAGCGGAGCCTTAAAAAACATAGAATTTTCCTTGATATTTATGGATAAATAAAACATATCAAGCCCGTAAATTTTTTGTGCGTAAGAATCAAAAAAATACAAAGTTTTGTTTAAATTATCCTTAAAAGTATCGATCATAAGCTCTAAAATAGCGATTTTTTGTTCCTTCGTGTAGAAATTTCCAATGGGCGAAAAACAAAATTCAAGCAAGGATTTTATAGAATACCACTCACTTGCCGCAAAAGAATGCGCTCTCATTTTTTCGCCTCTTTTTTGTCTGTAAATTTTCGCTTCTTTGCTGTCTGTGTTTCTATACACCGAAGGCACGATAAAGTCTCTGTAAGCTGGATTTGGAAAGGCTGGGTGGAGTATAAGAGAACCCTCATTTTCGTTTTCAAAAATGTATTTTAAGCCGACCACATAGCCCTCATCGATGATTTTAACCTCTTCTTTTTTCACTCCGCTTAAAAGTGCGTAAAAATCAAGCTCTTCATCATTGTCCCAAATTTGCACAGGATAGCGGAAAAATTCGCAAATTTTTTCTTTGGTTTTTAGATCCGGTTCTTTATTTTGTTTCTTTTCTATCCAATTTGCCAAAGTTCTGCGGTCTTTTCCCAAAATATTTGCAAATTTACTCAAACTAAGCCCGGATCTTTTAAAAATTTCAAGCAATTTTTGTTGAGAATTAAGCATTTTTTCAGCCTTGTTTTAAAAATGTTACTTTTAGTAAAAATACAAGTTTTAGCCTTTGAATTTATACAAAAAAATTTTAGGTAAATATACTTACATTTTTTTTAAAATGCACAAAAATGAGACAAATTTTTTGTTTTTCGTTTAAAAACTATACAAATGAACAAAAAATTTACATTTTATTTGAAAATAAAAAATTTTATAATGCACTAAATTTCACAAGAAAGGAATGCTATGACTTACGAACAAGCTTATAAAGAGTCTTTAAATTCTCCTGAAAATTTTTGGGCAGAAGCGGCTAAAAAAGTGCATTGGTATAACGAATGGGATAAAGTGCTTGATGATAGCAATGGGCATTATAAATGGTTCGTTGGGGGTTGTATGAATACTTGTTATAACGCCCTTGATTTGCATATTCACAACGGACGCGGCGATCAAATTGCTTTGATTTACGATTCGCCCGTAACCGATACTAAGAAAAAATACACCTACAAACAGCTAAGAGACCGCGTTGCTAAGGTGGCTGGAATTCTCTCTAGCAAAGGCGTTGTAAAAGGCGATAGGGTGGTGATTTATATGCCTATGATTCCGGAGGCTGTGATAGCTATGCTTGCTTGTGCGAGACTTGGGGCGATTCACAGCGTTGTTTTTGGAGGTTTTGCCGCACATGAACTAGCTGCTAGGATTGAGGACGCTAAGCCCCGTGTCGTTATAAGCACAAGTTGCGGTATAGAAGTAAGCAATATCATAGAATACAAGCCTATACTTGATGAAGCCATTAAAAAATCAAATCACAAGCCCACAACTTGTCTTATCTGGCAAAGACCGCAATACAAAGCAAGTATGCTTCCTTGGCGCGATGTGGATTGGGAAAGCGAGGAGGAAAGGGCAAGAGCGGTAGATCCGGTGCCTGTTTTAGCAACGGACCCGCTTTACATACTTTATACTTCAGGCACGACAGGTTCGCCAAAGGGCGTTATACGCTCAAATGGAGGGCATTCTGTGGCTATGAAATGGTCTATGGATAATATCTACAATGCAAAGCCCGGCGATGTGTTTTTTACAGCTTCTGATGTGGGCTGGGTTGTTGGGCATTCTTATATAGTTTATGGTCCTTTGATGAATGGTTGCACTACTATAGTTTATGAGGGAAAACCGGTGCGAACGCCTAATCCGTCGGCATTTTGGAGGATAGTTGATGAATATAAAGTAAATGTTTTATTTTCCGCTCCAACGGCTTTTCGTGCTATTCGCAGGGAAGATTCTAAAGCAGAATGGCTTAAGAAATTCAATATAGACAGCCTTAAAACTATCTTTGTAGCCGGAGAAAGATGCGATAGCGAAACCTTAAAATGGATACAAAAAGTAACAAAAAAGCCGGTGATTGATAATTGGTGGCAAACCGAAACAGGTTGGGCTATAGCGGCAAATCCTATGGGGCTTGAGCCTATGCCTGTAAAGCCGGGAAGCCCTACGAAACCTATGCCGGGCTTTAATCTTAAGGTTCTAGATGAAAACGGAAAAGAACTAGGAGCTGGAAAAAAAGGTGCTTTGTGCCTTAAACTTCCTTTACCGCCGGCGTGTTTAATGGGAATTTGGGAGAATGATGAGAGATACCGCAGGGGATATTTGGATCAGTTTCCGGGCTATTATCTCACAGGCGATACGGGCTATATCGATAAAGACGGCTATGTTTATGTGCTTGGTAGAATGGACGGGATTATCAATGTTGCGGGGCACCGTCTTTCAACCGGAGAAATGGAAGAAATAGTCTCTAAGCACCCTGATGTGGCAGAATGTGCCGTTATAGGTGTTAATGATGAGCTAAAAGGTGAGCTTCCTATGGGCTTTGTCGTGCTTAAAAGCGGGATTGAAAGGGATCATCAAGGAGTGATTGACGGACTTGTGCGTTTGGTTAGACACGAGATTGGCGCGGTGGCGTCTTTTAAAATCGCAACCATAGTCGAAGCCCTGCCTAAAACAAGAAGCGGGAAAATTTTAAGAAAAAATTTAAGAGAAATAGCAGACGGCTTACCTTTAAATGTTCCTGCAACCATTGAAGACGCAAAGGTTTTAGAGCATTGTGAGAAAGCGATTAATGCTTTGGGTTATCCAAAAACTAAGGAGAAAAAATGAGTGCAGGGAAGAAATTTAGAGAAGCTTTAAAAGAAAATTCGCCCCTTATCATAGTAGGAGCAGTAAATGCTTACTCTGCTTTACAAGCTACTAAAATAGGACATAAAGCCTTGTATCTATCTGGTAGCGGAGTTGCAAGTGCAAGTTATGGTTTGCCAGATCTTGGCATTATCTCTTTAGAAGAGGTTTGTATCGATGTGCGTCGTATTTGTTCAAGAGTGGATACTCCTTTGCTCGTCGATGCAGATACGGGTTTTGGCGGTGCTTTTAACATAGCAAGAACCATAAAAGAGCTTATTCGTTCAGGTGCAGCAGCTACTCACATAGAGGATCAAGTCGCACAAAAAAGATGCGGACACCGCCCGAATAAAGAACTTGTAAGCACCGAAGAAATGTGCGATAGAATCAAAGCCGCAATGGATTCAAAGCTTGATCCAAATTTTGTCGTAATGGCAAGAACGGACGCTCACGCCATTGAAGGACAGCAAAGAGCGATAGAAAGGGCTTTAGCTTATGTTGAAGCTGGGGCTGAAATGATTTTTGCCGAAGCTATTCACACTTTAGAGGAATATACTGAATTTACAAAGCTTGTTAAAGTGCCTGTTTTAGCAAATATCACTGAATTTGGCAAGACTCCGTATTTTAGCACGAAAGAGCTTAAAGAGGTTGGAATTTCTATGGTTCTTTACCCGCTTTCTGCAAACCGCGCGATGAACAAAGCCGCAGTTTTGGTATATGAGAGCATACTTAAAAAAGGTCATCAAAAAGAGGTGCTTGAGTTAATGCAAACAAGAGAAGAGCTTTATGAAATGTTAGATTATTATGCTTACGAAAAGAAGCTCGATGAATTATTTAAAGGAAAAAAATGAGTATAAGCGAAGCAAAGAAAAAAACCGGTGGCTTAGCCGGAGTGATAGCCGGAGAAAGTGCGATTTGCACTTGTGGGCTTGGAAATGGGCTTAATTATTATGGTTATGCTATCGAGGATTTAGCAAACAATGCCGAATTTGAAGAAGTTGCTTTTCTTCTTCAATACGCAAAATTGCCAAACAAAAAGGAGCTTGAAAGCTATAAGGATAAAATCATCGCTCAAAGAAAATTGAGTGAAAATTTAAAGGCTATTTTAAGAGCCGTTCCAAAAGAAACCCACCCTATGAATTTAATGCAAAGTGCGGTTGCGGCTTTAGGTGCTTTAGAGGGCGAGAAAGAGGACTTTAGCGACCAAGATGAAAAGATTATTAGGCTTTTGGGAATTTTACCTTCTGTGCTTTGTTATTGGCATCATTTTGTGCATTCTGGTAAGGAAATTGATTTTGAATCAAGTCAAAGAAGCATAGCCGGATATTTTTTAGAAAAACTTCAAGCAAAAAGTCCTAAAGATGATTTTATTAAGGCTATGCAGTGTTCTTTAATACTTTATGCCGAGCACGAGTTTAACGCCTCAACCTTTACGGCTAGGATTTGTGCTTCTACAAAAAGCGATCTTTTTAGTGCCGTAGCTGCAGCCATAGGAGCTTTAAGAGGACCTTTGCACGGCGGAGCAAATGAAGCAGCTATGGGACTTATTGAAAGTTTTTCAAGCGTTGAGGACGCGATTAAGGGCGTGAATTTCAAGCTTGAAAACAAAGAACTGCTTATGGGCTTTGGGCACCGTGTTTATGGACTTGGAGGCGATCCTAGAAATGCTTTGATTAAAGTGTGGTCTAAACGTTTAGGTGGTGATACTTTAATCTTTAAAGTCAGCGAAGCCATTGAAAATTTGATGAAAGAAAAGAAGCCGAATTTACCGCCGAATGCGGACTTTTATAGTGCTTCGGCTTATCATTTTATGGGCATACCAACGCCTTATTTTACGCCGATTTTCATTATGAGTCGCGTAAGTGGGTGGTGTGCACACATCAAAGAACAAAGAGCAAACAACAAACTTATTCGCCCAAGTAGCGAGTATATAGGACCAGCTCCAAGAGCTTTTGTAAAAATTGAGGATAGATAGAAAGGATAAATTATGAGCGATATGGGAATTTTAGAGGCGAAAAGACCTGAATTTGACGAGCTTTTGACAAAGATTGCAAGATATGCGGACTCTTATGAGATAAAAAGCTCTTTAGCTTTGCAAACGGCGCGTTATTGTTTAATGGATACCTTAGGTTGTGGGCTTTTAGCACTTAAGTATCCTGCTTGCACTAAGCTTTTAGGACCTAGCGTTGAGGGAGCTGAGTTTAGACCTTTAGGAGCTAAGGTTCCGGGCACTTCTTACCAGCTTGAGCCTATAAGAGCGGCGTTTAATGTCGGTGCTATGGTAAGATGGCTTGATTTTAACGACACTTGGCTTGCAGCAGAATGGGGACACCCAAGCGATAATTTAGGCGCGATTTGGGCGGTGGCGGATTATGTAAGTCGCAAGAATTTAAGCGAGGGCAAAGCACCTTTAAAGGTTTCTTGTGTTTTAAAGGCTATGATTAAAGCACACGAAATTCAAGGCATTTTAGCCTTAGAAAATTGCTTTAACAAAGTCGGCTTAGACCATGTTTTGCTCGTTCGCATCGCTTCAAGTGCGGTTGCAGCTAAGCTTTTGGGTTGTTCTTTTGAAGAAATTCGCAACGCGGTTTCAAACGCTTTCATAGACGGAGGTGCGTTAAGAACCTATCGCCACGCACCAAATACAGGCTCAAGGAAAAGCTGGGCAGCAGGCGATGCTTCAAGCAGAGGAGTAGATTTAGCCTTGAAAGCAAAAAGCGGTGAAATGGGCTATCCGTCCGCTTTGAGTGCGAAATTTTGGGGCTTTGAAGATGTGAAAATGAGAGGGGCTAAACTAAGTATTCCTATGGAATTTGGAAGTTATGTTATGGAAAATGTTTTGTTTAAAATTTCTTTTCCGGCAGAATTTCACGCTC
>CAZWYE010000032.1:0-14593 GCA_964637895.1 uncultured Campylobacter sp. | reverse complement strand
CTTTTTTATTTGCTAAATCTATATCTTTAATGGAAATTATATCGCTACTCATTTTTAAGCCCTCATTACAAAAGATGCCATATCCACTAAACGCGAGGAATAGCCCCATTCATTATCATACCAAGCAATAACTTTAACAAAATCATCGCAAATCACTTGAGTTAAATCACTTGCTACAATAGCCCCATAAGCACAAGTGATAAAATCGCTTGAAACCCTTTCTTCATCATCAACGAATAAAATTCCCTTAAGCGTAGTATTTGCCGCCTTTCTAAAGGCATCATTTAGCTCTTCTTTACTGACCTTTTTTTCAAGCTCTGCGGTTAGATCCACGCTTGAAACATCAATCACAGGCACTCTCATACTTTGTCCGTGAAGCTTTCCACTAAGTTCTGGCATTACAAGCTTCATAGCCTTTGCTGCTCCGGTTGAAGTTGGGATAATATTTTGTGCGGCTGCACGACTTCTTCTTTTATCCCTTGACTTTGAATCTATAATGCTTTGTCCGTTTGTGTAAGCGTGAATAGTAGTCATTAATCCTTTTTTAATGCCAAAATTATCCTGTAAAACGCGACATACCGGACCTAAGCAATTTGTAGTGCAGCTTGCATTTGAAATAATGCTTTCGCCTTGGTAAAGCTTTGAATTCACGCCTAAGACATAAGTTGGAGTATCGTCCTTTGCAGGTGCACTCATAATGACCTTTTTAACGCCTTTATCGATGAAAATTTGACATTTTTCTTTAGTTAAATTCGCACCCGTGCATTCAAGCACAATATCCGCTCCATACTTTGCAAAATCAAGCTCACCAGCGTCTCTAGTCTTAAAAACCTTAATCTTTTTGCCATTGATAATAAGCACGTCCTCATCAAGTCCTACCTCACCTTCAAATTCGCCGTGAGCTGTGTCGTATTTAAAAAGATATTTCATAATTTCTATTTCACTCGTATCGTTAATCGCAACAAGCTCGACATCGTCCCTCCCAGAAACGATTCTTGCCACACACCTACCAATGCGTCCAAAACCATTTATAGCAATTTTTACAGCCATTTAATTTCCTTTTTCGAAATAAAATGCTAATATTCTACAAAAATAAGATTAAAGAAAATTTAATGAAAATTGCACTTTTTGGCGGGAGTTTTGACCCGCCGCACAACGGACACGCAGCTATTGTCAAAGAAGCTCTAAATTCGCTTGATATTGATAAACTCATTATTATACCAACTTTCATCAGCCCTTTTAAGCAAAAAATAAGCGTTGATGCTAAGCAAAGATTAGTTTGGGTTAAGAGGCTTTGGGGAAGGCTTGAAAGGGTTGAAATTTCAGATTATGAAATCAAACAAATGCGTCCTGTTCCTAGCATAGAAAGTGTGGAATATTTACAAAAAATTTACAATCCTAAGAAATTTTATTTACTTATCGGAGCTGATCATTTAAACACGCTTAGCCTTTGGCATAATTTTGAAAAACTTTCTCATTTAGTTGAATTTGTCATTGCAAAACGCGATGATATAGAAATTCCAAAAAATTTTAAAGACCTTGATACTAAAGTTAAAATTTCGTCCTCTTTTATAAGACAAACCCTTGATACTAACGAGGTTTGCGAGGAGATTAAGGAGGAAGTTAAAAAATATTATTTACAAAAAAAATGATATAATTTTTAGAAATTTTAAGGAAAACAATGCAAGAAAGAATCGCTTCAATCGCTGAAATTTTAGACGCAAAAAAGGCAGAAAATATCGAAGTTATCGATATGAGTAAGGAGGAGTATTTTGTAGATTTTGTTATCATTGCTACAAGTTTAGGGCAAAAACACGCTTTAGCTTTGATTGAGGAGCTTAAAACAAGGCTTAAAAACGAGGAGTTTTTACACATAGAAAGCATGGATGAATGGAGCGTACTTGATTTAGGTGATATAATCATTCATATATTCGATGAAAACTTAAGAGGAATTTATCAAATTGAGGACCTACTTAAGGAGTTTAAAAAGAATAATCTTGATTCTAGGTTAAAATTTTAAAGGTTGTAGAATATTAGTTTTTTTCAGTTTAAGCTAGAAATTGTTAAAATTATCTTAAAATTTCAGCTTTTTATCTTTTTAAAATTAAGCATAGTAAACATATAAATAGCCCTAAGAATTCCATAAATCACATAAGAACTTGTTAGAAACAAAAGACTTTCTAAGGGATAAAGGTATAAAAAGGAAAAAACAACGATTAAAACTACTAAAACTTTTAAGACATTAGGACGGCTAAAATCGATTTTTTTGAAGCTTGGATAGCGTATATTGCTTACCATTAAAAGTCCTAAAATTCCTTGCAGAATCAAAAATACAAGCTCGTAAGACTCTAAAAAATCGTAAGTAAAATACGCATAAGTCCAAATCGCACTTACAAGTGCAGCCGTAGGAATGGGAAGTCCTATGAAAACGGAGGACTCGTTTGTTTGAGCGGTAACATTAAAACGCGCTAAACGAATGGCACCAAAAACGACAAAAAAAGCCGTAAGTAAAGAACCAAGTCTGCCAAAATCCGCACCAATTCCCACATAAAAAAGTACAGCAGGTGCAACTCCAAAGGCGACTAAGTCCGCTAAAGAATCAAATTCCACACCGAATTTAGAAGTGGTTTTCGTAAGCCTTGCGACGCGTCCGTCCAAACCATCGCAAATTAAAGATAAAATAATATAAATCAATGCACTTCTAAAATTTCCGTGAAAAGAAGCGATGATAGAAACCACGCCTAAAAAGGCGGAGGCTGCTGTGAATAGATTTGGCAGTATATAGATAAGCTGGAGTTTGTTATTCATGCTTTTCCTAAATATCCCAGTAAGCTTCCTAAGCGGACATAATCACCCACTCCTGCGTGAATTCGCGAGGATTGCGGCACGAACAAATGAACCTTGCCATTAAGTAAAAAGCCCATTTTATCGCCACTTTTAAGCTCGTAAGTAAAGTCATCAAGCTTTAAATTTCTATCTAAAGAACCCGCACAAATTCGCAAGGCTATATCTTGTTCTGCGGCTTTAGCTAAGATGAAAACCCTTTCGTTTAATCTTTTTGAGCACTCAAGCTCACTACACAAAAAAAGCCCGTGTTTTGCTCTTATTTGCACAACTTGCATTTGCAAAGGTGCGCTTAAAATTCCACAATCATAAAAAGCGTTTTTAATGCTTATTTTTATGCATTCGCCTAAGTCTTTATGAACGCAATTTTCTATGCTTACTATTTTGCCATCAATGGGAGCTAAAAGGGCTGCTTTGTCGTTGCAAACACCTTCGCGTTTTGAAATTCTAAAAAGAAAAAGCAAGAATAAAAGCAAGAAAAACAAAATAAAAGAAAAGCTCCAAAAAAACCACACCAAAACCAAAAGCACGAACACTAAGCTTATGCTTAAATACCCTTCTTTAGCGATGAAATTTTTCATTGAGCTTCTTCTTTGTGTGTTTCTTTGCTTTCTTGAAGGCGCGTTGGGAGCTTGTTGTTTTCTTCAAATTCTTTGATAATCTCTCTAACTTTTGCACCCTCAATGGTCTCTTCCTCGTATAAAGCTGAAACCATAGTTTCTATCGCACCTTTGTAGGTTTCTAAGGTTTGCTTGACTTCTTTATATCTTTTATCCAAAGTATCTTTGACATAATCGTCTAAGGATTCTGCCATTTTTTCGGAATAATCTTTTATGCTTTGTCCTCCGGTTAAAAAGGTGTTTCTTTGCTTTTCAAGCACCATAAGCCCGGCAATCTCGCTCATTCCATAGATAGAAATCATAGCTTTGATAATATCTGTGGCTCTTTCAAGGTCGTTACTTGCTCCGGTTGAAATTTCGCCTATAAACACATCTTCAGCCGCACGACCGCCCAAAAGCACATCAACTTCAGCAATAAGCTCGTGTTTTTGCATTAAAAATTTATTTTCCTCAGGCGTGTTAAGCGTGTAGCCTAAAGCTGCTAAACCTCTAGGAATGACAGAAACCTTGCTAACTTTTTTCGCTCCTTTTGTCGTTTCGGCTATCAATGCGTGTCCGCACTCGTGATAGGTTACGATTTTTTTCTCTTTGTCGTTAATGCGGCGCGATTTTTTCTCAAGTCCCGCAATGGCTCTTTCCACAGCTTCTACTAAATCATTTTGCTCCACATATCTTTTAGAATCCCTACCCGCTAAAAGTGCTGCTTCGTTGATAATGTTTGCTAAATCTGCACCGGCTAAACCTGCTGTTAGCCTTGCTATATCTTCAACCTTAACCTTTGGTGAAATTTTCACATCTTTCATATGCACTTTTAAAATATCGCATCTGCCTTTAAAATCGGGCTTATCTACTAAAACTTGGCGGTCGAATCGTCCGGGTCTTAAAAGAGCTGCGTCTAAAACTTCAGGGCGGTTGGTCGCAGCAAGAACGATAACGGGCGAACTTTCGCTTCCAAAGCCGTCCATTTCGGCTAAAAGCTGGTTTAAGGTTTGCTCTCTTTCGTCGTTTCCACCCATCATACCACTTGCCGCACGGCTTTTTCCTATGGCGTCAATCTCATCGATGAAAACTATAGCCGGGGCTTCTTTTTTTGCATTTTCGAACAAATCCCTAACCCGACTCGCACCAACGCCTACGAACATTTCTATAAAACTCGAACCCGAAACACTAAAAAACGGCACATCGGCTTCCCCCGCAACAGCCTTTGCGAGTAAGGTTTTTCCAGTTCCCGGAGGTCCTACGAGCAAGAGACCTTTTGGGATTTTAGCACCAAGTTTGATATATCTTTCAGGGTATTTTAAGAAATCAACTATCTCTTTGACCTCTTCTTTAGCCTCTTCAACCCCTGCGACATCGCCGAATTTCACCTTTGGTTTTTCTGAATTTATGAGTTTTTTAGAGCTTCCTATGCCAAGTATGGAACTTCCCATATTTTTTTGCATACGAGAGGCTAAAAGCATCCAAATTCCAAAGAAAATAAAAACAGGCAAAACCCAAGAAAAAACCACATCCGTAAACCAATTCGTCTCCGAATACGCCCCATAAGCTATATTTTTTTGATCAAGCAAACTCACAAGCTCAGGGTCACTCACCTTTTTAGCTGTGTAAATGGTGTTGTGAGAGCTAGAAACGGCTTTTACCGTGCTTTGTCCTATGCTGACTTGATTGATTTGTCCGCTTTCTATGAGCTTTTTAAGCTCAGAATAAGCAATGTTTTTACTCGCTTCGCTTCCGCTTAAACCACCGCTAAAAGAACTGCTGGTATCAAAAAATTTAAAAACAACAACCATTATAATAGCAAAAATCGCAAAAATAAAAATAGGATTTTTATTAAAGAAATTTTGCGGATTTTGTTTGGGATTATTTTGATTGGTATTATTCATTATTATTCCTTTTTTTTTGATAAACTAAACTTATCCATTCGCCACATTTTAAGCTATCGATAAGCTCTAAATTTTGGAATTTTTCTTTGATTCTTGCTTCGTATTTGTCTAAAATTCCAGCCAGAATAAGTATAGCATTTTGTTTTAAATGGTTTTTAATCTCTTTTTCTAAAATCAAAATTATATCGGCAATCAAATTTGCGACGATTAAATCGTATTTACTCTTGCTTTTTTCCAAAGAACCTTGCCAAATTTTTTTAAGGCTTATTTTATTAAGCTTTGCATTGTTTAAAGTGCTTTGAATGGCTAATTCATCGGTATCGCAAGCTTCAACCTTGCAAACAAGTTTTGCCAAAATAATGGCTAAAATTCCACTCCCACAACCTAAATCCAAAGCTTTAAAATCTTTTTTTGCAAATTTTTGCAAAAGTTTAATGCAAGAATAAGTGCTTTCGTGGTGTCCTGAGCCAAAGGCTAGAGCTGGGTCGATTTTGATATTAAGAAAGTTTTTTTTAGCTTTCTGCCAAGTGGTGTGGATATAAATTTTATCGATTGAAATAGGCTTTATGCTTTTTTTGTAATTTTCTATCCAATCCTCGTTTTCTTTTTTCGTCAGGGTTTTTTCTAAAATGATACCTAGTTTTTGTGCAAGAAGTTCTAAAGCCCAAGAGATGTCTTTTAAATTCTTGCTTGAGCGTATGTAAGCACCTCCGTCTTTTTCCTCGATAGCCTCAACTCCCAAATCAAAAACGAAATCAAAAAACAAGCTCTTGTATTGCTCTTCTACCTTAAAAAACAACTCATAATAAAATTTTCCCATTTTTGATTTAATGTGTTAAATTTATTCGACCGACGCATCACTTCCTACGCCCAAAACATCCTCGAGCTTTTCTTTTAAAACTTGCGGTGTGAAAGGCTTGACTATGTAGTTATTCACTCCAGCCTTTAAAGCGGTGATAACTTCGGCTTTTCCACCTTCGGTTGTAACCATAATAATAGGCATATCTTCGTATTTTTTTTCAGCTCTTACTTTCTTTACAAGCTCTAAACCATTCATTTCAGGCATATTCCAATCCGTAATCAAAACCTTAACATCTTCATTTTGTGAGAGTAAATCCCAAGCTTCAACTCCGTGTTCAGCTTCGAGAACATCATTATGCCCTAGCCTTGTTAAAGTGTTTTTTATGATTCTTCTCATCGTAGAACTATCATCAACGACTAATAATTTCACAACCTTGTCCTTTCAAATTTTTTGTAATTTTACAAAGTCTTGCTTAACTAAGACTAAAAATTTAAAAAATAAACATAATTATAGCATTTTTTACTTATATTTTTACTTAATTAAAGCTATTTTTTTATTTTACATCAACTCGCCTTCTTTATTGTGTTTAAACTCAGGCACGATTTGGGCTAAGATTTCTGCAATATTCTCGCTTTGCTCGAGTTTTTTTATTTGAGAATTTAAAAATTCCAAGCTCATTTTTTCGCTTTTTGTTACAAAAATGCTTTCATATTCGGTTTTGACATCTTTTTCGTCGGTTAAAAGCTCTTCAAAAAGCTTTTCGCCCTTTCTAAGTCCGGTGATTTTTATCTCTAAATCATTGCGGTTTGAAAGTATAAGCATTTTTTTCGCCAAATCCATAATCTTCACAGGCTCGCCCATATCAAGCACGAAAAGCTCTCCACCTTTCGCAATAGCCGCGGCTTGTAAAACCAACTGCACCGCTTCATTTACAAGCATAAAATAACGCACTATATCAGGGTGAGTAAGCGTTAAAGCCTCGTTTGCGGCGATTTGAGCTTTAAATTTAGGAATCACGCTTCCGCTTGAGCCCAAAACATTTCCAAAACGAACGCAAGAAACCTCGAAATTCTCATCGCTTAAACTTAGAGTATAAAGCTCACAAACCCTTTTAGAACAGCCCATAATGCTAGTTGGTCTTACGGCTTTATCCGTGCTAATCATCACAAATTTATTTATCGCGTTTTTCTTTGCTAAGTCGCTTAGAATTTTAGTGCCTATTATATTGTTAATAACGGCTGAATGCGGATTTTGCTCGCAAAGGGGCACATGTTTATAAGCAGCTGCGTGAAGAATAAGATCGATTTTATGCGTTTTTAAGAGCAAATTTAGGGCTTTTTCGTCTAAAATGCTTAGCAAAATAGGCTCTATTTTTTCTTTATGATTTCTAAGCTCTTCGTTGATTTTATAAAGATTATATTCGCTGTGATCAAGCATTAAAAGCCTTTTTGCTCCAAATTTAATACACTGCTTACAAAGCTCGCTTCCTATGGTCCCGCCTGCACCGCTAACTAAAACTACTTTATCTTTTAAAAATCCCGCCACCGCTGCCGCGTCTAGGTCTTTTGGCTTTCTTGCAAGTAAATCCTCTATGCTAATGTCTCTTGCTTCATTTTGAGTAAAAGAAAAAAGCTTTATATCGCTAAGTCCGTAAGCTACAAGCTCATCAAAAAGCTTTTTAAGCTCGTCTTGCTCGAGTTTTAAAGCGATAATAGCCGTTTTAATGCCGTTTTTAACATAGTTTTCTATCTTGATTTTATCCTCAACTATGAATTTATCGCAATACGCTCCTATAAGTTCTTTTCTTTCATCCACAACAGCCACAGGGAAAAGTTCTAAACTTCCTTCTTTTGCGCCCTTTAACAAGTGCAAAGCCTTAGAGGTTGCGCCCACGACTATGCAAGGCAGTCTTTCATCTTTAAGTTTTGATGGCTTAAAGTCTATAAGCATTCTTTTGCTTATCCTTAAGGTTCCTACAAACATATAAGAAAGTGCGAGATCAATGCCTATAACGCTTCTTGGAAAAGGATTAAAAAAGTCCGCAAAAAAGTAAAAAATCACCAAAAAAAGCACTTCAGCAAGTGCTATAGCAAAAAAGATTTTCCTTGCTTCATTTAAAGAAAAAAATCTCCACGCGACCTTATAAATTCTAAAAACAAACAAAAAAGCTATCTTTAAAACAAGCAAAATAAGCCCGGCTTTTATCATTCCTTCGTAAAAAATTCCGGGAATATCTCCGCTAAATCTTAAAGAAAAAGCTAGAAAAATAGAAAGACAAAACAAAACACAATCACAGCTTAAAAAAAATAATAATCTTTTCTTTTTATACATTTAAGCCTCTTTTTAAGATAATGCGTGAAATTTCCTTGACATCGTCCTTTTTCATAGTCGTGCCACTTGGCAGACAAAGTCCTTTTTTGAAAAACAACTCGCTATTGCCGTTAATATAAGCCTTCTCGCCCTTAAAAACAGCTTGAGTATGCATAGCTTTCCAAAGCGGTCTAGCCTCGATCTGCTCTTGTTTTAAAACCTCTATGATTTTTGAAATTTTAGGGCACAGGGCAAGTTCTTTTTGTGTGCTTTTTATGCTTTTTTGTTCTTTAAAAAGCTCTTCTTTTTTAAAATCAAATAAAGCCGTGCTAAGCCAACGATTAGACCTTGAATTTTCAAGTTCATCTAAAAAAGTGAAATGAGGGCTTAAAAATTCTTTATACCACTCATAAATTTGCCTTTTTTTCTGCACTCTTTGCTCTAAAACCTCCATTTGAGCGACGCCTATGGCTCCTAAAACATTGCTAAGCCTGTAATTATAGCCATAATCTTTATGCTCATAATGCAAGCAATTTTCCCTAGCTTGAGTACTATAAAATCTCGCTTTTTCAATCAATTTTGAGTTTTTTCCTACAAGCATTCCACCGCCTGAGGTTGTGATGATTTTATTCCCATTAAAGGAGTAAATTCCAAATTCTCCAAAGGTTCCTAAGGCTTTGTTTTTGTAAAAAGAACCTAAGGCTTCGGCAGCGTCTTCTATTAAAATGATCTTATTTTCTTTGCAAATTTTAAGTATGTCGTCCATTTTTGCGCTGTTTCCATAAAGATGCGTTAAAATCAAAGCCTTAGGCGGTTTTTCGCATTCTTTAATGGCAAGTTTTAGCAAATTTATATCAAGATTAAAAGTTTCATCGCAGTCTATAAAAACAGGCTTAGCCTTAAGATAATAAATAGGCGCGACTGAAGCTATAAAGGTAAAAGAAGAAGCTAAAACTATGTCATTTTCTTTAACTCCGCTCACTCTTAAAGCAAGATGAATGGCTGCTGTGGCGGAATTTAGAGCAAGGGCGTTTTTGCTTTTTGTGTAGTCTTTTATGCTTTGTTCGAAACGATTAACAAATTCTCCTAAAGGCGCTATGTAATTGCTTTTAAAAACTTCGTGTATGTAGTCAAGTTCCTTACCGCTCATATGCGGAGGCGAAAGAAAGAATTTCATTTTTGCTCCTTTTTTAAAATTCGAGCTGGAATTCCTGCGAAAATTCCTTTACTCTCAACGCTTTTAGTCAAAACTGCACCGCCGCCTAAAACGCTTTCATCGGCTAGGCTTAAATTCGGTAAAACAGCGGAATTTATGCCTAAAAAGCAAAGCTTACCTATCTTAACATTTCCGGCTAATTTTGCCCCAACGCTAATATGCGAAAACTCGCCAACCTCGCACTCGTGCTCTATCACACAGGAGGAATTTAAGATTGTGCCCCTTTTTATCTTAGCTTTTGCGTTTATTATCACTAAAGGCATTATTAAAACTCCGCCTTTTTCTATATTTGCACTGCTTGAAATTATAGCACTTGGGTGTATTAAATTTACCATTTTAAAGTCGCATTTTTGCACTTTTTCGTAAATTTTTTTCCTAGTAAAATTATCTCCTATGGCGATAAACATATCGTATTTTGTTAAATTTTCGTTAAAAAACTCGCCCTTATTATCGTCTAAAAAAATACATTCTTTATAACCACAAGCCTTTGCAACTTCCTCACAAACCGCTCCGTGTCCGCTTCGTCCGTAGATATAAATTTTTTCAGTTTTTTCCATTGAATTTTTCCGTTGTTACAAAGCCTTCTTTATTCACTCCGCTTCGTTTAAACACCTTAAAAGCGGTTAGGAATAGAATTTTTAAATCCAGCAAAAAAGAAATATGTCTAACATAATACACATCAAGTTCGAATTTCTTCTGCCAAGAAATAGTGTTCCTGCCATTAACCTGCGCCCAACCTGTAATTCCGGGTCTTACCCTGTGTCTTAATTTTTGCTCCTCGTTATAAAGGCTTAAATACTCGCAAAGCAAAGGTCTAGGTCCTACAAAACTCATATCTCCTTTTAAGACATTAAAAAGCTGTAAAAGCTCGTCCAAACTTAAAGCTCGAATGATTTTACCAAAAGATTTTAAACGCAGTTCATCGGGCAGAAGTTCGCCCTTTTCGTCTCTTTCATCGCTCATTGTTTTAAATTTATAAATGATAAATTTTTTTTCATTCAGCCCGGGTCTTTTTTGCGTAAAAACCACACTTTTCTGCGTGAATTTCAAAACAAGCGCTATAAGCAAGATAAGCGGAGAAAAAAGCAACAAAAGCAGGAAAGCTAGGCAAAAATCTAAAATTCTTTTAATAAATTTTTCATACATTCAAAGTCCTTTTAAAGCCTCATCATAACTTTGCAAATACTTTGTGGCTATGAGGTTTTCATCGTATTGCAAAGCATTTTTAAAGGCATTTTGTGCAAGATTATTTCTCAGTCTTTCATCGTCTAAGAGTAGGGCGATTTTTTGGGCTAAATCTTTAAAATCTTTTGTTTTAGCAAAAAGTCCATCAAAGCCGTTTTGCACAGCTTCCACACAACCCTCACAGTCGCTTACCACACAAGCCTTAGCACAAGCCTTAGCTTCTAAAACCGTTACAGGAAAGCCCTCTTTATAGCTTGGAAGCACGAAAATGTCGCAGAAATTTAGCCAAAATTCTATATCATCTTTTGCACCCAAATAAAAAACACTTCCCGAAGTTAGAAATTCTAAAGGAGCACAGCTAAGATTTGCGTCGCTTCCTCCTATTAAAATAAAATTTGCCTTATCTTTTAAAAGCTCTGCAGCCTTGTAAAATTCCCAAACACCTTTGTGCCACAAAGCCCTAGCGACCATTAAAACCACTTCTTTTTCACTCATTTTAAGTTTTTTAAAAATTTTTTGCTTGTTTTCTAAAGGAATGGGACTTGGAAAGAATTTTTTAAGATTTACGCCGACTGATTTTATAATGCAAATTTTTTCTTTTTTAAGTCCTAAATCTTGCATAAATTTCGCGTTGCTTTCATTGACAAAGATGAATTTATGGGCGATTTTAAAGCTTAGTTTGTATAAAAAATTAATACCAAAACGAAGAATTTTACTTTTGAAATTTTCATCTATATAAAAAGAACCCAAACCCTCAACAAGGGCGAAAATATAAGGAATTTTAGCACTTTTTGCTGCAAGAATTCCAAAGGTATTGCTTTTGTGCGCGGCGGTTTGAATGAGGTCTAAGTTTAAGCCTTTTAAAACCTTTTTTAAATGCAAGAAATTCTTAAAAACTATGAAAGGATTGATACTTGCTCTATTAAGCTCGTAAATAACAAGCTTAAGTCCTAAATTTTCAAGCTTTTGGGTGTAATTATCCTTTGGAACTATGATAAAAACTTCATCGCCTCTATCTTTTAAAGCTTTAATAATAGGCATTCTAAAATGATAAATACTCATAGAGCTGTGGCTTAAAAATCCTATTTTCATAGCTTAAGCCTAAAGATTTTTGCTTCATTAGCATTAATGAGAAGTTCGAACAAATTTTCATTGAAATTATTTAAGAAAAACATTTGTACAAAAGCACTTTCAAACATAGTTTTATCCATTAAAATAAACTGAAAAGCAAGACTTGGGTCTTTAATGTAAAAAAGATAAAATTCCGCATTTTCATCAACAGGAATAATCTTATAATCATTTTGCCGGATGGAGTTAAATTCAATAAGGCTATTTAGCGTATAAATCGCGTCGTTAAATATAAAGCTTCTAAAATCATTGCTTAGCAAAATTCCATTACTCAAATAAATAAGCCCGTCTTTTTCGCCCTCAAAAAAAGCCGGAGAAAAAACAAATTCTTCTTTAAACGTGCCGTTTTCTAAATTTACAAAAGAAAAACTCGCAACGGTTGAAAAAATAGAACTCATTCTTGCAGGAAGATATATGTAAATGTCTCTAGTTTTTGGTGTTTTAAGCGTGAAATTTTCTTTAGATAAACTTGCTAGAAATAATTCTACATTGCTTTGATTATAATCTTTCATCATAGCTTGCAAAAGGTCATTATATGGCTTTTTAAAGCTTTTTTCTGTGTATTCTACGCTAAGTCTTGCCATATTTGCTGCAGCTCTTTGGTCTTTACTTAGCACGAAAGAGGCGAAAAAATTATCCTTTCCTAAGTGTTTTCCTCCATCGACTAAGGTTTTCGTGTCGCTATAATAACGAATAGGATAGCCATAATCCCACCAAGCAATGACATAATCCTCTCTTGAAACTTGATTTTTAAGTCCTTCTAAAAGCGCGGCTTCGTTATGATTAAACACGCTAGGAACTTTGTAAGCATAAATGTGTTTTAAAGCAAAAAATAAAGCAAAAAGCAAAGTAGCTGCTGTGAAAGCCAAATTTAAAGCTTGAATTTGTTTTTTGTGTAAAAACTCAAAGATTAAAGGCGTAAAAATCACGCCCACAAAGAAAAGAAACAAAAAAGAATTCTCAAAATACAAAGCAGAAATAATTTCTAAAAACGAGACCTTTTTAAAATCAAAATCGTTTTCTAACAAAGCATAGAAAAAATAAAGCAAAACAAAAGCTAAAGAAGCAAGAAAGATAATAAGACTTGTGGTTTTGATTTTTTTTAACTTAGGCAAATTCTTTAAGCGACTTAGTTTTTCTAAGAATTTAGCACTTAAAAAGCCAAAACCAAGTGCCATTAACGGCACGGCATAAATGGTAAAGCGAAGCCCACTTTTTAAAGCTAAAAAGCCAAGAAAAAGCATAGGTAAGCTTAAAATCATACTTTTATGTGTTTTAAGAAGCCAAAAAAATCCCCCAAGAGCAAACAAAAACACCGCAACGCTAGAGCTTATCCTTTGCATAAAAAGTTCAAGCGAGATATTTTCGGTCTCTTGTATGGTCGTGCTTACATTAAAATAAGTAAAAGCCTCGTTTAAATTTGCGTTTGTTTCGGCTTTAAAGATATAAAAACGAAGCTGGTAAAGTATAGGATCGATTCCTCCGCTAAAGCCCAAAAATACTAAAGTAGCAAGGAATAAAGCAAGTATAAAATAAAAACTAAAAAGCCTTTCTTTTAAAGCAAATAAAGCAAAAAGCAAAACGACTATCGCGCCTTGATAAAACCAAGCAACATTTGAAAGCATAATTAAAGAAAGTATGGAGGCTAGGTAAAAGATTTTTTCTTTTCTGTGGAAAAATAGAGTGTAAAGAAAGAAAAATCCTATAAAAGAGACATTTAAAGTATAGCTTGAGGGATACCACCAAAGATAAATTCCTACAAAAAAGGGCAGGGCGATGAGGGAGAAAAAGTCCTTTTTTAAAATAAGTCTTATCATAAAATACAAAACAAACATAGGCAGAACTATAGTAAGCATATCAGTATCGTAGTATCCGCTCATAGTGCGGTTATAATAGCTATTTGCAATGCTTGCTAAAAGTGCGGCTATAAAGCCCATTAAAAGGCATTTGTATTCTTTAGCGATTAAAATAAGAGGCACGACTATCAAAGAAGAAAAAAAAGTACTCATATATAAAATAATGCTTTCAAAGCTAAAAGGCGTGAATTTATAAAGATAATAAGTCAAAGTTGAGAGCGAACTTCCGTAATATGAAAGGTCGTTTTCTTGATGAAAACCTGCTATCATATCCCTTGCACCTTCTGCAAAAGCGTAGCCGTCGTTTGAAACTATCATAAGTTCGTTATTGAAAAAATATTGAGCGAATTCACCAGCCCAAAATACCCAGTAAAACCTACACAAAACGCTAAAACAAAAGGCTAAAGCTATGAGTAAAAATACCTTTTGATTTTCGTGTTCTTTCATTTGTTTTAAAAAAAATTGCAGGAGATTTTTTCTTAAAATTTGCATTTTTTATCCTAAATACTTTAAAGCCACTCGTGCGATTTTTACCTTATCAAAGTCTAGGGCATGAGTTTTTGCCTTTTTTTTGTAAGCCTCTCTTAGACTTTGATCTTTAAGCATAAGTTTTAAGCCTTTATACAGACTATTTTCATTATCCACCTCGACTAAAAGCCCGAATTCATCATTCCCAAAAAGCTCTTTCGCTCCACTTTTGTGCTCGGTGCAAACAACAGCGCAGCCACAAGCTAAGGCTTCGATTAAGA
>CAZWYE010000031.1:0-14976 GCA_964637895.1 uncultured Campylobacter sp. | reverse complement strand
TGAAATTCAAAGGCAGGGTAAAGCCAAGCATTAAAGCAAAGGCACTTACTAAATCCACATAACCGCTGAAATCGCAATAAATTTGCACCGCATAAGCATAAAGTGCGCTTAAAAGTTCTATAAAGTTGTAGTAAGTGGGATTGTTTAAAATGCTTTTTGCGTAAATTCCTAAGTAATTTGCTATCAAAACCTTTTTAACTATACCAAAAATCAGCAAAACTATAATCAAATTCGCGTTTTTAAATTCGCGTTTTTTATAGGCTTGTTCGAAGAAAAACTCGCTTCGCATAATAGGACCTAAAAGCAAGGTCGGAAAAAACGACAAAAAAGTCGCTAAATTCACAAAGCTTTCAAGCTTTTGCTTTTTATAAACGCTTACAAGATAGGTTATAGAATTAAAAGTATAAAAGCTTATACCCACAGGAAAAATGAGGTCTATATTGAAAAAATCAAGCCCTAAAAGCACGAAAATTTCATCAAGGCTACCTTTAATGCTTGAAAAATACTTAAAACAACACAAATTTAAAAGCACGAAAGCAAGACAGGTTGCGAAAATATGCCTTTTGCGACGCACGAAAATCAGCAAAGCAAAATAATGAATGAAAAAAGTATAAATGATTAAAACTAAAGAAAAATAAGGATTGATTAGGGTGTAAATCAGGTAACTGAAGGCGAGTATGAGGATATTTTGTGCTTTATAATTTGCTTTAAAAGTCCAATAAATCGCAAAAAATGCAATCATTAAAATACTAAATTCTAAAGAAAAATAAGTCATATCCGCCTTTAAAAAAGAACAATAAATAAAACTCTACCCAAAATAGCGAAGTTTATTTAGCTTTAACTAAAGTTTTGATATACTGATCTGCTAAATAAAGACCATTACCATTATCATCAACAAGCTTAATCTTATCAACTATGCCTCTAAATAAAGCTTCCTCCTCGTGTTGCTCACTCACATACCATTGTAAAAAATTAAAAGTCGGATAATCCTTGTGTATCAACATATGATCAACTAAGGAATTTATGGACTTTGTAATCTCTTGTTCATGTTTATAGGTTTTTTCAAAAACATCAAGCAAGGATTTAAATTTATGCTCAGGTTGCTTGATACTTTGAAGCTCTACATGAGAATCGGTTTCATTAAGATAAGAAACCAAACGCCTAGCGTGATCGCTTTCCTCTCCAGCGTGCTCAAACAAAAACGCGCCAGCTCCGTCATAGCTGTTTTCAAAGCACCAAGAACTCATACTAAGATATAAATTCGCCGCAAACATCTCTTTAGCAATTTGCTCGTTGAGCAATTTCACAACCTCTTTTGAAAGCATTTTTTCTCCTTTTCTCTAAAATATATTTTCTCAAAATGAGTGGCATAATGATAATAAAAAAAACTTAAAACAAAATAAAAAATTTTCAAAAAATAAAATTTAAAATTCCATAAAAAACAAAACATCAAATTTATACGAAATTAAAGCAAAAATTCGCAAATTTTCAAAACTAAACTCTTGAAATTTCTTTAAAAATTCGCATCAAAGTTCGAATTTAAAATTTTGTTTTAATGATTTTTAGATACAATCATAAGATTATTAAAATTTCACAAAAGGAAAGCTTCATAATGAAAAATCAAATCAAAAAGGTCGTTTTAGCGTATTCTGGTGGGCTTGATACGAGCATTATTTTAAAATGGTTGCAAGATGAGTATAAATGTGAGGTTGTTACTTTCACCGCAGACATAGGGCAAGGTGATGAGCTTGAAAGTGCTAAAAAAAAGGCTTTATCGCTTGGCATTAAAGAAAAAAATATTTTCATCAAAGACTTAAAAGATGAATTCGTTAAGGACTATGTTTTTCCTATGTTTAGAGCAAACGCTCTTTATGAGGGCGAGTATTTGTTAGGAACTAGCATCGCAAGACCTTTGATAGCAAAAACACAAGCTGAGATCGCAATCGCCACAAAAGCAGACGCCGTAAGTCACGGAGCAACGGGCAAGGGAAACGATCAAGTGCGTTTTGAGCTTGGTTATTTAGCTTTTAATCCGGATCTTAAAATCATCGCTCCTTGGAGGGAATGGGATCTAAACAGCCGCGAAAAACTCTTAGCTTACGCCAAAAAACACAATATAGACATTACTAAGAAAAAAGGCAAATCACCTTATTCTATGGACGCAAATTTGCTTCATATTTCTTATGAAGGACTTGTTTTAGAAGATCCTGCAAAAGCACCAGAAGAAGATATGTGGAGATGGACAAAAAGCCCAAAAAAAGCACCAAATGAAAGCGAAACCGTTGAACTTGAATTTCAAAAAGGAGATTTGATTAAAATAAACGGCAAAAAGCTAAGCCCCGCAAGATTGCTTGAAACGCTTAATAAACTCGGCTCCAAACACGGCATAGGTAGGCTTGACATAGTCGAAAATCGCTTTGTAGGTATGAAAAGCAGAGGTTGTTATGAAACTCCGGGCGGAACTATACTTTTAAAGGCTCACCGCGCTATTGAAAGTATCACGCTTGATAAGGAAGCTGCTCATCTTAAAGACGAGCTTATGCCAAGATACGCGCAGCTTATTTACAACGGCTTTTGGTTCTCACCTGAAAGAATAATGCTTCAAGCCTTAATCGATGAGAGTCAAAAATATGTAAATGGCAAGGTAAAACTCGAACTTTACAAAGGAAATGTAACGGTTTTAGGCAGGGAAAGTGCGAAAGATAGCCTCTTTAACGCGGCTTACTCGACCTTTGAAGAGGATGAAGTGTATAATCAAAAAGACGCCGCAGGTTTTATCAAGCTTAACGCCTTGCGTTTAATTATTGCTGGGAAAAGCGGTAGGAAATTTTAAAAATTTAGGAAAAACTATGAAAGTATTATTAATAAAAGATGTCAAAAATTTAGGCAAAGCCGGAGAAATTAAAGAGGTCAAAGAAGGCTACGGACAAAATTTCTTAATCGCAAAAGGCTTTGCAAAAATAGCTTCTAACGATGTTTTACGCAAATTTGAAAGCGATAAGAAAAAAGAAGCCGAAAATTTGCGTTTTGAGCTTGCAAATTTAGAAAAACTCAAAGAGGAGCTTTCTAAAATCACGCTTGAAATTTCAAAGCCTGTTGGAGCAAATGGCGCGCTTTTTGGCGGGGTTACTAAAGATGAAATTGCAAACGCCTTAAAAGAGCAAAAAAATTTAGAAATCGATAAAAAAAGCCTAGAATGCGAAACCTTTAAAAAGCCCGGAATCCACGAGGTTAGCGTAAAACTCGGACACGCCATTAATGCGAAATTTAAAATAGACATAAAGGCTTTATAATGTTTCACGCAACAACCATACTTGCTTATAAAGGCAAGAATAAATCCGTCATCGGAGGAGATGGACAAGTAAGCTTTTCAAATACCATTTTAAAAGGCAATGCGGTTAAAATTCGCAAACTAAACAACGGCAAGGTTTTAGCCGGTTTTGCAGGAAGCACGGCGGACGCTTTTAATCTTTTTGATATGTTTGAAAATTTACTGCAAAGCTCTAAGGGCGATTTGCTAAAGGCTGCGATTGATTTTTCTAAAGAATGGCGCAAGGATAAATTCCTAAGAAAACTCGAAGCTATGATGCTTGTGCTTGATAGGGAGCATATTTTTTTGCTTTCTGGCACCGGCGATGTGGTTGAGCCAGAAGATGGAAGTATTGCAGCCATAGGAAGTGGCGGAAATTACGCACTTTCAGCAGCAAGAGCCTTAGCAAGACACGCTAAACTTGATGAAGAAGAGCTTGTTAAATCAAGCCTACAAATCGCTGGCGAAATTTGCATTTACACAAACACTAATATAAAAATTTACAGCATAGAGGATACAAAATGAATCTCACTCCTAAAGAAATCGTTAATTTTTTAGATGATTATATCATAGGGCAGAAAAACGCCAAAAAAATCATAGCCATAGCCCTAAGAAATCGCTACCGCAGAATGAAACTTAGCCCTGAATTGCAAGATGATATTATGCCTAAGAATATTTTGATGATAGGTTCAACCGGCGTTGGAAAAACAGAGATTGCAAGGAGACTTGCGAAGTTGCTTGGCTTTCCATTTATTAAAATAGAGGCGAGTAAATACACAGAAGTAGGCTTTGTGGGACGCGATGTTGAAAGTATGGTAAGAGATCTTGCAAATGCGGCTTTGAATTTAGTAAAAAACGAGCAAAAGGAAAAAAACCGCGAAAAAATAGACGAATTTGTAGAAAATAAAATTTTAGAAAAACTCCTCCCACCTCTACCAAAAGGCGTGAGCGAAGAAAAGCAAGAAGAGTATAAAAACAGCCTTGAGAGAATGCGAACCAAACTTAGAAATAAGGACTTAGATGAAAGCGTAATAGAGATTGAAATTTCGCAAAATATGTTTGATACAAATCCAAATCTCCCTCCTGAAATGGGTGCTATGCAAGATATAGTTAAGGTTATAGGCGTTGGGAGTAAAAAGGTTAAAAAAGAAATGAAAATTAAAGACGCTAAAGATGCCCTAAAAAACGAGGCGAGTGAGAAGATACTTGATCAAGAAAGCATTAAAAACGAGGCTTTAAAAAGAGCAGAAAATGAGGGCATTATCTTTATCGATGAGATTGATAAAATCGCCGTTTCAAGCGGGAATTCTAACAGACAAGATCCTAGCAAAGAAGGCGTTCAAAGGGATTTGTTGCCTATAGTTGAGGGAAGCAATGTTCAAACCAAAATCGGACTTTTAAAGACCGATCACATACTTTTCATAGCTGCTGGGGCTTTTCATTTAAGCAAACCAAGTGATTTAATACCAGAGCTTCAAGGTCGTTTTCCTTTAAGGGTTGAGCTTGAAAGCCTTGATGATAAAATTCTTTATGAAATTCTCACGCGCCCTAAAAATTCACTACTTAAACAATATACCGAGCTTTTAAAAACAGAAAATTTAGAGCTTGAATTCGAAGATGAGGCGATTAAAGAACTTGCAAAAATCGCAAGCAAGGCAAATGAAGAAATGCAAGATATAGGAGCTAGAAGGCTTCATACGGTCATTGAAAAGCTTTTAGAGGATTTGAGTTTTGAAGCTAACGAATACGCAGGGCAGAAATTCATCGTGGATAAAAAAATGGTCGAGGAAAAGCTTAACGGAATTGTTGAAAATAAAGACCTTGCGAGGTATATTTTGTGAAAAGTGGCTTTATAAGCGTCGTAGGTAGAACAAATGCCGGAAAAAGCACGCTTATCAACTCCTTGCTTGAAGAAAAAATCGCTCTTGTTTCTGCTAAGCAAAACGCCACAAGACGCAAGATTAAAGCCATAGTAATGCACGAAAACCACCAGCTCATATTCACAGACACGCCCGGACTTCACAAAAGTGCTAAAATTTTCAATCAAATGCTCGTTCAAAGTGCGTTAAAATCGCTAAATGATTGCGATGCTATTTTGTTTGTTGCAAGTGTTTTTGATACGCTTAAGGATTATGAGGAATTTTTAAATTTAGAGCCAAAAGCACCGCACATTGTTGTTTTAAATAAGATTGATTTAAGCAAAAAAAAACATTTGCTTAAAAAGCTTGAAGAATATGCGAAATTCAGCTCTCATTTTAAGGCTATAGTGCCTTATTCTTGCAAGAAAAAGGTCTATAAAAACGAGCTTTTAAACGAGCTTATTAAGCATTTAAGCGAACACGAGTATTATTTTGAGCCAGAATTTCTTACAAGCACGAGTCAAAGAGAGCTTTTTAGGGATTTTATTTTGGAGGCGATTTTTGAGAATTTAAGCGAGGAACTGCCTTATTCTAGCGAGGTTTTAGTAAGCAGTTTCAAAGACACGCAAGAACTTTTAATACTGGAAGCACAAATCATCACAGACACCAACTCGCACAAAGCAATGCTCATAGGAAAAAACGGCTCTGCTTTAAAAAGAATAGGCAGAGTAGCAAGGCTTAAAATCTCCAAATTCGCCCAAAAAAAGGTGCTTTTAAAGCTCTTCGTGCAAGTGAAAAAAAACTGGCAAAAAGACGAAAATTTCTTAAAACAACTTTTAAACTATGAAGATTAAAACGCAAAAACTCAAATTTAAAGAAAAAACGCAAAGCCATTTTGTAAGCTTTGATAAGATTTTTTATCTGCAAAAAGAAGGGGATTTTCAAAGCGATTTTTTATTCAAACAAGCCACTTTAGAGCTTAATCTAAGCCCTGCTTTTGAGTATCAAATGAGCTTTTTTAAAAATGAAAATAAGTATTTTATTTTCCTAACGCATATTAAAAATTTAAGTAAAGCATCTTTTTGCTACCCGCAACCTTTGATTTTTAGCACTTTATACAAAGAAAATTTCATCAAGGAAAAAAATTTCGCCGTTTTGCTTTTTGAAGAAAATTTTACTTTTTTTTGCTTTTATCAAAACGCAAAACTTAATAGCGTTAGAAATATCCCTCAATTTTCTTTAAAAGATCTTTCTGAAAAAGAGCAAAAAGAGGAGTTTTTCTCGCAAATGCTTTTTGAGCAAGGCAGAATTTTAGAGCTTTTTGAATACAATAAAAGCGAAATTTTGCTTAGTTTTAAAGATTTATTTGATTTTGGAGGATTTTTTACTCAAAAAACGCAAAAAACACACGCAAAACTTGAAAGCTTACTCAAAGAAAATGCCTTAGAAACTTTGAGTGTGCTAAGTTCTAAGCACCTTGATAACGACGCAAATTTCATTAAAAACGAAAAAACGCAGGTTAAATTCACGCTTAAAGCCTTGCTTGTTTTTCTTGGATTTTTTGCTTTAAGCCTTGCTTTTTTATTGCTTTTAGATTATCCAAAATACAAGCAAAATGAGGCTACAAAACTAAGCAACGAAAACCTTCAAAACGAGCTTTTAAGCCTTGATTTAAAAACGCAAAATTTAAGTAAAGAGCTTGAAAAACTAGGGCTTCTAACAGATAAAAACAAAGAAAAACTTAGATTAAAAGAAGAAATTCTCACAAACTTAAAAGAAAATTTTTATCCTCAAAAAAATAGAATTTTCATACTCGCAAAAATCATTGAAATTTTAAACGAAAATGCTTTAAAAATTTCTCATCTAAGCCTTGAAAATAACGAACTTGAATGCATTTTTAACGACAAAGAAAATCTGAATAAAGCCCTAAATATTTTTGAAGAGCAAAAAAACTTTAAAATTCTTGAAAAAGATGAAAATACTTATCATTTAAAACTAGGCTTTAACGATGGATAGAATTAATCTTTTTTTAGAAAATTTAAACTTAAGAGAGAAAATTTTATTTTTATGCTTTTTAGCACTTTTTGGAATTTTTTTAGCTTTTAAAACGTATGAGGGATTTTTAAAGGATTTTTTTAGCGAGGTTACAAGCCTAGATGAAAGGGATTTAAGCGAGAAAAAAGAGGAATTTGCTTCTTTGCAAAAAGATAAAAAATCTTTAGAAAAAGAACTTGAAATTCAAAAAGAAAAACTTGAATTTTACGAAAATAAAATGCAAATTTTTAGGCAAAATTCTCAAAATTATCTTAAAGAACTTGAAAGCCTTTCTCAAAAATATAAGCTTGAAATTCAAAATTTACAAAGCTCCATTTCAGATAAACAATATTTTGAGAAAATTATTTTAACCCTTAAATTGCAAGGAGATTTAAACTCTTTACTTAATCTTATAGGAGATTTAGAAAATTTAAATTATAATTTTCATTTTATCGAGTTTGAGACGAGTGGATTAAGTTTAGTGCTTAAAACCGAATTAAGCTTCATAATCCTAAAAAATACATTATAAAATCTTTAAAAGTCAAAATATTTAAATTTATTTAAAAAATAAATATATAATAAAATCATCTTAAAAATAAGGAGTTGATTTTGAATAAAAATTTAGACAAAGCTTTCATAGAACACCCAAAACCTCTTTTTAGTCTTTCTATGATTGAAGTTTGGGAAAGGTTTTCTTATTATGGAATTCGTCCCTTGCTTGTGCTTTTTATGGCAGCAAGTATTCATTCTTCAGGACTTGGTATGGATAGAGAAAGTGCTTCGGCTATTGTTGGTATCTTTGGAGCTTTTATATATCTTGTTACCTTGCCCGGAGGCTGGATTACGGATAATTATTTAGGACAAAAAAATGCTCTTTTAGTAGGTTCGATCATCATAGCTTTAGGGCATTTATGCATAGCTTTATCGTATTTTACTTCTGCTATGTTTTTTGTGGGTTTAATTTTTATCGTTTTAGGAACCGGACTTTTTAAACCTTGTGTTTCTGTTATGGTTGGTATGCTTTATAAAAAAGATGATATTAGACGCGATTCTGGTTTTACTATATTTTATATGAGTATAAATCTTGGCGCTTTCATTGCACCTTTAATCTGTGGTTCTTTGCAGGTTAAATACGGATGGCATTTTGGTTTTGGAGCAGGCGGACTTGGTATGCTTTTAGCTCTTTGCATATTTTATTTTAAAACAATACCTGATATAAAAGAATATAATAATAAAATAGGACTAGGACACAATTGGGAAAAACCAGCTAAAATAAATAAAAATTTTAAGTTTATTTTCTTTGGATCCATTACCTTTATTGCAAGCTTAATATTTTTAGCTATATTACTTAAAAATATCGGTTTTATAGACTTAAATCCTGTTTCTATATCCAAAAAAATGATTTTTGTGATTTTGACTTTCACCACTATTTATTTTTTATATTTATTCTTTTTTAGCTCTTTAAACACTTTGGAAAAGAAAAATTTAGTTGTTTTTGTTGTGTTATTTTTAGCAGCAGCCTTTTTTTGGAGTAATTTCGAGCAACAACCCACTTCATTTAATCTTTTCGCACAAGATTTTACCGATAGAAAACTCTTTGGCTTTGAAATTCCAGCACTTTGGTTTCAGTCTTTAAATCCTCTCTTTATCATTATATTTGCACCTCTTGTAGCTCTAATTTGGATTTTTTTAGCCAAACGCAATTTAGAAATTTCCTCCATTAGTAAATTTTCTTTAGGGCTTTTAGGAAGCGGCATAGGTTTTATGATTATGATGTTTGCGGCAAAAAATGTTTTAGAAGATCAAAGCTCTTTAGTGTCAGTATTTTGGATAGTTTCTAGCCTTTGGTTTTTAACTATGGGAGAGCTTTGTCTTTCTCCCGTTGGACTTTCTATAATGACAAAAATCGCTCCTAATTTAATCAAAAATCAAGTAATGGGACTTTGGTTTGTAGCAAGTGCTTTAGGTAATGTTGTAGCAGGACTTTTTGGCGGACATATTAATGCAGAGGAGCTTGACAATTTACCGGATTTATTTGGACAATGTATGTGGGTTTCTTTTATACTATGTGCTATCTTGTTTTTAGTAAAAAAGCCTATTTATAAAATGTTACAAAAAGAAACAAAATGAATATTTATAAACAAAGAATTTCTCTTTTGCAAAAGCTTATGTGTGAGAATAAGATCGACTTTTATCTTGTTTTAAGCACGGACCCTTATTTAAGCGAGTATTTGAGTGAGCATTACCAAACAAGGGCTTTTTTAAGCGGTTTTACAGGCTCTGCAGGAACGCTTGTAATCACGCAAAAAAAGGCGTTTTTATTCACCGATGGAAGGTATTATTTACAGGCTAAAAAAGAGCTTTTAGGAAGCAAGATTGAGTTAGAAAAACAAGATTTGCTTAAATGGCTAAAGCAGAATTTAAGCAAAAACAGCACCCTTGCGAGTGATTTTGCACTCTTGCCACTAAGCTTAAAAAAAGAGCTTGATAAAATTTGCAAACTCCTGCATAAGGATTTTATCCCTAAAATTTGGCTTCAAAGACCGCCCTTGCCTAAGGCTCAAATTTACGAACACGAAGCGAAATTTTGTTCGCACACGAGAAAGGAAAAAATCCGCCTTGTGCGCGAGAAAATGAACGAAGTTAGCGCGGATTTTCATCTTATTTCAAGCCTTGATGATATAGCTTGGATTACGAATTTAAGAGGAAGCGACATAGAGTTTAATCCCGTTTTTTTAAGCTATTTGCTTATTTTTAAGGACAAAATTTTTCTTTTTGTAGATAAAGATAAAATAAAGCTTAAACTTCAAAACAAGCTCGAAAAAGAGGGCATTTTGCTTAAAAATCCTAAGGAATTTAAAACAGAGCTTAAAAAACTTAAAAACGCAAATTTATTGCTTGAAAGCTCAAAAACAACAGCCCTTGTTTTAAAAATTTTGCATAAAAGCGCTAAAATCATCGATAAAATCAACCCTAGCACACTTTTAAAAGCTTGTAAAACTCCTAAAGAAATTGCCCATATTAAAGAAGCGATGATCGAAGACGGGATAGCTTTATGCTCTTTTTTTGCATACTTTGAAGAGGCTTTAAAGCAAAAAATAAAGCTTAGCGAAGCAGATATTGATACTAAACTCACTGAATTTAGAGCAAAAAACGCTCTTTTTGTTAGCAATAGCTTTGCGACCATAGCCGGATTTAATAAAAACGGAGCTTTCATTCACTATAAAGCCGATGAGAAAAAAAGCACGAAAATCGCAGGAAATGGGCTTTTACTCATAGATTCAGGAGCACAGTATAAAAACGGCACAACCGATATTACGCGTGTTTTGGGCGTTGGCAAGGTGAGCAAGGAGCAAAAAAGGGACTACACTCTTGTTTTAAAGGCTCATATAAACCTTGCAAGTGCGATTTTCCCGCAAGAACTTTCTATGTCTTTGCTCGATAGCCTTGCAAGAGCACCTTTGTGGAGTGAGAATCTTGATTACGCGCACGGCACAGGACACGGAGTTGGGTATTTTTTAAATGTCCACGAAGCACCGCAAAGCATATCGCTTTTTAGAACTAAAAACGCTCACAATAATGCAAAAGAGGGAATGCTAACCTCAATAGAACCCGGAATTTATAGGAAAAATCTTTGGGGCGTAAGGCTTGAAAATCTTGCCTTAAATGTCAAGGTTAAAAGCAAAAGCGAATTTGGCGAGTTTTTGCGTTTTGAAATTCTAAGCCTTTGTCCTTTTGAACCAAAATGCATAGATAAAAAAATGCTTAATCCCAAAGAAAAAGCTTGGCTTAATAACTATCATCAAAAGGTGTTTGAAAAACTCGCTCCAAGGCTTGATAAAAAGACTTTAAAATGGCTTAAAGAAAAAACAAAAGCCTTGTAGCTTTGCTTTGAAATTTCGCGAAAAATTGTGTTAGAAATTTCTTTTAAAATGCAATTTTTAACACAAAAGCAAAAATGGTTTAAAAATTTTATGCTAGAATAGCTAAAAACTAAAAACAAGGAGAAAAAATGAATTTTGAGGAACTTTTACACAAAAGACACGCTTGTAAGCTTTTTAACGATAAAAAAATCAGCGATGAGGATTTGCGTTTTATTTTAGAAAGCGGGGTTTTAAGCCCGAGTTCTAAGGGTTTTGAGCCGTGGAAATTCGTAGTTTTAAGCAAAAAAGAGCAAAACGAAGAGCTTTCAAAACTATGCTGGAATCAGCAAAATGTCGCCACAGCAAGCCATAATATCATCATTTTAGCAAGGACGGATTTACAGAGCAAGGACGAATTTTTACAAAAGCAGGTGCGCCGTTTTAGCGGAAGTAGCGAGGAAAATTTCCAAAAAATTCTAGCCACTTACACGCATTCATCGACGGATAAAATGGACAAAAAAGAGCTTTATCACTACGCGCAGCTTCAGTGCTATCTTGCCTTAATGCAAATATCCTTAGCGGCTATTAGCAGAGGGATTGATAGCTGTATGATAGGCGGTTTTGAAAAGCAAAAGGTTGATGAATTTTTAAAGCTTAAAGCTCCTTTTGAAACAGCGGTGATTTTATCCTTAGGATACAAGGCAAACGAGCCAAAATACGCCAAACAAAGGCTAAGATTTGAAGAAGTGGTGGAGTATCTATGAAAAAAGAAGTTAAAATTTTCACGACGCGCTATTCGTGCAGGAAGTTCAAAAACAAGGCTTTAAAAGACAAAAAACTTAAAACGCTTTTAGAGATTGCGAGGCTAAGCCCTAGTTCTTTGGGGCTTGAACCTTGGGAATTTATAGTTTGCAAAGATAAAACTAAGCTTAAAGAACTTAGTTTAATCGCAAATAAGCAAGAGCATATCAAGGACGCCGCGGCTGTGATTATCATCGTTTCAAGGCTTGATTTTGCGGAGTATTTCGAGCAAAAGCTTAGAAAAAGGGATATGAGCGAAGAAGAAATTCAAAAAAGGCTCAAATACAAGGGCTTTTTAGACTCTATGAATTTCGAGCAAAAACTTGCTTACTCAAGGGAACAAGCCCATATCGCCCTTGCTAGTGTGCTTTATGGAGCAAACGCCCTAAATATCGCAAGTTGTGCCATAGGAGGCTTTGATAAAGACAAGCTAGATAGCTATCTTAAGCTCGATACCACAAAAAAAAGGGCGAGTTTGATGATAGCCTTAGGCTTAAGTGCAGATAAGAAAATTCCTAAAAAAGAACGATTTTCTTTCGAGGAAGTGGTGGAATTTATATAAACATAGATTTTATATGCTACACAACCCATTTGGCTTATTGAATTCTTGATTTTTCTTATCAAAAATTTCAATTTATTAAAGCTATTTTTCCAATTTACCTAAGATTTTTATAAGTTTCATTTGCTATTCGTTTTTTTTTTTTTTTTGTAAAAATGCTTCCATAATTTATTTTTAGGGAAGTTTTATGAAACAAATCACTTTTGCTATGCCTATTTATCCTCCGCATTTTAAGAATGCTTTAAATTTCATACGAAGTTTTAAGAAAAACAAGCTTCATTTACAAAGCGATTTTTACCTTGTTTTTTCAAATTCCAAAGACAAGGAAAATTTCGAAGCTCTTGCGGATAAAAGGGACTTTAAAAGCCTTATTTTACCTTTTGTTCCGACTCGTGCCAACGCCACGGCGGCGATTAAGAAATTCTACGCTTTGGCTTGTTTAAAGAAAACTTATAAATATCTTATAGTAATCGATAGTGAAAGTTTAATTATCAAAAACACGAATTTAATGAGAATGTGTAAGGAATTTTACGCAAAGAAAATTCTATATGGAAATCAAACGCTTGGAAGCACGGCACACATTAGTAACCGTGCTATTTGGCACTTTAGAACGCACCATAAGCTTAAGGATATAAATTTACAGCTTTATTTGTGGTTTAACCAGCTTTGCATTTATGAGAGCGAGTGTTTGGAGGAATTTTTTGCCCTCACGCACATCGATGAAAATTTAAGTGAGGTGCTTTGGGAGGACTTTGAGCATTATGTTTATATGATTTATCTTATTCTTTACAGGGATTTTAAGGTTGAGGACATAGAAATCATCTCGCAGTGGGGGATTTTTGAGCGTTATAATTTCAAGCCTCAGAGCAAGAAATTTCTTTATACAAAATTTTATCATTGCACACCCGGAATTTACAATATAATCGATACTTCAAAGGTTTTTATGTTTATACAAATAGACAGACGCGCCTTACTTCCTGAGAGTTCGCCAAACTATGTTTTTAGAAACGCTGCTTCACGCATAAAGCAAACTTTAAGTTATAAACTAGGCTTTGCTATGGTTAAAACAAGGGGATTTGGAATTTTAACCCTGCCTTTTAGGCTTGTAAAAATCGCAAGAGAACACAGAAAAATAGAGGAAAAATACAAATTTCTAAGCCTTGTAAATCCTATTTTAGAACTTATGCCTTTAGAAAAATATGTCGATTATGAGAAGGCTTTGGAACACAAAAAGCATTTGTCTTTTCTTTTAGGAGAGGCTTTTATAAAATGCTATAAAAAATACAAGTTTTTTTGCGGACCTGCTTTTTTATTTAAAGTCTTTGTTATTGTTAGGAAATTTAAGAATCAATAGTAAATAAAAATTATCAGATATACGCTTAAAACTAAGATATTTTTACTATAAGCTTTGAACCTAAAGTTTTAAACATAACTTTCTCCTTAAATTAAAAAAGTAAAAAAACTAACTAGGGATTATATCAAAAAAATAAAGGAATGTATAAAGTTTTAGTTGCAATAATTTAGTTTTCATATAATTTTAAGAAAGCTTTATGTGGATACAAAAATAATAAAACTTTAACAAAGTCCGCAATGAGCTACTTTCCCCCTGCCAGTAAGGCTTAGTATCATCGCCCACGATGTGCTTAGCTTCTTGGTTCGAGATGGAGCAAGGCGTTTCCACATCTGTATAATCACGGACCTTGTTATTTATAGATACAAATTTGCTTTTATCTTTGTAAAGTCTTTTTAAATCTTCGCTTTTCTTATAAAGTCTTTTAAATTTAAGTTTTATGACTTGTAAGGCTTTGAATTTAAGCTTCATTTTTAAATTCTAGCTTAAATAAATTCAAGTTTAAATTTAAAAAACTTAAACCCACGAACAAAGCTTAAGCTAAATGCTCTAAATTTAAAAGTATATTTAAAAATTTAAAGCAGAGCTGAATTTAAATTCTCTTTATAAATTTATTTTAAAAACAAGCTTTAGCTTAAATTTAAACTATATTTAAAGCAAAGTCAAATTCAAGCTTTTAAGAATTTAAAAGCTATCTTAAGGCTTAAGTTTTTAGGATTGATTTTATAAGTTTATCAAGCAATCCTTTTAAGTCTAAAGCAAATGTGCTTTAATTCAAGCAAAACTAAGCAGAATTTAAAGCCCAAAAATTTAAAAATAAGTTCCTGATAAAAAGCCTAGCATTTTAGTATTCAATAAACTTAGAATTTAAACTTAAAAAATTTAAGCTAACTTTTAAAAATATTTAAACTCAAATATACTCTTTAAAAAAGCTATATTTTAAGCTTAGCCTTTAAAAATATTTAAATTTAAATCCGCTTCAAAAACCTAGTTTTAAGCTTCTAACTTTAAAATTTAAACAAGATTTTAAGCTCTTAAAACTTTTATATCCATAAAAAACAAGGTCAAATTCACAAGCTTTATAAACATTTCCTAAGGTTAAAAAAACCTTAACAAGGAAGTGATGCTATAAGATAAGCCACAAGTTCTATTAGTACTGGTCAGCTAAAAGACTTTCATCTCTTACACACCCAGCCTAT
>CAZWYE010000030.1:0-15021 GCA_964637895.1 uncultured Campylobacter sp. | reverse complement strand
AAAAGATTCCTTTAACTCAATATGTGAATAAAAAAGAGTTTTTTGCTAAGGCAAGTAAGATGATTGAAAAGCTTAAAGAGGCTGGGTGAGTTTGTGCTTGGGTTTTAAAACAAATTTGAAACAATAATAAGCTTAATTTTAGTTTTTATTGTATATACTTTATGTATAATATAAACATTAAAGGATAAACAATGTTAGCAAAAGTGTTTAAAAGCGGTAATTCTATGGCTATTAGAATCCCAAAGGCTATCGACCTTAAAGACATTAAAGAATTTAACATACAAGCACTAGATGATAATTTAATTCTTAGTCCTAAAAAACAAAAAAACGAATGGCAGGATTTTTTTAATGCACTTCAAAGCTTTAAAGAGCCTTTAGAAAGAGAAAAAGATAGTATCCCACAGGATAGAGCTTATGGTAAAATATTTGCTTGATACGAATATTTTAATCTATCTTATCAATCACAATCCTAAAAGCGTGAAAAAGAAGATAGAAAGCTTAAAAATAGGCTCATTAAGCACTTGTTCTATAGTAGTTAGTGAGCTTTATTTTGGCGTAGAAAAATCAACATACAAAGAACAAAATCAAAAAGCTTTGGAATTAATATTAAAACCTTTAGTTATCTATGATTTTGGATTAAAAGAAGCTAAAGAATATGCAAAACTTAGATTTGAACTAGAACAAAGTAAAAGCCTTATTGGTAATATGGATATGCTTATAGCTTCTTGTGCGAGAGCAAATAATCTCATTTTGGTTACAAATAATGAAAAAGAATTTTCAAGGATTAAAGGACTTAAAATAGAAAATTGGATTTGATATAAGCTTGTAAGACATTAACAAACATAAAAAAATATACTATAATTTAATGTTATATCATAATGATTATTTCTATAGTGAATGAAAAAGGTGGAAGCAGTAAGACCACCATAGCTACGAATTTAGCCTTTAAATTTGCAAAAGAAAAGATAGACACCTTACTCATCGATGCAGACCCTCAAAGAAGCGTTGAAACTTTAATAAATTTTAGAGTAAATAACGAACTTGAACTTCCTTTTAATTCTGTTTCAAAAATAGGCGATTCTTTAGCTAAAGAAACAAAAAGCCTAGCAAATAAATACGATAGCATCATCATAGATACAGGAGGCAGAGATTCTAAAGAAATGCGTCAAGCCTTGCTTGTAAGCGATATTGTTATCATTCCAACCATAGCAAGTGGGTATGATCAAGCCGTTTTAGATAAGATGCTAAATTTGATTGAAGAAAGTTTGGTTTTTAACGAAAAACTTAAGGTTTTAATCCTCATTTCAAGGGCCTCGCCTAATCCTTTTTTAGAAAGTAAGATTAAATAATACCTCTTAGAAAAAGAAGTTCCACAAAGTGTAAAGATTGCAAAGACTATTATTTTTGAAAGAGAATCTTATAAGAATGTAGTTTTTGATGGAAAAAGCGTAATAGAATTAGAAGAAAACAACAAAGCCAAACAAGAAATTAATAATTTTTATGAAGAATTACTAAGTTATGCAAAGGAAACAAAATGAAAACTCAAAATCCCTTTAAAAAAATGAATTTATCCAAACAAGTAAGTGATGAAAACAAAAACGAAAGCTCTTTCATAGAAGAAGCAAGAGGCGAAACACAAAGCAAAAAAAAAGAAGCAAAAAAAAGCAAACTCATTTATATGAATGAGAGTTTAGCCAAAAGGCTTGATATTTATAGTCAAACAAAGGCTACAAGAAAAGAATCTCAAAATTTTATTATTAATCAAGCCTTAGATGAGTGGCTTGAAAAAAGAGGGGTTTAGCATTTTTGAGGATATTAAACAAAAAAAGAATTAGATAAAAAATTAAATGAATAAAATAAAAGAACCACCTTTTAAAATCACTGCAAGGATACTTAATTTAGTAGCTGAAATTTGTGAAATTATCACAACTTTAAAACTAAATCACAAAACCTCGCTAATTCCTCATCTAAGGCGTAAAAACCTTATTCGCACTATTTATGGAAGCTTGATAATAGAAAACAATACGCTTAGCATAGAATAAATGAGTGCAATTATAGATGGTAAAATAGTATTAGGCTTACCAAGAGAAATTAAAGAAGTTAAAAATGCCTATGAGGCTTATGAGCAAATTCTAAAATTTAATGGACTTAAAATAAAAGATTTGCTTAAGGCTCATCAATTGATGATGAATGGACTTTTAGACGATGCAGGAGCTTTTCGTGATAGTAATGTGAGAATTTTCAATCAAAAAGAACTCGTTCATTTAGCACCACCTGCTCGTCTTGTTCCACAACAAATTAAAGAACTTTTTACTTGGTATAAAAATAGTGAGCTTCACCCTCTTGTAAAAAGTTCTGTGTTTCATTATGAATTTGAAATTATCCATCCTTTTAGCGATGGCAATGGCAGAATAGGACGAATGTGGTAAAGTAAGCTTTTAGGGGAATACAATAGCTTGTTTTATTATTTACCTATTGAGGAACTTATCGCAAAAAATCAAAAAGATTATTATGAAAGTTTAAGCACTAGTGATAAAAATGCAGATAGCACTTTGTTTATAGAATTTATGTTAGAACTTATCAAAAAAAACATTAATTGAGTTTAAAAATGGCACTTTAAATGTCTCATTAAATAGCACATTAAATGAGAAAGAAAAAGCTGTTTTAAGGGAATTAAAAAAGAATGCCTATTTAAAACAATACGAACTTGCAAACAAACTTTAAACTCTCAAAAAGAACTATAAGCAGAATTATAACAGACTTAATTTCTAAAAAACTTATCAAACGCACAGGCCCTAAAAAGAATGGTTACTATGAAATTTTATAAAATTATTTTTACAAATTTGAGAACCATTTAAAAATATATTTTTCGATATTGAAAATTTAAGTAAAAACAAATCAAAAGCTTTTTCGCAAATGCAAAAAAGCTTAAGAATCTTTAAGAAAAATGAGCTTTGATTTCAGCTACCCAAGCGTCGATTCTGGCTTCTGTTTGGTCCTCTTGGTTGTCATTGTCAAGTGCGAGACCTACGAATTTTCCATTCACAACCGCATCGCTTGATTCAAAAGTGTAGCCCTCAGTTGAAACCTCTCCCACTAGTTGTGCCCCAGCGTCCTTTAAATTTTGAGCGAGTTTTCCCATACCGCCGCAGTAGGTGTCCGAATAGCTCTCGCTATCGCCCATTCCAAAAACCGCAACAACCTTACCGCTAAGGTTTAAGCCTTTAAAATCAAAAGCGTCCCAGTCATCTTGCAAATCGCCACTTCCCCAAGTCGAGGTTCCGCAAATAAGCTTGTCGTAAGAATTTATCTTATCTGCGTCCGTATTTGCGACATTTAAAACATCGCTGATTCCAAGCTTTGAGGCGATTAAACCCGCTGCACTTTCAGTATTTCCCATAGCACTTCCATAAATCACTGCTATTGACATTAAATTCTCCTTATAAGTTTGTTTGATATAGAATATGGAACTAATTTTAGCATAGTTTTGTTTAAATCGCATAAAAAATGTTTGATTTTTATAAAATGATTGAAACTATCATTTTTTGGATAAATTATATAGAGAGCTTCAAAGGAATTTTTGCAAATCAAATTCAAAGCTTTTTCAAGCTGTGAGTTGGACTTTAAATTTTTCGTATCGATTTTTTGGGTGCAAATTAAAAGGGCAAGTTTTTGCTCTATAACTATAAGATCATCTTTTAAAAACAAGGATTTACCGGGATTTTGCCTAGAAATTTTATCATAAACATAACCTAAAAATAAATCCTGCGTTTTAAAGCAAATTCCATAAAAATAAATTCTTAAAAACTCTTTAAGCTTAGCAAAATCTTTACAATGCGTTTTAAAAACTCCGCTCCTCTTTGTATAGAAATTTTGAATGTAAATATTGCTTTGAATGCAAATTTTTCGAGCTTTTTTAAAAGGAGCATTAAGTAAATCTTTTAAAAAAAGTCCGAAAATTTCTTGCAAATTTTTAGCATTTTTGGCGTAAAAAATGGGAATTTTTAAATTTTCTTTAACATTTGCATTATACTGATACAAAAAAATTAGATGAAGTTCCTTTCTTGCATAATCTTTGTAAAGTTCCGGCACGAATTCCTTGTGCTTTGAAAACCCAAAAAACATTACAAAGCCTTAGGGCAAGAAAATTCTTTATCTAGGTTGAAAACCTTGCAGTATTCGCAATACACGCAACTTACGCTTCTTTTGGCACAAACTAAAGGGATTTTTCTTTTTTTGGCTTCGCTTTTGATCTTTTTCATAGTGTTGTGATTTAAAAAACTTGTAAGCATCACTATACACTCCGTTTCGCTTGGGATAGGTTTGCGATTGACCCTGTTTTCATTTCTTGCGTCCCAATGCTCGATTTTTTTTGCACCTAAATCATACAAAACCGCTTTTATAGGAGTGATTTCATCTGCACCTATGATTAAAACTGACATATTTTTTCCTTTCATATTAATTTGATAATTATTATTATAATATAAAAAGCTAAAAATATTTTGAAATTTATTATCATATTTAAAAATATTTAAATTTTAGTAGCGAAAAATTGATCAAAAATTTAAATAAAATATGCCAAATTTATTGCTAAAATCAAATTTTATGTTAAAAACAAAGCTTAAATTTCATTCGATTAACGATTTATAAATAAAAATTATTATAAAATATAATTTTCATTTTACAAAAATAAGGAGAAAATTTTAATGAAAAAGATGATTTTTGCCTCTATGGCAGCGGCGAGTTTGCTTTTAGCAGCAAATACAGAATATTTTAATCCAAAGTCTGTTAAAGACCATTTGGTTGTAAATGTAGAGCTTCTTGGAAAAGATGGAAACAAACCAGTAGGCGAGGTTGTAGCGATTCAAACCGCGTATGGAGTAGCGTTCTTCCCTAATCTTTCGGGCTTAGAGCCGGGAATTCACGGCTTTCATATCCACGAAAACGCAGATTGTGGAGCAAATGACAAAGGCTTGGGAATGAAAGCAGGAGGACACTGGGATCCTCAAAAAACAGGAATACACTCTTTTCCTTGGGACGACAAAGGACATTTGGGCGATTTGCCAGCACTTTATGTGGATAAAGACGGCAAAGCTATGAACCCTGTTTTAACACCTAAAATCAAAAATCTTAGCGAAATTAAAAATCACGCTTTAATGATTCATATCGGCGGAGACAATCACAGCGACCACCCTGTAGCACTTGGCGGCGGCGGTGCGAGAATGGCTTGTGGAGTTTTTTAATAAAACTTCTCTCTATCCTTATATTTTAAGGATAGAGTTCGTGTTTTTTAAAGAATGATAAATAGTTTTATTTTAAAATTTATTATCAAAATTATATATTTTTTAAAGAATGTTTTATAATATTGTGTGTTATAAAATTATTAATAAAATTGGTTTTGAGAACTTTGAAATTTTAAAAATTACAAATTCAATTTATAAATAAAGAATGTTTTTATAAATATTATGAATATGAAGTAAAACTTTAAATTTAGTTTAATGTTTGTTTTTAACTTAAAATCCTAATGCCCACTTGTCAAAAGGAAGTAGCTCGAATTTCACGCCCTGTTCGAAAAAACTTTCTTCGTTCGAAAGTGTGATGAAAAAAATATGAAAAATTCCAAGTTCAATGGCTTTTGGTAGGATTTTTTTTGCACGAAGTTTAATAAGGTCTTTATCTAAGGTCGGGCTTGAAATATAAGCTGTTTTAGAATTTTTAGAATAAAAAGAAAAGAATTTATTATAAAAAAAATCCTGTTTGAGTTTAAAAAGTTCATTTAAAATGAGATTTTCAAACAAATGCTTAAAATCTTTTTGAATACAAAGCTCGTTTTTTAAAGCAAAATCCCTAAAATAAATTTTCTTAAGCTTTTTTTCATCTTGAAAAATGGTATGTATGATGAAGGAGTTTTCTAAGTTTTTAATGCTTTGATAAACTCTATTTTTGGAGCTTTTCATTGTTTTTTTAAGTTCTAAAAAAAGCTTTGATATGCTAATTTGCTTTCCTAAATTTTTTGCTAAATATTTTAAAATTTCAAGCTCTAAAACGCTAAAATTATTTCTTAAAAAATTATTTTCTTTCACTACTAAGCGTCCATTTTGCAAGAAAAGTCCTACTAGTTGATTTACGGGTAGATTTTTTTTACTCGTGCCAATAAATTCCTCAAAATCCAAGTAATCAAGCTCAATTTCTAAGAAATTAGCTAAAGTGAGGTTTTTTTTATCCGTACTTAAAATCGTAGGGATAGTAATGGAGTTTAAATCGGGGATAAAATCAAGATTATAAAGGCAAAGTACTTGAATTTGCGGATTTTGTGCCAAAAAATCTTTTAAATTTTTCAAGCTTTCTTTTTGAAATCTTAAGTCCTTTAAATCCAAAAACAAAAGCTCTTCGGCTTTGAAATTCGAAAAAAAATTTAAAATCAAGCTTTTTTTTCCGCAATTTTTAGGACCTTTTAAAAGGATATTTTTTAAGCCGAGTTTAACTTTTCTTTCGAAATTTGGTTCGAATTTGGGGTGGTTTTCGTAAAAAAAATTCAGCACATTCACGGCAAATTATCCTTTTAAAAAGGATAATTATAGCACAAAAATATTACACAAATCAAAGCTATTTTGTCCAATAGGTAATTTAATTTTTGTTTAAGTATTATTTTTTAAATTTTTAAAAAAATATTTTTAAGATTAAGGTTTTTAAAATCTTGCAAATTTGCAAGATTTTTACCAAGTTGCAAGTTAAAGATTTTCAAGCATTTTCTCATAAGCTACTTTTGTTCCAGGACGCACTTTAGTTAGTAGGCTTACTATTATAATCACTAAAGAAGCTGCTAAAAAACCTGGAACTATCTCATAAATATCTAAAAATTGCTTGAAAAATTTATCATAAACCACTACAACAAGAGCTCCTGTGATCATTCCTAAAATAGCTGCAATTCTTGTCATCTTACTCCAGAAAAGAGAAAACATCATTACTGAACCAAAACTTGCTCCAAAACCTGCCCAAGCATAAGCAACTATACTTAAAACGCTCGATTCTTTATCGGTAGAAATTAAAAATGCAATCACAGCAACGATTAAAACTCCAATTCTTCCAAGTTTCATTACAAGCTTACTTGAAGCTTGTTTGTTAAAAACTCTCTTGTAAAAATCTTCTGCCAAAGCTGAACTTGAAACAAGAAGCTGAGAACTTGCAGTACTCATAATGGCCGCTAAAACGGCACTAAGTAATATCCCTGCTATCCAAGGATTAAAAAGTAATTGAGACATTACTATAAAGATTCTTTCTGGATCATTTAAATTAAGATTAAATTTGTGCACATAAGCTATACCCAAAACTCCTATAAAACAAGCACAAAGTAGGCATACACTCATCCACGCTATACCTATAATTGTCGCTGTTGGTATATTTTTAAGTGAAGAAATAGACATAAAACGCACTAAAATATGAGGTTGTCCAAAATATCCAAGCCCCCAAGCCATAGCAGAAACTATGCTCAAAAAGCCTATACCCTCGCCCATAGATAAAACATTGGGTTTAATTTGTTGAGCTATATTCATAGCTTCATCAAATCCACCTAAATGATAAAGCATTACTAGTGGAACTATGATTAGGGCACTTAACATTAATAAGCCTTGAATCATATCCGTATAGCAAACTGCTTTGTATCCGCCAAAAAAAGTATAAATTACTATAATAAGTGTTCCGGTTGTTAAAGCATAGGAATAATCTATCCCAAAAGCACTTTCAAAAAGCTTTGCTCCACCCACTAAACCAGAAGATACATAAAAAGTAAAGAAAATCAAAATAACAATAGCACATATCACTCTTAAAATATGTCTATCGTCATCAAATCTTGTTTCAAAATAATCAGGAATTGTAATAGAATTTGCAATTACACTGGTATAAACCCTAAGTCTTTTGGCTACTAAAACCCAGTTTAAAGTTGCACCCAAAGTCAGTCCTATAGCTATATAGCTATCTATAAAACCATTAATATATAGGGCTCCTGGTAGACCCATTAAAAGCCAAGAACTCATATCGCTAGCTCCAGCACTTAAAGCTGAAACAACCGGACCCATAGATCTACCACCTAAAAAATAATCTTCTGAATCTTTATTTTTCTTATAAAAATAAAAACCTATAAAAAGCATCAAAGCCGCATAAGCAATAAACATAATTGCTATTTGTGTATTGATATGAACTACTTGCATTTTTCTTCCTTATTTAAAGCTCTAATTCCCAAATTTCCATAACGATGGTAAGAAATACTTAAAGATTTTTCATTGTGATAAAACAAAAGCTCAAAACGCCCATTAATCAAAGGTTTATCCCTTGCTATAATTTTAGCATTCCTTGCTGCTTCTTGATAAATTTCATCTTCTTTATTTGCTGGTGCGAAATAGCGAATTCTCTCGTATGAATTAAGTTTTTTACAAAACTCCGTCTTATTTTCTTTTATAAACTCAGCTTTTAAACCGGTTTCATTGGATATATTTTGAGCTTTTTGCATCCACTCATTTTCATTAAAACTTACCAAAAGTTCTATATTTAAAATATTTGCTGCTAAAACTATAGCTAAAATATCTCTTAAACTATCATCTTTATGTACTCTATAAGCTATATTTTTTACCTTAGTATAGGAAAAAATATTTTCTTCCCCTCTAATATTAACATAATCTCTTTTACTTTCAAATTCATTTTTTAGATGGTAAAAATAAGATTTAGCTATTAGGATAAGTTCATTTAAAACAGCTTTATCATCTGCATATTTTTGCTTAAAATTCTCTTGTGAAATTAAATTTTGTAAGGCTTTAGAGAATTTATTTTCAAGCAAGTTGTCGTCGAATTTTTCTTGTTTTATATCCAAAAATTGCGTGATATAATTATAAATTCCAACCTTTCTACCAAAACCTATGGCGGATTTTTTAATGCCACCAAAAGGTTGGCGTAAAACGATAGCACCTGTTGTCGGTTTATTTATATAAATATTTCCTGCCTCTATTTTTGTGTGAAAATACTCCCATTCTCTTTCGTCTAAGCTTTCAAGACCAGCTGTAAGCCCATATCCTGTAGAATTTGCTATTTCAATAGCTTCTTTTAAATTCTTAGCTCTCATTACACTCAAAATAGGACAAAAAAGCTCAGTTGTATGAGTAAAATCTCCTTTTAAGGTACCATATTTTATACCAGGGGTCATTAAGTATTCTCCTAGAAATTTAGGTTTTAAAACCCATTGTTCATAAGGTTTTAATTCATTTAAAGCTTTTAAAATTTTTTTATCCGGCTTTGAAGCTAAGGCTCCAAGTTTGTTTTTAAAATCAAAAGGATCTCCTATGTTTAGAGAATTTACAGCATCAACTAAGCCCTTTTTGAAATCCTCATCATTATAAATTTCATCTTCTAAAATAAGTAAAGATGTGGCTGAGCATTTTTGACCAGAATTAGAAAAAGCAGAATGAACAATATTTTTAATAGCATTTTCTTTATCTGCAAATTTAGAAACTATAGTAGCATTTTTACCCCCTGTTTCTGCACTTAAAAGTAAGTCTGCTCTAGCTTTTAGCATTTCATAAGCAGTATCCTCTCCTCCTGTTAAAACTGCAAATTTCACGCTTTTATCACTTAAACAATGCTTAGATATGTCTTTACCTTTAGCAGGAAGATAGATTAAAGCGTCCTTAGAAATGCCAGCATCCCAAAAACATTCGCAAAGTTTATATCCGCTTAGCATAGAAAGCGAAGATGGTTTGTAAATAACCACATTTCCGGCAGCTAAAGGTGCTGCTATGCTGCCAACTGAAATAGCAATAGGAAAATTCCACGGAGCTATACTTAATCCTATGCCTTTTGCCTTAAACTTGGTTTTTTCATTTTTATTTTTAAGTTTTTCTAAAGAATGCGGATAAAACTCCACAAAATCAATAGCTTCACTTATTTCAGCATCGAGCTCTACGAAAGTTTTTCCAAGCTCTAAAGCAGCAATTGCTATTAAATCCCCTCTCCTTTCTCTTAGCAATCTTGCAATTTTTGCAAAAATTGCGTAAATTTCATCGTGGGTTTTTTCTATAAATTTGGAATTTTTAGCAAGTTCTAAGGCTTGTTTAATTTCTCTTTCTCCTGCTAAATAAACTTTTGCTATAGTTTTATTTTTTATTTTATCCCTAAGCTCTGTGCATTGCAAATTTTCTTTTTTAAAACTTAAGGCACCAGCTGTGGCAAAAAGCTCTATTGGTTCGAAATTTTCATATTTTGCACGAAGCTTTTGAGCCCAAGTCCTATTTTGTGCTAAGATAAAATCCGTATCGCTTTCATTAACAAATAGTTTGGTTTCATAAGAACTTGGTGCACTTGGTTTTTCATTCCTATTTTGCTTACGATGAGTTGTATTATTTAGCTTTTTAATGCCATCAATAGATTTTAAAAAAAGTTCTTTTTGAATTTTATAATTCTCATCATTGAGTTTAAGATTGAAAAAATAACGCATAAAATTATCTTCACTAGTATTTTCATCTAGTCTTCTCACTAGATATGCTATGGCGTTATTAAAATGTTTATCCTCACAAACTGGAGCATAGAGTATAAGCTCTGTAAGCTTAGAAAATTCCAAAGAGCATTGCTCACTCATACCCTCTAACATTTCAAAACTAAAGGATGATAAAGCTCCTGCTTCTTTAATTCTAGTGTAAGCATAAGCAAGTTCAAATATATTATGAGAAGCTATGCCTATATTTATATATTTAAAATTCTCATTTTCTAAGATAAACTCAAGCATTTTTTTATAATTAGAATCGGTGTGAAGTTTTTCTTTAAAAGGTGCGAGTTCCCAGGATTTCAGAGAAGCTATACTCAGTTCATTTTCCATATTTGCACCTTTAACAAAGCGAATTTTAATAGCCTTTTTGCCCTGTAAAACTCTTGATTTTGAAAATTCAAAAAGCTTTTTAAGATACTCATAAGAATCTGGAATATAGGCTTGAAGAACTATGCCAGCTTTTATATCGAATTTGTCAATACTTTGTATAAAGGATTCGACTGTTAATTCTAGGTCTTTAAATTCTTCCATATCAAGATTTATAAATTTCTCAACCCCTTGTTTCTCTTGCTCTTCTAAGGCTAAAGCATACAAAATATCGAGTCTTTTTACGAGTTCATTTTTAGAGTATTCAAAATCTATAATATTAATTTGAGAAAAAATGGTTGTTATTTTTATAGAAATATAGCTAATATGCTTTTGTTTTAAAGCTTCTTTGTATTTTTGCATTCTAAGCATAGCTTCTTGTTCACCTAAAACCTCTTCGCCTATTAAATTTACATTCAAGGTGATATTTTGTTTGTTTCTTTTTTCTATATGTTGTTTTAGTAAATTAGGATTTAAAACCATATTTTGAGTATTTTTTTTAAGATGAGAAATAAAAAACGGAACACTTAAATTGGGCATATTTTTACCAAAAGTTAAAAAACACCAAAGTAAAAATTTCTCAAAACCTGTAAAAAAATCACATTTGCCATAAGTATCAAATATATGAGAAATAAGCTCAAAACTTGCTTTTTTATCCTCACATCTAAAAGAGCGATCAAGAAGCTCTATAAGCATAATTTTATTTTTAGGATTTAAAAGAAGCTTTTGCATTTTATTGTGAAAATTTTTTTCGTCACTTGACATATTATTTTCGATTTTTATCTGCAATCTTTCGCTTAATTCTAAAGCTTTTTTTATCATATATTTTCCTTAGATTATGTAGTATTTTTCATAATAACATACAAGCATTAAAACAAAAAGTATTTCAAAAAAAAAGTTAGCTTAAAAAGTAAAAATGAGTAATTTAGTAGCAACAATATTTTAAAAATAAAGCTTGATGATTTAATAAAGCTTCTAAATTACTTTAATTTATGTCAAAAATTTAACACCAGTCTAAAAAAATATTTTTTATATTTTTTTCTTCGATAAGCTTTTGAATTTTTAAAAGTTTAGCCTCGCCGTCTTCAAACATATACTCGTGCGTTTCACAAGCGATAAATTCGATTTTTTTATGCAAATTCTTTGCAATGAGTTTTTCTAAAATTTCAAACTCAACGCCCTCAATATCAAGCTTTAAAAAATAAATTCCCGCATACTTGCTTAAAATTTCATTTTCTATAAATTCCACCAAATCAATGACTTCAACCTCGTAGCTTTTTTGCGTTTTATCATCTTGAATGCTAGTACAAATTCTATTTCCTTGCGAAAGCATTCTGTTTTCAAACATTAAAAACTGCGTTTTATACGCTTTTGCATCAACAGCTTTTTGATAAAGCTTTGCGTTTTTATTGTTTTTGTATTTTAAGCTTAAAAAATAATTAAGATAAACATTAGGCTCGAAAACATAGCTAATGCCGCCACAATGCAAAATAATATCGCTAATTAATCCCGCGTGTGCTCCGCAATCTAGGCAGATAGGAGATTCCCCCCCCCCCCCCGAAAAAGCATAGCGTAAAAAATATCGTAATATTTTGGCGGAATTTTGGCATTTTTTAGCATTAAATTTAGCTTTCCTAAGCCACTTGGGTCGCAAATCGCACCTGAAATTAAGCCTAAAAGCTCGTTTGTTTCTTCGCTAACTTGCCACTCATTTAGTGCATTTAAAGACTTTATAAGCCTTGAAACATTAGCTATTTTACCTCTGTTTTGTTGGTGGTTTTCGATTTGATTTATTAAATTTTCAAGCGTGTTTTTAAGTTCTATTAAGTTTTCTTTTTGCATAAATTCTCCCTTAAACATTTGCAAAATTGCTAACTTTCATCATAGGAAAAGCCGCTAAAAGTTCTTTAATTCCGCTATCTAAGCTCACATCAGCACTCCAGCCCGTGCTTTCAAGCTTAGCATTTGAAACAAGATAATCCCTTTTATCAGGATCTTCGCCGATTTCTGCACTATGAATGTAAAAGTCCGGAACATACTCCTTAATCTTTTCTGCTAAGCCTCTTTTGGTTAAATTTGCGGAGCTAAGTCCCATATTATAGACCTCTCCCTTCATTTTTTCGTAATTTTCAATGGCGTGTAAAAAGCCCTTTGTAACATCGCGAATGTGTATATAATTTCTTCTAAAATGCTCCTCAAAAAGCACTATAAACCTGTCCTTAAAGGCGCGGTAGGAAAAATCATTCACAAGCAGGTCAAGACGCATTCTAGGGCTTACTCCAAAAACTGTAGCAAGGCGAAAAGTTACGGCGTTACCTTTGTCTAAGAGGTATTTTTCAGCCTCGACCTTGTCTTTTCCATACTGAGAAATGGGATTTAGGGGCGAGTTTTCATCACACAGTGCATCTTTTGCACCTATACCGTAGCCACTGTTTGTATTCGGAAAGATGAAAATTTGAGAAGAGCTTGCAAGGTCTCTGATCATTTTCACGGCTTCAAAATTCACCATTCGAGCTAGTTTAGGATTTTTATTGCAAAGCGGTGCTCCAACCAGGGCAGCTAAAGGTATGATGACATCAGCCTTGGCGACTTCTTTTTTTATCAAGTATTCATCTAAAGCATCACCATTTATAAAACGAAAATTTTTGTAAGCTACGCAAGAAAGAAGCGGGGTTTGATTGAACATTAAATTATCAATCACGCAAACCTCATAGTCTTTAGCAAGTAAAATCGGCACAAGCACCGATCCTATGTAACCGGCACCGCCGGTAATTAAAATCTTTTTTGGCATTTTTTTCCTTTAAATCGAAAAAGTCCTATCGATTTAAAGGAATTCTACCTCTTTTAATCTCGTTTCTCCAATGCTCTAGCAAATCTTTAAGCATTTCTCTTACAGGAATCTGTGGTTTCCAATCGATAAAACTTTTTATCTTGGTATTATCAAACATTTGGTAGTCTGCATCGATAGGACGCAGTCTGTTTTCATCTACTTCAACCTTGATCCCCCCCCCCCATACTGCTAAATTCAAGCAATATTTCTATGATCTCTGGAAGTTTAAAGGCTTCTTCTCCAGCTATGTTAAAAGCTTCACCTTTTGGAATCTTGCCCTTTTTGCTCTCTAAGGATAGTAAAAAATAAGCCCTTATCGCGTCTCTGCAATCTTGATAAGTCCTTGTGCTCGATAAGTTTCCCACCTTAATCACAGGCTCTTGCAAACCCGCTTCAATGAGTGCAATCTGCTTAGCCACCGTGCTTTCAAAAAACACATCCGATCTCCTAGGTCCGCTGTGTGTTCCCATTCTTGTTACGAAGGTCTTTAGCCCGTAGGCTTCTGCATAAAAGCGTCCAAGATAGTCCGTGCCTATTTTGCTAATGCTATACGGACTTGTTCCGTGAAAGGGCGTTTCTTCGTTAAGTCTCACACCTGTTTTAGCACGTCCATAAACCTCGCTTGAACTGCAAATATGCACCACAGGATCATAACCCTCATTTTGCTTTAAAATCCTAATATTTTCTAAAAGATTTGCTGTGCCTATGATATTAGTTTGCAATGTTTCAAGCGGAATTTCAAACGAAGTTTTAGGAAAAGACTGCGCCGCTAAGTGAAAGATAAAATCTGGCTTGTGCGTCTTAAAAAGCTTTTGAAGACTTGAATAATCATTCAAATCCCCATAAAATATGCAAATCCTGTCCTTTTTGTTGATTCTATCGCTAAGATGATAGATATTATTCATACTTTCTTGCCAACGCATTAAAGCTATGATTTCATAATCGGTATTTTCAAGCAAAAAATCCGCCATCTGCGAACCAACCTGCCCCGTAAAACCCGTGATAAGTGCCTTTGTCATACTTCAGTAAAACCTTTTTTTGGAGATTTAAACCTCAATTTTACTCTACTTTGACTAAAATTTAACTGATAAAACAAGAGTTTTTTAATACTTTTGAAATTTAAGCGGACTTGAAATTTGTAAGTTTTTTAATGTAAGTTCTTAGCGAATTTTTAATACTTTAATAAATTTAGACATAAATTAAATTTAAAAATTTTAGCAAATTTACTCTCTAGTTCTCAAATTTTTATAAAACTTTAAGCATTTTGAAGTATAATTTCTACTTTACTTTGCAAATT
>CAZWYE010000029.1:0-15023 GCA_964637895.1 uncultured Campylobacter sp. | reverse complement strand
ACCTAAAAAAATTGATTTTGAAGAAATCATAGAGCGAAGCAAGATGAAAACTCAATTTTCTTTAAGCCAAAATCCGCTTGAAAAAAAGACTTTAAATTCTAGCATCAAAAACGCAAAAGAACGCATTCATAACCACCTTTCTTACAAGCTTGGTAAAGCTATGATTAAAGATTTTAAAAGTTTTAAAACCCGTATAAAACTTCCTTTAACCTTGCTAAATATAGCCAAAACGCACAAAAAAGAGCAAGAAATTTATAAAACTATGATTAAATTTAAGCCCGAACTTGCACTGAAAAAGCTTGAAGATTATAGCGATTATAAAGAGGCTTTAAAAGAAAAAGAATGCTTTACTTATAAACTCGGCTTTGCCCTTATAAAAGCCTATAAAAACGGGGGGGGGGCTTTGCTTTTTGTTAAAAGAGCTGCCTAAACTTAAAAAAGAATTTAATGAAAAAACTAAAACTTAAAATATCAAACTCGGGTTGCTTGATAGTTTTTAATTTAAAAAGCACTTGTGAGAATTTTCTAAATTATTATCTTATATATGGCTTCAAAGTATAATCTTAAATTATTTTAAAGAAAATTTAAATATTTAAAATCTTATAAAATAAAATACACGCTACAAAATCAACCTGGTTTATATGATTTATAATAAAACTTTAATAGCAATAATAAAGTCTTTTTTATCAAAAGCAAATGTTAAGATTTTTATATCTGTTATTCCTTATATTTGAAATTTTCTAAGCAAAACTATAAAACAACACAAGACTTATATAAATTTTTTCACTTAGTGTGTTAAAATATTTTTATTTGCTTTGTAATTTATAGTTTTGATTTATTGCTTTAAACATTAATGTTAATATTAAAAAAGTTTTCTATCTTTGTTCGCATAGTATTTGCGTCATTTATTTGATTAATCTCTGCTCTAAAAGCACAAGCATTTTCGTGGTCTTTTGAGTATTGGTGCAAATGCTTTCTAAATATGCTTACACCTTGCTTTGCGTAGTATTTTAGCAACTCTTCAAAATGAAATAATATCATCTCTTTTTTAAGCTCCTTGCTAACTTTTTCGCCCGTTTTAAGCTCGTAAAAAATCCAAGGATTGCCAATGCTAGCCCTTCCTATCATCAAGGCATCGCAATGCGTGATTTTATAAACTTCCTTAGCGTTATTTGCGTTAATATCGCCATTTGCAACTACTGGAATTTTCACGCTTTGTTTTGCGTCCGCTATGGCTTTGTAATCTGCTTTTGCGCTATAAAGCTGTTTTCTTGTGCGTCCGTGAATACTGATAAAATCCACACCCTCTTCTTCGCAAATTTTTGCTATTTTTTCCGGGTATTTTTCGTTGAAACCAAGCCTAAATTTCACGCTTGTAAGCGGTTTTTTATTGTTTTTTTTAATCACTCCAACAAGGCGTCTTAAAAGCTCTAAATTCTCAAGCAAAGCACTGCCGGCATTTTGTTTAACGACCTTATTTACCGGACAACCGCAGTTAAAATCAATGCCCTCCACAAAATCAAGTTCGTTTAAAATCAAAACGGCTTTTTTAACCACCTCTTCATCGCTTCCTGCAATTTGCACTATATAAGGGCTTTCAAGCTCGCCTTTTTGAAGCATTTGCAAACTTTTTTTGCTCTCATAAACCAAAGCATTCGCACTTATCATCTCGCTAATGGTTACATCTGCGCCGAATTTTTTCACAAGATTTCTAAAAGGTAAATCCGAAAAACCCGCCATAGGAGCCAAAAACAAGGGTTTTTTGCTAAAATTAATCAATAATTTTCTCTAAGTCTATTTTGATATTTTTTTCCCTTAAAGCTAAGACCGCTTTAAAATCGCTAAATTTCTCATCGTTTTTAATATGCTCTAAAAGCTCATCAAACATAGCAAATTCAGCCAAAAGATACAAATAAGCCCTCAAAGCCTCGCTGTTTTGATTTTTTATTTTCAAAAAGATACTTAAAATAGCGTCCGGATTTAAGAGCTTTTTACTCATTTTTGCGATTTTTACATATTCTTTTTCGCTAAATTCCGCACTTTGCAGTAAAACTTCAAATTCAACCGCGCTAAGTTCTAAGTCCTTGTTTGCAAATCTTTCAATCAAGGTTAAAACCTGCTCTTTAGTTCTTGGAATTTTGATATTTTTAATCTGCTCGTAAGTGCCTTTTTCTAGGAGAATTTCAAGGGCATTTTGCTCGAGTTCGTTTTTTGTTTGAGTAAGATTTTTGATTTTATTATAAGCATAATTTAAGTCGCTTTTACAGCGGTTTTTTTCGTTTTGTATATACAAGGCATTGTTTTGTTCTAGCTTTAATTTGCTAAGATTTACGCACTCTCCTTTTTCTATCTTTGCTTTGAGTTCTAAAATTTCGTTGATTGCTTTAGAATTTGAAGTTTTTTCTTTGTTTTTAAGATTTTTTAAAAGCTCGGCAACTTGCTTAAATTCTTTAGTTCTAAATGAAATTTTAGGATTTTTTTCCAAAAGCAAATCCTTGATAAAGTCCTCATAATTTTGCGAATCCTTGAAAAAATTTCTAAATTTAAAATGATTCAAAAAAGAATAAAAACCCAAATGAAACAAAGCCAAAATAAAATACACCAAAAGAGGTAAAACAAACCAAAGTGCCAAAGGCAGGGTAATGTTCGCATTTTCTAAATTTAAAGTATATTCCCTTGTATCGATGAAAAACACCGCACCGCCGATGATAGCCGTATAAATGAGACTTGCAAAAATAAAAGCTTTAATTTTCATAACAATCCTTTTTCTAAATTTTCCCTGCAGTTTATGCAGTATTTTGCGTGAGGTTTGACTTTCAAGCGTTCTATGCCTATTTCCTCGTCGCAAGATTCGCAAATGCCGAATTTCTTGTTTTTTATCTTGTTTAAAGATTCTTCTATGTCGTTTAGTTCTTGTTTTAAATTTTCGTTGATTGTAAGATTGATTTGTGAGTTAAGTTCTATGGTTGAAAAGTCTATGTTATCGCTTGGAGCACTGCTGTGTAGGGCTTTTATGTCTTTTTGATTGCTTGTGAGATTGTTTAAAATAATCTTTCTTCTTTGTTCTAAAAAATTCTTAAAAAATTCTAAATCTTTTTCTTTCATTCTTTTTTCCTATTTATGATATGGGTGCTTGTGTTCTATGCAAAAGGCGCGGTAAATTTGTTCTAGCAAGAGAATTTTTGCAAACTGATGAGCTAAGGTAAGGCGGCTTAAAGAAAGGCTAAAATCAAAGCTTTTCACAAATTCCTCCCGCAAACCAAAAGCCCCGCCTATGAAAAAATTAAGCAAATTTTTATCTTTAATAAGACTTGCAAATTCTAAGCTACTAAGTTCCTCGCCCCTTTCGTCTAAAACTATGCAAAAGCCCTTTTTATGAGGCAAAAAGGCTTGTTCGTAGCTTTTTTTAGCTTCTAAATTTCCTAAATTTTGAGCCTTTAAAATGTTTTTATTTAAAAGATTGTTTTCTGTTAAAGTGGCGTATTTAGATATAAGTTTTGTGTATTTTTCTTTAAAAATGCTAAATTCATCATCTTTTTGTATGTAAAAGATTTTAATCTGCAAATTACTTTCCCCCTAAGAAGCTAAGCATATCGCTAAGGTATTTTTTAAGTTCGCTTCTTTGGATTATGGCATCGATTAGCCCGTGTTCGAGCAAGAATTCTGCCTTTTGAAAGCCCTCAGGCAAATCAGCTCCTATGGTCTGCTTAATCACTCTTGCACCGGCAAAGCCCACAAGAGCACCGGGTTCGGCTATGATTAAATCGCCAAGCCAAGCAAAAGAAGCTGAAACTCCGCCCATAGTAGGATCGGTTAAAACGCTGATATAAGGGAGTTTTTCCTTGCTTAAAAGCTTTAAAGCCGCGCTTGTTTTGCTCATTTGCATTAAAGAATAAGTGCTTTCTTGCATTCTTGCTCCTCCGCTTGCACTAACTATGACAAGAGGAGTTTTTCCCGCAACCGCTCTTTGAACGGCACGAACGATTTTTTCGCCCTCAACAGAACCTAAACTTCCGCCCATAAAAGAAAAGTCAAAAACAACAAGCTGGGTTTTAAGTCCGTTTATGGTGCATTCTGCGCTAATAACCGCGCTTTTCCTGCCCGTCTTGCTTTCTCCTTCTGCTAATCTTTTTTTATAAGACTTGCTGTCTACGAATTTAAGCGGGTCGGTTGCTTCTAAATTCGCATCAAATTCAACAAAACTTCCCTCATCACTTAAAAGCTCAACCCTTTCCTTTGCTGAAATTCTCATATGAAAACCACATTTTGGGCAGACATTAAAGCAACTTTGCATTTCTTTATCATAGATTAAAGCGTAGCAACTTGGGCATTTTATCCAGTGATTTGGAGCTTCATTAGGGCTTGATTGTTTCTTTCTAATCTTGGAAAAAATATCTGTAAAATTCATAAAAACGCCTCGCTTAGTTTGAAATTATAAAAAATTTTTATTTAAAATATATTATTTAATTAAAATCTCGTTCCTATGGAAAACTCAAAAACATTGGTATCATCTCCTGGCTTATTATTAATTGGCTTTGCATAAATAAGTTGTAAAGGACCTATAGGTGTAATCCACTCTATACCAAGTCCCGCACTCATTCTTTGTATTTCATCAATTCTACTATAACCTATAGCTCCATAATCAAAAAACATACTTCCTCTTAGCTTAATTCTATTAATCAAAGGAAAACTAAGTTCTGCTGAATTAGCAAAAGCTATGGTTCCACCTATCTCATCTCCAAAGATATTTTTAGGACTTACAGAACGACTTTCATATCCTCTAATCGAACGCATACCACCTAAATAAATTCTTTGATTAATCGGCAAATAGCCCTTGTCCCAAACCTTATAAAAACTTGCCTTATAACGATAAATGAGATCAAAACCTACATAATCTTCCAAACCCTGATAAAAATTAAATCTAGTAGTCGAAGAAAGAAACTTCTGATCCCCACCTACGCCTGCATACTCAAAGGCAGTTGAAGCAATAATTCCTGAGCGAGGCAAGTAAAAATCATCTGTATTATTAAAGGAAATCGCTGGAGTTATAGAGCTTTTGTAAGTTTTTCCAAGTCTATAACCTGCTATTTGCAATCTTGGGCTTAAATTATAAATATCGCTTTGCTCTAAATTATAAGTTAAACTTGCATTGAAAAATCTTGCAAATTGTCTTCCTAAAGTCAAATCAAAACCATAATTTCTTTCAGAATAATTATCCCAATCGTAGTCATTAGAGTAAAGCGAACCACCTAAACTATAAAGCGAATCAAAAAGTCTAGGTTCTATTAAAGAAATGCGTCCGGATAAAGTATCATCTCCTTTATCTATAAAAATAGAGCTTTTCATACCCGAACCAAATATATTATTTTCAGATAAAGAAGCGTTTATAAGCACCCCATCACTTGAGCTATATCCTACTCCACCACCTATTGAGCCTGTTGAAGCCTCTTTAACCTCAACCACTAAATCCACTTCCGTATCGCTAACTTTTTTTTCTTTAATTTCTACATTTTCAAAATACGAGGTTCGTCTTAAAGCGTTTCTTGAATCTGTTAAATCCGTACGGTTATAAAGAGTTCCTTCTGTTATAAAAAGTTCGCGTCTAACTACCCTATCAACCGTTCTAGAATTTCCCGAAATGACAATATTTCTTATACGAACTTTTTCGTGAGGAATCACATTAAAAACTATAGCAACCTCTAAATTTTCTCTATCTTTTTGAAGGTCTGGAAAAACCTCAACGAAAGCATAGCCAAGATCAGCACTCTGCGTTTCTATAGTCTTTATATCTTCTCTGAGTTTTTCTATATTGATAATTTTTCCAGCTTTTAATTTTAAATCCTTAGCAGTTTTAATATTTTCTTCTTCATTAAACAAAGGGTTTTCTACACGAATGCTTGAGACTTTGTAAGGTTTATTTTCTTTAATAAAATAAGTCAAATTAGCTCTATTAATATCCGCATAAGTCTTAAGATAAGCAGGGGAAACTTTCACATCTAAATAACCTTTTTTCATATATTCATCGGTGATTCTCGCACTATCATTTGCAAGTTCGAAAATTTTGAGCTTCCCATCATTTCTTCCCCACATCCAGCCCATAAATTCTTTTTCTTTATTAACTATAGTAGGCTCAAGATCCGAATAACTTAAATCCTTGCTTCCGCTAAGATGAACTTTATCTATAATGATGTTTTCTCCACGGTTAACTATAAATTCAAGCTCCACTCCAGAAGTATTTTCTAAAGTTTTGACTTTAAACTCCACTATAGTATCAAAAAAACTTTGGTTATTATAAAAAGCTTTAATTCTTTCACTTGCTTCATTAATACTTGCTTCATTAAATAGACTTCCGCGTTTTATACTTAAAATACTTTCAATTTGTTTTCTATCATTTGATGCTATGCCTGTAATGGTGATTTTAGCGATGCTTGGTTTTTCGCTTAAAGTGAAGGTTAAAATTCCATTTTCTTCTTTAGCTTCAATACTTTTAAAATAATTTTGCCTATACAAATTTGAAATGGCTAAATTAAGCTTTTCTTCATCAAGCTCCTCGCCTATTTTCAACTCTGCAACACTAAGGGCTGTATCATAAGATAAACTATAAAGTCCGTCAAAATGAACTTCTTTAAGAATAGCCGCACTTGAAAAAGTGCATACAATACCAATGCTAATGACTTTTTTCATAACGCTTTTACCTAAAAACTAATTAAAGTTTAGTATAATAACAAAAAACATTTAATACATGCTTATTTTAAGGAAAAATTTATGAAAGTCGCAATCATAGGACTTGGACTCATCGGCGGTTCTTTAGGACTTTGCCTTAAGGAAAACAAACTCATAAGTGCGGTTTATGGGCTTGATATTAGCAAACAAAACGAGAAAGACGCTCTAAATTTAGGACTTATCCACGAGCTTATTGCATTTGAAGACCTTAAAATTTGCGACCTTATTTTCATCGCAACTCCTGTTGATGCTATTGTTAAAATTCTGCAAGATTTAAAGAAAATTCCTGCAAACACGACCATTATAGAGCTTGGAAGCACTAAAAGAAAGATTATAGAATCCCTACCAAAAAAACTTATCAAACAAACGCTTTTTGCCCATCCTATGGCAGGAACGGAAAATAGCGGTCCTAAAGCAGCCTTTAAAGAGCTTTATAAAGACGCAGTTTGTGTGCTTTGCGATAGCGAAATGGCGGACTTTGAGCACAGAAAAAGAGCGGTTGAAATTCTTTCTCATTTAGGCATGAAAATCGTCTTTATGGATAGTTTTGCACACGATCATCACACCGCGATCATCTCGCATTTACCGCATATCATTAGCTTTTCTTTAGCAAATTTCGTTATGAAAGAGGAAAACAAAAGAAACATAGTGCATTTAGCCGGGGGTTCTTTTACAGCGATGAGCCGTATAGCAAAGTCTTCTCCTGCGATGTGGGGCGGAATTTTCGAACAAAATAAAGACAATGTGCTAAAATCCATTGAATTTTTTGAAAAAGAGCTTAAAGCTTGCAAAAAAATGATACAAGAAAACAGCTTCGACGCGCTTAAAACTTGGATGGCAAAGGCAAATAAACTTAGAGAAATTCTATAAAATTTCGCTTTCGTTAAAGCAATATTAACCTAACATTTTCTTAAAGGTTATAAAATCAAACAATTTTTTAAGGATATTTATAGTGAGAAGGGCTAGAAGAAAAACGCAATTTTATAGCAGTTTGCTTTTTATTTTGCTTGTTGGATTTGGAGTTTTTGTCGTTTGGGATAACGATTTATTATCACAAAAAAAATCGCCTCAGATTTTAATCTCAAATACTATTTATAATAATATTCAAAGCCCTATTTTGCTTGAGGTTAAAAGTGCAAAAAGCACGATTAAAAATGTCAAAATCACTCTAAAAAGGGACAACAACGACACGGGGCTAAATTTGCTAGATGAAAAAGTCCAAGATAAAAAAGAACTTAGTTTGCAAGTTACCCTGCCAAAAACTGCGTATAAAGAGGCTGTGAAGTCTTATATTTTAGAACTTGAAGTAAGCGAAAAGGGCTTTTTAAATTTCAAAAATAAAACAAACAAGCAAATTCTTGTTTTGATCGATCAAAAAAGCCCTAAAATCAACATACTAAGCCATTCTTATCATATAGAAAAAGGCGGTGCGGCGAGTGTGGTTTTCTCAAGTAGAGATGAAAATTTAGACGAGGTTTATATACGAACAAAAAGCGGCAAAACCTTTAAAGCACTTCCCTTTGTTAAAGAGGGTTTTTATGCAGCTTTAATAGCGTGGGATGCACGCGAGGAGGACTTTGAAGCCTTTGTCGTCTCTAATGATAAAGCCGGAAACACCAGCGAACAAAGCATAAATTACACGCCTTTAAACCGCAAATACCGCACTTCAAACATAAGTTTAAGTGATAAATTCTTAGAGGGTAAAATCACAGATTTAGCTGATTTTTACGCTCCAAAAGAAAACCATTTAGACCTGCTTGGTAAATTTAAATTCGTCAATGAAACCTTACGCATTACAAACGAGGATTTAATCCGCAAAATAAGTGGCGAACCTAGAGAAGAAAGGCTTGAGGATTTTCATCTTAATCTTTTCTTACCGCTTAAAAACGCGGCTAAGGTGGCTGATTTTGCAGACCATAGATTTTATTCTTACAAGGGCGAGTTTGTAAGCGATTCTTATCATATGGGCTTAGATCTTGCAAGTGTAGCACAAGCGCCGATCATAAACTCCAACAACGCTCAAGTAGTTTTTGCCGATGAAAACGGAATTTACGGGCTAAATTTGATACTTTATCACGGCTTTGGAGTTTATAGTCTTTATGGGCATTGCTCTTCAAAAGAAGTAAGTGATGGCGAATTCGTAGAGGCTTCAAAGGTGATTGCAAATACAGGAACAAGTGGCTTGGCTTTGGGCGATCATTTGCATTTTGGAGTTTTGGTGCAAGGCGTTGAAACAAGACCTGAGCAGTGGCAGGATAAAAAATGGCTTGAAAACAATATTTACAAGGTTTTAAGAGAAGCAAGAAATAAGATAAAAAGTGAGGGTGTATGAAACAATTAACTTTAGCAAAAGCCGTAAAAGGCGTAGGAATGGGACTTCACAAGGGTGAGCCTATAGAAATGACACTTGAACCTTTAGAAGCAAATAGTGGCATAGTTTTTTTTAGAAAAGATTTAAATTTAAGCTATAAAGCAGAACCTAGCAATGTCATTAACACGCAAATGGCAACCGTTATAGGCGATGAAAGAGGCTTTGTTTCTACAATAGAGCATTTAATGAGTGCGATTAACGCCTATGGAATCGATAATGTCCGCATAGTTTTAAACGCAAACGAAGCACCGGTAATGGATGGAAGTAGCATTAGTTTTTGTATGATGCTTGATGAAGCCGGAGTGAAAGAACTTGACGTGGCTAAAAAAATCATAGTCATTAAAAAGCCCGTAGAAGTAAAAGACGGGCATAAATTTGTAAAGCTCATACCTACTAAGGTTCCTAAGATTAATTATACGATTAAATTCGATAATGCTGTTATTGGCGAACAAAATTACTGCTTTGAATTTAGCAAGAAAAATTATATAGAAGAAATTGCAAGAGCAAGAACCTTTGGCTTTTTAAAAGATGTTAAGGCTTTAAGGGCTATGAATCTAGCACTTGGCGGAAGTTTAGAAAATACCATAGTAGTTGATGAAAACCGTATTTTAAATCCGGAAGGGCTAAGATTTAAAGACGAATTTGTGCGTCATAAAATTTTAGACGCAATCGGCGATCTAACCTTGCTTGGGTGCCGTGTTTTTGGCGATTATATCTCTTATGCAGGAAGCCATCATCTAAATCACCTCCTTACTAAAGCCTTATTAGCAGATAAAGATGCTTATGAAGTGCTAAGCCTTGATAAAGCTTCAAGCAAGACTTACGAAAAGGTGTTTGCATAAAAAAATTCGAACTTTTACTCAACGGGCTTTCTAAGCCTTTAATGCTTGGAATTTATGAGGATAAAAAGCTTATAAAAAGCTTTAAAAGCGAGGAAAAAGCGGACATTTTCGTGCCAAGAATTTTAAAAGTTTTGCTTAGCGAATTTGAGTTTTCAAGCCTTATTTACGCAAACGGACCGGGTTCATTTATGGGGATTAAAATATCTTTTGTTTGTTTAAAAACTCTAAGTTTGGTTAAAAACATCCCTCTTTTTGCCGTAAGTGGTTTCGAGCTTAACGGCTTTAAACCCATAAGTGCGAATAAAAATTTATGCTTCGTTTTAAAAGAGGGCGGAATTCTTTTAGAAAAAAACACGCCCGGGGCTTTTTTTCTGCCTCAAAATTTACAAGAGCTTAATCTAAAAAATGATAATATCCCTTTTTATTTTTTAGATGCAGTTATAGGATAGAGCTTGAAAATTTTAGTTCCTGCTACGAGCGCGAATTTAGGACCGGGTTTTGATTGTTTAGGACTTGCATTTAAGCTTTTTAACGAAATAGAACTTCATAAAGCAAAGCTTTCAAGCCTTAGCGTGAGTGGCGAGGGAAGCGCGAATATCCAGCTTAAGAAAAACAATATTTTTGTAAGAATTTTTAACGAAATTTACGAAAAATTAAGCGGCTCTAAGGAAAATTTCCGCTTTGTTTTTAAAAACAATATCCCTTTATCAAGGGGACTTGGAAGTTCTTCAGCAACCATAGTAGGAGCCATAGCCTGTGCTTATGCGATGAGTGGTTTTAAAATAGAAAAGCAAAAAATTCTAAACGAAGCTTTAAAATACGAATCCCATCCGGACAATATCGCCCCGGCAGTTCTTGGTGGCTTTGTGTGTTCTATAAGCGAAAATGAAAAGGTTTATAGCATTAAAAAAAATATAGACGCAAATTTAAGGGCTATCGTTGCAATTCCTAGTGCTATTATGAGTACAGAACAAAGCAGAAACGACTTGCCAGCACATTTAAGCCTAAGCGATTGCGTGTTTAATCTCTCTCATTCTTCTTTTTTAACGGCTTGTTTTTTAGAGAAAAAATACGAGCTTTTAGCCCTTGCAAGCAAAGACAGGCTTCATCAAATGCAAAGAATGAAAAATTTGCCAGAGCTTTTCGAAGTGCAAAAATGTGCCTTAGAAAATAGGGCTTTAATGAGCACACTTTCAGGTTCTGGTTCGAGCTTTTTTTCTTTGGTTTATGAAGAAGACGCGCCTTTTCTTTTAGAAAAAATGAAAGAGAAATTTAAAAATTTGCGCGTAGAATGTTTAGAATTTGACAATAAAGGCTTTGAAATTTGTTGAAAAATCCAAAAAAAAAGATATAATTTTGAAAAAACATCAAGCTATAAGAATGTGCATAGTGTGTAGGAATCGTTTTGAAAAAAGACTTTTAGTGCGTTTTGGCGTTGCTAAAGATGAGCTTTGTGTGGAATTTAAATTCGGTCGCGGGGTTTATTTGTGTCAAACTTGCAAGGCGAAAGAGGAGAGAATTTTACACAAAGCATTTTCTAAAATTTACAAAAAACTAAAAATCAATCCCCAGAATTTAAAGGAGCTAGTTTTAAATGGCAAAGATTAGAATTTATGAAATCGCAAACGAAGCAGGATACTCGAGCAAGGAAATTTTAGAAAAAGTTAAGGAATTAGGCTTGGATATAAAATCGGCTTCAAGTGCCGTAGAAACGGAGATTGCAGGTGCGATTTACGAATATATTCAAAGCGGTAAAATCCCGGAACTTTTACAAAAAAGCACCAAAGCAAGTCCTGCGAAAAAAACCACAAAAACGAGCAAAAAAGAGCAAGAAAATAAAGAAAAAAGCGAAAGCAAGGCTAAAAAAACTAAAGAAAGTAAAAGCAAAGAAAGCAAAGAAAAAAAAGAAGCTAAAGAAAGCAAAAAAGAGCCCAAAAAAGAAAGCAAAGCACCGGTTAAAGAGCCTAAAAAAGAGCAAGTTGCTTTAAAAAAAGAGCCTCCAAACGAGCTTAAAGCCGAAATTCCAAAAGAAACTCCTAAAGAAGAGCCTAAGGTTGTAAGCATAGCAAGTGCGACTTTAGCGAAAAGACGCGGACTTGTGATAGTGAAGAAAAAAAAGGACATTGAAAAAGAAGAGCTTAAAAAAGAAGAGCTTAAAGCTCCGCAAAATAAAGAACAGCTAAGCTTGTCTATGATTTTTTCGAATGTCGATGAGAATTTAAAAAAAAAGAAAAAAGAGAAAAAATCCACTCCCGCAGTGAAAAAAGAAAGCACACAAAAAATGGACTTTCTTAGCAATCACGATTTTGCCGATATTTCTTTGGATAACGAAAACGAGGTCGTTTTGCCAGATTTTAGCGTAAAAGAGCAAGTAAAACCTAGCACCACGCTTAAAAAACCACCTCAAATTTTGCGTCAAAATTTAGGAAATTCCTTTAATTTCGGCGAGGGCGGCATACAAAGAAGAAGCCGCAAAAAAGCTCCTAAAAAGGTAGAAAGAAAGGAAAACGAAGCGGTAAGTAGCATTTCTATACCTAAAGAAATTCGCGTTTATGAATTTGCAGATAAGCTTAAAAAGAATACGAGCGAGGTTATTTCAAAGCTTTTTATGCTAGGGCTTATGACGACTAAGAATGATTTTTTAGACGAGGAGGCTATTGAAATTTTAGCCGATGAATTTGGCGTTGAGGTTAAGATTGTCGATGAATTTAAAGCCTTTGATTATGTTAAAGACTATAAAAGCAAGGAGAATGAAAAGGACTTAGTTGCAAGGGCACCTGTGATTACTATTATGGGGCATGTTGATCACGGAAAAACCTCTTTGCTTGATTACATACGCAAAAGCCGCGTTGCAAGTGCGGAGGCTGGAGGAATCACTCAGCATGTTGGTGCTTATATGGTGGAGAAAAACGGACGCAAAATCACTTTCATAGATACGCCCGGACACGAGGCTTTTACAGCTATGCGTGCAAGGGGAGCAAGTATTACTGATATTGTTATTATCGTTGTTGCAGCCGATGATGGGGTCAAGCCTCAAACCAAAGAAGCTATAAATCACGCAAAGGCTGCGAATGTGCCTATTATCATAGCGATTAATAAAATCGACAAAGAGGGAGCAAACGCCGATATGGTGAAAACTCAACTTGCCGAAATGGATATAATCCCTGTTGAATGGGGCGGTGCTTATGAATTTTTACCAGTTTCTGCAAAAACGGGCGAGGGTATTGAAGCCTTGCTTGAAACCTTGCTTTTACAAGCCGATATTTTAGAGCTTAAAGCTAATCCTAAAAGCTTTGCAAAAGCAAGCATTATAGAAAGCTCTGTGCAAAAAGGACGCGGCGCGGTTGCAACTATTATCGTTGAAAACGGGACTTTAAAGATAGGAAGTATAGTCGTTGCAGGTGTGGCTTATGGGAAAATTCGCGCGATGAATGATGATCAAGGTAAGGCTTTAAAAGAGATTAAGCCCGGAGAATGCGGAGTTATCGTAGGACTTAGCGAGGTTGCCGGAGCTGGTGAAATTCTAATGGCTGTAAAAACGGACAAAGAAGCCAGAGAATACGCCGCAAAGCTTTATGAATACAACAGACAAAAAGAGCTTAGCAAATCTACTAAAGTAAGCCTTGATGAGCTTTCTTCTAAGATTAAAGAAGGTAATCTTAAAGCCCTTCCTGTCATACTTAAAGCCGATGTGCAAGGCTCTTTGGAAGCTTTAAAAGCGAGTTTAGAAAAGCTTAGAAACGACGAGATTAAGGTCAATATCATTCACAGCGGAGTTGGAGGCATCACGCAAAGCGATATAGAACTTGCAAGCGCGAGTGAAAATTCCATAGTTCTAGGTTTTAACATAAGACCGACAGGAGAACTTAAAGAAAGGGCGAAGGATAAGGGCGTGGAGATTAAAACTTATAATGTGATTTATAACTTAATCGACGAGGTTAAAGCCCTGCTTAGCGGTATGATGAGCCCTATAATCTCAGAAGAACAACTAGGACAAGCACAAATAAGACAGGTTATATCCGTGCCAAAAATCGGGCAAATCGCTGGTTGTATGGTGAGCGAGGGCGTGATTAACCGTGGGGCTAAGATTAGGCTTATACGCGACGGGGTTGTTGTATTTGAGGGCAATGTAAGCTCACTTAAGCGTTTTAAAGACGATGTCAAAGAAGTCGCAAAGGGCTATGAATGCGGTGTTGGCATAGAGGGTTGTGAGGATATGCGTGTAGGAGATTACATAGAAAGCTATAAAGAAGTAGAAAAAAGTGCAGAACTTTAGGGCTTTTAAGAGCGTTTAATCAAAACAAAACCTCAAAAGTCTTTTGAAATTTAGCAAAGACTCAAAAAAGGTTTTGAAATTTAAAGCTTAGATTTATAAATTTAATAAAAATTTGCTTTAAAATTTGAATTTGTGGCTTTAAATTTGGAATTTCAAATTTAGAATTTAGAGTTTAATTTTAAAGTTTTTACAAAACTTTTGCGGAATTTGATAGCTGGTTTAAACTTAAAGATTTAAATTAAAAATTAAATTTTAAAATGTTTTAAATTTAAAACATTTTTAAAAATTAAACCAGGTTTAAATTTTTCAAGTTCGCCTTAATTTTTTCAAACCCAGTTTAAATTTCAAACAAAGTTCATTTATTTTTAAACTTAACTTAAGCTTTTAAGCACAACTTAACTTAAATTCTCAAACATAATAACTTTCAAACTTAACTTAAATTCTTAACCATAACTTGACTCAAATTTTTTAAGTAAAACTTAGAATTCTCAAATTTAACTCAACTTCAATTCCCAAGCAAAATCCGCTTTAAATTCCAAGCTCATTCGCAGACGAGGGCGAAAAAATGCGTGTTTTTAAAGCGGTTTGCTTTTTTATCGTAAATGTCAAATTTTGAAATTTGCGTAAAACCAGCACTTTTAAGCAGTTCTATTTCCTTAGCTATGTGCCTGTAAGTTGAGAAATATTCTTGTTTGAGCTCGTTTGAGTATTCAACTTTTACATCGTTTTTAAGCCCAAATTGCTGCTTGATGATTAGCGGGGGGGGGGGGGGGGGGGGGGGGGGGGGGGGGTGGGGGGGGGGGGGGGGGGG
>CAZWYE010000028.1:0-15650 GCA_964637895.1 uncultured Campylobacter sp. | reverse complement strand
CTTGCAAAAATACTTAAAATCGTGCTTTCCCTCGAAAATTTTCAAAATTTCACCCGCTTTTTTTATATCGAATTTAGGATAAAAATGCACGAATCTTGAAAGAAAGGGGCTAAATTCCCCGTGAAAAAAAACATAGCAATACTCCCTAGCCCTAGCGTGAAAACGCACTTCAAAATCGCTTGAAACTTCGCTAATTTGCTTTATATGCAAGTAAGGATGGGTAAAGCGGTTAAGCTTGTTTTTAAGGTAAGCTAAATCCTTAAAAAACTCCCCGCACTCAACACTTGCAACCGCCCTACTTGCATTTACGCCCTTATCCGTCCTTGAAGCAAACAAAATTTTTTCATAAATTCCCAAATGCCCCAAAGCCTCCTCTAAACAATCTCCCACGCTTTTTAAGTGAGGCTGTTTTGCAGAGCCCAAAAATGCCGAGCCATCATAAGAAAAAACGAGTTTTAGCTTCATTAATAGCGGCTTAAAATCATTTTTTTAAAGCAAATTATCGAAGCGAAAAATACGCTTGAGAAAATCAAAACAGGAACAAGAAGCACAGGCTCGTGAAAAGTGCTTAAAAGCCCGAAATAAAAGGCGATCACGCCAAACATTCCAAGATAAATAAAGCCTCTTTCATAGCGGTAAGTAACTATGCCAAAACACAAGGCAAAAAGTGTGCTAGCAAATGGAAAAATAGCAATGCTTGTATAAATCACAAATTCCCTAGCCTTGCTCTGGCTTGTGAAAATATCGTCCCAATAATGATAAAACTCCTTTATCCCTAAATTTTCGTTGCTAAATTTCGTATTTATAAGCAAGTCCTCAAACTCGCCCGTGAAAAGATTCTCATTGTTTTCAAAATTATAAATCCTGCCACGAGAAAGCCTAAAAGTTATGCTATCGTCCTTGTATTCAGCCCTAGCTTCTTTAGCGATAATGAGCTGTTCTTTGTCTGTGCTCTTGTATTTTGGGTGATACATAATGATATTTTCGTATTTTCCTTCGCTTTCTTTTTCTATGAAAATCATCCAGTTTAAAAATTTCTGCCCGAATTCGCCGGTTTTGTAATTAAATTTAATCTGCGTTTTTTTATAGTCTATGAAATTATCCTGAAGCTCAAAGGCGATAGGAAGCATAATCCACGCTACAATAAGCATTAAAGCCGAGATTAAAGCTGCTATTTTTAAGAAAAATTTCGCAAGTAAAGTAGGAGAAAAGCCCAAAGTAAAAAGCACTATACTTTCATTTTCCCTAGAAAGTCTAAAAAGTGCCAAGGTTAAAGAAATAAAAAAAGTAATGGGCAAGGTGAAAATCAAAATGCGTGGCAACATAAAACTATAAAGCTTTAAAAGGTCTAAAAAGCTAATCTCTATGCTAGAAGTTACATTGGCAATTTGTATAAAAAACACTATCGAAACTATGCTAAAAAGCACGAAAAATATCGACAAATTTGTGCTTAAAAACTGGTTTAAAATGTATTTATAAGTAAGTTTCATCTAAATTTCCAAAGTTTTGTAAAAGAGTATTATAACAAAAGCAAGGCTTAAAAAAGGCAAAAAAGCCACTTTCTTTTGAAAAAGAAAAAAAGGCAAAGCAAAAACACAGGCGATAAAAAGCACGAAAAATGCGAATTTAAAGCCTAAAATTCCGCCCATACAAGCTAAGATTATAAGGTCTGCTTCGCCCAAACTTTCTTCTTTTAAGGCACTTTTAAAGGACTTTACAAAGCTTAGAAAACTCTTAAATAAAAACATAAATCCCGCAAAAATCGTGCTCTGGCTTAAAAATCCCTCGCCAAACTCCTCAAAAACAAAGATTCTCACAAGCTCTTTTTCATCAAAAGCGAACAAAAACGCAAAGAAAAACGCACTCCAAAGCAAAAATTCAGGCACAGCTTTAAGCCTTAAATCAATGAGAGAAAGCAAAAAAAGATTAAATAAAAACAAGCTTAAAATGAAAAAATCGTAAAGATTAGTGCTTAAATAAAAGCAAAATAAAAGTAAAATTGAACCTAAAATTTCGCTTAAAAAAAGGCTTAAAGGGATTTTTGCGTGGCAGTGTTTGCATTTTGCTTTTAAAAAAAGATAAGAAAAAACAGGCACAAGCTCTAAAATTCCAAGCTTAGCCTTGCAAGAAAAGCAAAAAGAACGCAAGGTGAAAAGCTTGAAATTCCCGCAAAAACGCGAAGTCATACACGCACAAAAAGAAGCCAAAGAAGCCCCTAAAAAAGCGAGTAAAATAAGGATGCAAAACTCGCTTATGCTGGAATTTCCTACTCTATTTCTAGCGAAAAACTCATTTAAAAAGAAAAATTCATTAACATTAAAAAACCCGTTTAAAAGTATAGAATTTTCACTTTCCAAAGGTGCGCTCTCTTTTTCTAAACTCTTTGATTATCCTTTTAAATTCCCTTTTTGTGAGGCTTGGAAACAAGGTTTCGCTAAAATAAATTTCAGCATAAGCACACTGCCAAAGTAAGAAATTCGAAAGCCTTTTTGCATTTCCTACGCGCAAGAGTAAATCCACATCTAAGGGCAAGTCTAAATTTTTACTTAAATTCTCCTCATTAAGCTCCAAACCATTTTCTAAAGTGCGTTTTGCCGCCCTTACTATCTCATCTTTTGCGCCATAACTTATAGCTAAATTTACGCAAAGTAAGGAACATTCTTTAGTTTTTTCCTCGAGCAAGGCGATTTTTTTTCTTAAATTTTCATCAAGGCGCGACAAATCTCCTATGCCTTTAAATTTAATATCATTTTTAGGAAATTCGCTCAAAGCCTCGTCCAAACAGCGGTTTAAGAGCTTAAAAATAAACTCAATCTCCTCCTTAGGTCTATTCCAATTTTCCGTACTGAAAGCAAAAAGGCTTAAATTCGAAATCTTTTCCTCTATGCAAGTTTTCATAAGTTTTTGCAAGGTTTTCACACCCTGCGAATAGCCAAATTTAGCCAAAAATCCCTTAGCCCTCGCCCAACGCCTATTTCCGTCCATCACAACAGCAAGGTGCTTAAGCTCATTCATTTTTATCCTTTAAAATCAAATAATCTTTTAAAAACAAAAAGCGGAGTGACCTTAGAGTCTTGAAAAACGCTAAATTTTAAGTTTTCATTAAGAAATTTTTGCACCTTAAAAAAAGGCGTAAAAATCGAAATTCCGCCCTTGTCTATCAAAATTTTCAAAGCTCCAAACACGCTAAAATAAAGATAAATTTCCACAAATTCCGCTTTTTTTCTCATTTGAAACAAACAAGACTTATTCTCAAAAACAAAGGGAATATGATAAATGTTTTCAAAACTCGCAAAAAGCATTTCTTTTAAAATTTGATATTCGTTTGCATCTTTGCATTCTAAAAGTGCTGAAATTATGAAATTTTTAAAATCACTTTCTTTTTCTAAAAGCTCTACAATCAAAGCAAGTCCCTTTTCAAAGTATGGAATACTCGGGCATTTTAAGAGATTTTTAAACTGCGTTATGCCTCCTTTTTGAGTATAAAGCTCTGCTAAATACTGCGCTCCAACTTCAAGTTCTATCAAACTTTTGGTTTGAATTTTTTTGTGGTTTAAAAGCAAGGTATAGCGTCCAAAGCCTGAATTTGCAAGCACTTTCATAGGCACGGGCAGGGTCGCGTTAATCTTACTCATAATTTTTTACACATTCTTGCAAGCTCAAAACCAAGTTCCTCTTTGCTTTTCAAAGCAGAATTTAAAAGCTCGTTTTTGGTGATGAAACAAAGCTTATTTTGCGCCGAGCCAAAGGCGTTTTCCTTGCCTAAAACATTAAGACAAATCATATCAAGTTCTTTCTCCGCTAAGGCTTTTTTCGCTTCTTCTAAGGCGTTTTTTGAATTTGTTTCCATTTTAAAGCCTATTTTTTTACCCTTAAAATCGCAAGTTTTAAGCAGGTCCTCATTAGGCAAAAGTTTAAGCTCTAAGCCTTGCGGGTGGTCCTTTTTTTTGATTTTTCCTTTGTGGAATTTAGGGATAAAATCGCTTACCGCTGCGGCCATTATCAAAAAATCCTTGTTTTTGAATTTTTCTAAAAGATTTTTTAAATTCTTAGAGCTTTCAAATTCCACAAGTTCGTAAGGAGTATCGAATTTCACGCTACTTAAAAGTGTAACTTTTGCACCTAAAAAATAAAAAGCGTCCGCAATGGCTTTTGCCATTTTTCCGCTTGAAAGATTGCTGATACAACGCACTTCGTCGATCTTTTCCCTAGTTCCTCCGCCACTGATTAAAACGCTTTTATTTGCGAAAAAATCCTCCTTTAAAAGCTCCCTTTTTGTAAGTGCGAAAATGCTCTCAACTGCGGCTAAAGCACCCTCGCCTACTTCTTTGCACGCAAGTTTTTTGTGTTGCGGTTTTATCACGATGGCTCCTTGTTTTTCAAGCAAATTTAAAGAATGCTGAGTGCTAAAATGATTATACATTCTTGTATTCGCCGCAGGAGCGATAATAAGCCTTGAGCTAACCGCCATTAAGGTTTGAATGAATAAATTATCGCAAATTCCGTTTGCAAGTTTATTAATGGAATTTACGCTTGCAGGAGCGAACAAAACAGCGTCGCAATCCTTGCTAAAAGCGATATGATTAAACGAAGTGCTCCAAGTTTCATTCTCCTCGCAAAGCACTTCATCGGCTAAGGCTTCAAAGCTTAGCTTACTTGCAAATTTCAAAACGCCTTTTGAGAGCAAAACTTTAACCTTAAAATTTTCTTTTTTAAATAAAGAAATCAGCTCGTAAGCCTTATAAAAGGCTATACTTCCACTCACGGCTAAGAGCAAGGTTTTCATTTTTTAAATTTCTTGTAAAAATAATCTTTTATGATTTTAGAATCCGCTCGGTTGATAAATAAAGAGCCTTTTTTAACATCTTTATCTACGCAACTTCCAGCAGCAATTAATACTTCATCGTCGATTTTTACAGGAGCGATTAACTGCGTGTCTGAGCCTATGAAAACATTTTTGCCTATAATGGTTTTGTGTTTTTTAAGCCCGTCATAATTGCAAGTTATAGTCCCACAGCCGATATTAGTTCCCTCATCTATCTCACAATCTCCTAAATAACTTAAATGCCCCGCTTTCACCCCGTTTAGCTTAGCGTTTTTGCACTCTACGAAATTGCCAATATGCGTATTTTTAAGCTCACTTTTAGGTCTTAAATGTGCTAAAGGTCCTATATCGCTATTTTCCACTATAGAATTCTCAATCACACAAGAACTTTTTATAACGGAGTTTATAATCTTGCTTTTACCCTCGATTCTAACATTCTCATACACCTCACATTCACCTATAAATTCACAATCCGGATCGATAAAGCTAGTTTGAGGCAAATGAAAAATAACGCCCTCTTTCGCCCAATATTCTTTAATCTTTTCTTGCATAAAGCTTTCTGCTAAAGCAAGTTCAAATTTATCATTTACGCCCATAAATTCTTTCTCATCAACAAAAACCGCTTTAACGTTAGCACCTTTTGCTCTTGCAAGTTTTATAGCGTCTGTTAGGTAGTATTCTTTTGCTTTGTTTTTATTTTCTATTAAAGGCAAAATTTGCTTTAAAAGCGTGGAATTTATAGCATAAATTCCTGCGTTGCAGGTTTTAAGTGCTTTTTCTTTTTCGTTTGCGTCTTTAAGTTCTACGATTTTTTTAACCGCATCTTTTTTAAAAACCACCCTGCCATAACTTTTAGGCTCGTTCGTTTCAAAAACCGCTAAGCTAAAATCGGCTTTATTTTCGAGCAATCTTTTAAGGCTTTGACTTTGAATAAGAGGCATATCACCGCACAAAATCAAAACTTTTTCGTATTTTGGAGTGAAATTTTTAAGTGCTCCTGCAGTTCCGGGGAAATTTTGCAAGTCTTGTTCTAAAATTTGTGTTTTGCTAAAATGCTCTAAAATTTCTTTTTCAACAAGCTCTTTTTGGTAAGATAAAACCACACTCACATCATCGCTTAGTGCATAAGCCTTTTGCAAAATGTGTAAAATCATACTTTTGTTACAAATTTTTTGCAAGACCTTAGCCTTTTTAGACTTCATTCTCGTGCCAAGTCCGGCTGCTAAAATAACCACAGAAGTTTTCATCGCTTTTCCTTAAAGATAAAGCATAATTTTAGCATTTTAAAGTTAAAAATTTCAAAGCTTTTTGCTGAATTTAAATTTAAAATTTGCTCGACTTTTTGAAAATTAAACGAATTTTAAAATAGCAAAAGATAAAATAAAACATTTGTATTTTTTAACAAGGTTGTGCGGATTTGAAAAAAATTTTTCTCTTAATGATCTTTTGCGTTGCTCTTTTTGCCGCTCCTGAAGCGACAATACCGACTGTAAATTTAAGCCTTAGCACACCAGATACTCCAAACCAACTCGTTACAACCTTAAATATAATCATAGTTTTAACCATACTTGCCTTAGCTCCAAGCCTTGTTTTTATGGTAACTTCTTTCTTGCGTCTTGTGGTGGTTTTTTCTTTTTTAAGACAAGCTATGGGAACGCAAAGTATGCCGCCAAACACGGTTTTAGTGAGCCTAGCTCTCATTTTGACCTTTTTTATAATGGAGCCTGTGGGAACAAGGTCGTATAATGATGGCGTAAAGCCTTATTTAGCCGAAGAAATAGGCTATGAGGAGGCTTTTAACCGAAGCGCAAAGCCTTTTAAGGACTTTATGCTTAAAAACACGAGAGAAAAGGACTTAGCCTTATTTTACCGCATACGAAATTTACCAAATCCACAAACAATAGACGATGTGCCTTTAAGCGTTCTTGTTCCTGCTTTTATGATTTCAGAGCTTAAAACTGCTTTTGAAATAGGCTTTTTAATCTACCTGCCCTTTTTGGTTATAGATATGGTCGTAAGCTCGGTTTTAATGTCTATGGGTATGATGATGTTACCACCTGTAATGATTTCTCTGCCTTTTAAGTTACTCATTTTCGTGCTTGTCGATGGCTGGAATTTGCTTGTTCAAAGACTGGTTGAAAGCTTTGTGATGAGTTAAATAAATATTTTTCATTAAAAAAAGAAGCAAAGATGTTAAAAACCATCTTTGCAATCAATTAACTTTTAGCAAGAGCAAGAACAACCGCAACTACTTTTGTTCGTTAAGAAAGCATCGAGTTTGTCAAAGTCTGGTAAATTCGTTACTTCGCTCACTATGTCCTTATAAACTATTTTTCCTTCTTTAACGACGAAAATCGCTCTTGCATAAAGTCCTTCAAGAGCACCATCAGCCATTATAACGCCGTATTTTTCGCCAAATTCGTGCTTAAGAAAATCACTTGCTACAACTAAGTTTTCAATGCCTTCTGTGCTGCAAAATCTTCCCATAGCAAAAGGCAAATCAAGCGTGATAACCACCGCTTCAAAGCCCGGATAAGAAGAAATTTTTTTATTAAATTCCCTCGTTTCACTCGCACAAACTGCAGTATCAAGGCTAGGCATAGTAAGCAGAATTTGAGCCTTATTTCCTACTTCAATAGTGCTTAAATCCTTGCCTTTAAGCTTTACAAGCGGTGCTTTATCTCCTACTTTTAAATCTTGTCCTTTCAATGCAACCTTATTTCCCTTAAAAGTTATAGAACTCATTTTTTCTCCTTTTTTGAAATTAGGTAGGAATTTTAGCAAATAAAGATTAATTTTTGTTCTATTTATTAAATTTAAGCTAAATTTTCTTTAATAAATCCCGCCTCAACAAGAAAACAAGATGGTTTATAATGCGTTTTTTTGTTCCTATCATACTTTGCATAACTTAGATAAAGCGTATTTTTAGCCCTTGTAACTGCGACATAAAAAAGTCTTCTTTCTTCGTCCAAGCTAAGCATAATTTTTTGATTTGGAAAGCGGTTTTGTGCAAGATCAACCACAAAAACCGTATCAAATTCCAAGCCCTTACTCGCGTGAATACTAAGCAAATTCACGCCCTTACCATTGCTTAACTCGCTCGAACCTAAGGTTAGAAAATTATAAAAAGTATAAATTTCGCTGTAGTTTTTGCTTAATTCTTTTAAAATTTCAAGCTTGGAAACTATGTTTTCTAAATTCTCGTTTTTTCTTAGCAAATCAACCTGTCCGGCTTTGTTTGTAGCTCTTTTTGTGGCTATATTTTCGCAAAGTTCTTTAAAAAGCTCGTTTGCGTAAAGTTCTTTAATTACGCTCAAAGAAGAGCGTTTTTCTTTTGTGTTTTTTAAAAAAATGTAGATTTTTTCTAAATTTTTAGCGCAGTTTTCATTGATTTTAGCAAGTTTTAAAACCGGGTGAGAGTGAAATTCGCTTTGTAAATCAAACCTTTTCTCACTCGCAAATTCGTCTAAATCTGCAAAAAGCCCTAAGTCTGCGTTGCTCTTTTTTTCGCTTTCTAAACTTATGCTTTTATCCGGATTTAAAAAGCCTTGAATCAAATTTCCTTTTCCAAGTTTAAGTAAAGCATCGAAAAGCTCCTTAGCAAAGACAGCTCCAACGCCTTTTGTGGAATTTGTGATTAAATAAATAAAAGCCATAATATCCTTAGGATTTACCACCAAAGAAAGCATAGCACAAAAGGCTTTAACCTCAAGGCTTTCAAAAAAACTCCCGCTTCCTTTTCTAACGCTTGAAATTCCCTGTTCTCTTAAGGCAAGTTCTAAGCCGTCCGCGCTAGAATTATTACGAAAAATCACGGCAATATCCTCAAAACTAACCCCGCTTTGAAGTATCTTTTTTGCTATGGTTTCATACTGCATAAAATTATCCTCAAAGCTTAGCAAAGTGGGTGTTTTAACTTCGTCATTTCTAGTAACGACAAGCTCTTTAGGATAAAGCCTTTCGTTGTTTAAAATCACTTTGTTCGCTAAGGCTAAAATGCTTTTACTCGAGCGGTAGTTTTTATTAAGAGAGAAAATTCTTGCGTCTTTAAATCTATGCTTAAAACCGCCTATTATATTAATATCCGCGCCGTTAAAAGCATAAATACTTTGATCATAATCTCCCACGCAAAAGAGGCTTTTGCTATCAAACGCCTCGATTAAAGAGCTTTGCAAGGCGTTGGTGTCTTGATACTCATCGACTAAAATTTCATCAAATTCGTGCTTTTGAGTTTTTAAAAGTTCTTTAAGTTTTATAAGCAAATCGTTAAAATCCATATAATTAAACCTTGTTTTTTCAAGCTCGTATTCTTTAAAAATATCCTCGTAAATTTCGGCATAAATGCTTTGTTCTTCGAAATTTTTACAAAACCAAGTGTAAAAATCTCCGTTTGCGTTTTTGTTTTGAAACAAAGAATAAAGCTCATAAAGATAAGACGCCGCATAAGGCTTTAACTCGCCTAAATGACTAAAAACTCGTTTTTCATAAAGGCTTTTAAGTAAAATTTTAAGCTCACTTGCTTGTTTTAAAACCAAATTTTCATTCGCTTTTTTAAGTAAAGTATAAGCTACGCTGTGAAAAGTTCCTGCACGAACGGCGTTTATAATGCTTTTATCAAAATGAGAGCTAAGGCGAGAAATCATTTCCTTACTCGCTTTGTTGGTAAAGGTAAGAAGCATTATTTTTTCGGGCTTTACGCCTTGATTTAAAAGATAAGCCATTCTTGCGACTATGGTCGAGGTTTTGCCCGTGCCTGCACTTGCTATGATTAAATTGTGTCCAAATTCTGCAGTTGCAGCTTTTAGTTGTTCTTCGTTGAGTTTAGAAAGTGGCATTGCTATCCTTAAAAAAGTTAAAATTATAAAAAAAAATTGCTTAAAAAATGTAAATTTACCTTTATTTGTGTATAATATAGGATTGAATTTTGCTTATTTTAAGGAAATTATCTTATGAAATTAAATTTTTTTTCTCTTTTAATATTAGTTCTCTTGGTTGTTGCAGTAGTTCTTGGATGGACTTATTATCATCTTTTTGAAAACACTAATTCTACAAACGAATATTCTAAATACGATTATAGTGCATTTTCTAATTCTTCGAAAGATTATAATCTAAGTGATTTAGAAAATACGAAAGATATAAACGAATCTTTAAGTTCTAGCCTTACAAACAATATAAAAGAAACTATTGTTGAAAATAAAGATTTTTCTTCAGATAAGGAAAAATCTTTAAAAGAAAATAAAATTCAAACACAAGAACCTGCCTTAAAACAAGAAACACTAGAAGAAAGCAATATTAAGGCACATTTGCAAGAAAATGAAGAAAATTTTAAAACTATGCAAGAAGAAAAAGATTTAAATAAAACACAAATACCGTTAGATAAAAACATAAGCACACAAGAAACAAAACCTTTAAATTTAGCTTCAAAATCACAAAAAAATCAAGCAAAAAAATCGCCTAAAAAAACCTCCTTGCAAAAAAATACCGAACAATTAAGCACTATAAAAGAATATCAACAAAGAGGCAAATATAGTCGTTTAGAACCAAAACTAAGCACAGAATATGTAAAAGTTTATGTTGTAAATGGAAAAATGTTGAGCAATTATAGAATAAATCTTTTAAAAGATATACTAGAGCCAATTTATAATCGCTCAAGTGGTTATAGTTTAAGTATTTTTATAGAAATGCTTCCAAAAAGTGAGATGAGTATAAGTATTTACAATAAAGACATAATTTTTTCAAGCAATAGAAAAAATTATAAATACATCACTATGAATCAACTTAATCCTTATTTAGCAGACCTTGAAAATATAGGAGATAAGATAAAAAGAGAAGAAGTGATTCAAAGAACAGATTTTGATGTAGAAACCGATTTAAAAGGCAGTCAATTTGCGAAGCATTTAAGAAGATTAAAGGTCGGAGTTAATGTAGCTCAACACTTTTTTCCATTTTGTGAGGCTATTTATGTCGGTAGAAAAAAGTAGATTTTTAATATTTTATACGAATTAGAGTTAATTTATGTATGATAAAAGCATAGAAAAAGATTATTATAAAATTTGCGAACAAAGAGGCTATTTTGAGCTTGATTCTAATAAAGCTATACAAAAAAAAGGCAAAAATTTTTGCATTATGATGCCTCCACCTAATGTAACGGGAAGTTTACATATAGGACACGCTTTAACCTTTACCTTGCAAGATATTATGGTTCGTTATAAAAGAATGGACGGCTTTCGCACTTTGTATCAGCCGGGGCTTGATCACGCAGGGATTGCAACGCAAAATGTCGTAGAAAAGCAACTTCTCGCTCAAGGCATTAAGAAAGAGGAACTTGGCAGGGAAAAATTCATAGAAAAAATTTGGCAGTGGAAAGAACAAAGCGGGGGCAAAATTTTAGAACAAATGAGAACGCTAGGAATCACTCCTGCTTGGAGCCGCCTTCGTTTTACTATGGATAAAGGGCTTGAAAATGCGGTGAAAAAAGCCTTTGTGGAACTTTATGAGAAAAAGCTCATTGAACGCGGAGATTATATGATTAACTGGTGCACGCATGATGGCGCACTTAGCGATATAGAGGTTGATTATAAGGAAAATCAGGGCAGACTTTATTATCTAAGATATTTTTTAAAAGATAGCAAGGAATTTCTCGTCGTTGCTACAACAAGACCTGAGACCTTTTTTGGCGATACGGCTGTAATGGTAAATCCCGATGATGAGCGGTATAAAGCCTTTGTGGGCAGAGAAGTTATCTTACCTTTGAGTGAAAAAAGCATTAAAATCATCGCTGATTCTTATGTGGATAAGGAATTTGGAAGCGGAGTTGTCAAGGTTACCCCGGCGCACGATATGAACGATTACGAAGTTGGTTTAAGGCATAATTTAGAATTCATAAAAGTTTTTGACGAAAAGGGAATTTTAAACGAGCATTGCTTAGAATTTCAAGGTTTAGAGAGATTACAAGCCAGAGAAAAAATCGTGCAAAAATTAGAAAATTTAGGCTTTATAGAAAAAATAGAAGAGCATTTAAATCAAGTAGGATACTGCTATCGTTGCGGAAATGTCGTTGAGCCCTACATTTCAAAGCAATGGTTTGTGAAAAAAGAGATAGCAAAAGAAAGCATAGAAAAAGTCGCCCTAAAAGAGTGCAAATTCTACCCTAGTCATTGGGTAAATAGCTTTAATGCTTGGATGAAAGAGCTGAAAAACTGGTGCATTTCAAGGCAGCTTTGGTGGGGTCATCAAATTCCTGTTTATTACTGCGAGTGTGCTTATGAGTGGGCTAGTGAAGATGAGCCTAAATTTTGTCCAAAATGCAAGGGCGAAAATTTCACGCAAGATCCCGATGTGCTTGATACTTGGTTTTCCTCAGGACTTTGGGCTATGAGTACTTTAGGCTGGGGGAATAAAAACTGGGGCAGAAATGAGCTGTGGTTTGATGAGGATTTAAAGGAATTTTATCCAAATTCCTTGCTTATAACAGGCTTTGATATTTTATTTTTCTGGGTGGCTAGAATGATGTTTCAAAGCACGAACGCCCTAAATTCCTTGCCTTTTAAGGATATTTATTTGCATGCCTTAGTCAAGGACGAACAAGGCAGAAAAATGAGTAAAAGTCTTGGAAATGTGATAGATCCAAACGAAAGCATAGAGGAGCATAGTGCTGATATTTTGCGTTTTACCCTTGCACTTTTAGCCATTCAAGGACGCGATATAAAGCTTAGTGCCGAAAAACTCTTGCAAGTTAGGAATTTCACAAATAAAATTTACAACGCAGCGCAGTATCTACTCTTAAACGAAAAAAGCTTTGAGGACTTGGAAAACACGCAGATAAAAAGTGCTTTGGCAAAATACATTTACGCTAAATTCACGCTTTGCATAAGTCAAACTAGAGAAAATTTAAACAACTACCGCTTTAACGACGCGGCAAATACCTTGTATAAATTCTTTTGGGACGATTTTTGCGACTGGGGCATAGAACTTAGCAAGGCTGAAAAAAGTAGCGTTAAAGAACTTGGCAGCATTTTTAAGGAAGCTTTAAGGCTTTTAAATCCTTTTATGCCTTTTATAAGTGAGTATTTATATCAGCTCTTAAGCGGTTCAAGCCTTGAAAATTCGCCCTCGATAATGATTAGCAAGTATCCAAATTTTAAAGAAAAAGACGCAAAAATAGAGCAAATTTTTTCTTTGCTAATAGAAAGCATAGTAGGAATTCGCCGTGCAAAAAGCCTTGCGGAGCTTGGAAATTCTAAGATTAAAAAGGCTTTTATTAAGCTTAATGACGCAAATTTTGAAAAAGAGCTTAAGCCTTATACGCATTTTATAATATTGCTTGCAAAGTGCGAAGAGCTTGAATTTGTGAGCGAAAAATTACCAAAATCACTTTGCGATGTGAGCGAGAATTTAGAAATTTTTATAGCGCTTGAAAATATAGATTTAAGCCCTATGCTTTCAAGATTAGAAAAACAAAAAGAAAAGCTAAATAAAGAAAAAACGAAGTTAGACGCTATGCTAAGCAATGAAAAATTCATAAAAAACGCGCCTTTAGAGCTTGTTACGCAAAACAAACAAGCCTTAGCGAATTTAGAAATTCAGCTTGAAAAAATAGAAGCAGAGCTTGGATATTTGAGAGGTTGAGCTTGATTAAGATAAAGAATTTAAAAAAATATTACGGAAAAGAACTTGTTATAAATAATGTTTCTTTGGAAGTGAAAAAGGGCGAAATTTACGCCATAGTAGGACATAGCGGTGCTGGAAAATCCACGCTTTTGCGGTGCATTAATGCGCTTGAGAATTATGAGGAGGGAAGCATTGAGGTCTTAGGAAGCGAGGTTAAGAATTTAGCGAGGAAAAGCCCAAAAGAGCTTATAAATCTTAGAAAAGACATAGGAATGATTTTTCAAAATTTCGCCCTGATGAATAGAAAATCCGTGTTTGAAAATGTCGCTATGCCTTTAAGAGTGCATTATACAAGCTCGAAATTTTATTCAAAACTTTTCAAAAAAGATTATCTAAGCGAGGACGCGCTTAAAAAAAGAGTGAATGAGCTTTTAGAGCTTGTAGGACTTTCAAACAAGCTTAAGGCTTATCCTAGAGAACTTAGCGGAGGGCAGAAACAAAGAGTTGCGATAGCAAGGGCTTTAGCCTTAAATCCTAAAATTCTACTTAGCGATGAGGCAACTTCGGCACTTGATCCAAATACAACAAAAAATATCTTAGAACTCATCGCTAAGATTAATGCTGAATTTGGCATAAGCGTAGTTTTAGTTACTCACGAAATGGAAGTGGTTAAAGATATCGCTAAAAAGGCGATTTTGCTAGAGCACGGACACATTATAGCAAAAGGCGAGATAGACGCGCTTTTTTTAAAACCTAACGCGAAAATGAAAGAATTCTTATGCGAGAATGAATTTTTACCAAAAAGCGGGGTTAATATTCGTCTTTTTTTCCCTAAAGAAATCGCACAAAATAGCATAGTAACTTCAATGGCAAGGTCGTTAAATGTCGATTTTAGCATAGTTTGGGGCAAGATAGAGAGGCTAAATAACACTGCTATGGGAAATTTGGTCATAAATATAAACGAAAAAGACAAGCAAAGAATTTTAGAATTTATCGAAAAAAGCGGAGTTTTGTGGGAGTTGGCTGATGAATGAGGCTTTAAAAGATTTTTTTGAACGAATAGGCAAATTTATAGAACAAAGCTCGTTTGAGGGCATTAAAGAAGTGGGCTTAAATTCCATTTACACTTTTTCTCAAAACTATGAGAACATACTTAAACAAGCCTTAGATGAGACTATTTTTATGAGTTTTGTTTCTGTTTTTGTGGGCTTTTTGTTGGCTGTGGCTCCGGGAATTTTACTTGCTATTTGGAGCAAAGACGGCATAAAAGAAAACAAAAGTGCTTACGCAGTTTTGGACTTTTTTACGAATCTTTTGCGCGCCTTTCCTTTTCTCATACTCATAGTCGTGCTTCTGCCGCTTTCAAAAATCATCATAGGCACAAGCATAGGAACAGCAGCGGCTACTGTGCCTTTGGCTATTGGAATTTCGCCTTATTTAGCAAAAATGCTAGAAAGTGCTTTTAAAGAAGTCGATAAAGGCGTTATCGAAGCGGCAAAATCTTTTGGAACTAGCGATTTTCAAATCATTTTCAAAGTCCTTTTCGTAGAAGCCCTGCCTAGCATTATAAGCGGACTTACTCTTACCTTGATCTTTACCATAGGTTTTTCAGCCCTTGCTGGAACGGTTGGAGGCGGAGGACTTGGAGATGTGGCGATTCGCTACGGTTATGAGAGATTTAATAAAGAAGTGATGATTCAAACCGTTGTGATCTTGCTTATTTTGGTGCAGATCGTGCAAATTTTAGGAAATTTATTTTATTTATGGGCGAAAAATAATAGAGAAATTCTAATCTTACTAACCTTAACCTTGCTTGTTTTAGCTAAATTTCTTTATGCTTTTTTAAATAATCAAACTTTCTTTTTTGAAGCGATTTTAACAGGTTTTTTAATCTTGACTTTTCTTTACAAACTCAAAAGAAATTAAGCTTTTTTTAGTATAATTTCAGGTTTTAGTTGTGGAATTTCAGGCAAGATTTCACTAAATTTAAATGGCTCTTAGCCGTAAAAAGGAGAAAAAATGAAACTAAAAACTTTATTTCTAGCGGGTCTTTTAAGTCTTAATCTAAACGCCCTAGAAACCATAACAGTTGCGGCTACGCCCGTTCCTCACGCTGAAATTTTAGAGCAAGTTAAACCTGACTTAGAAAAAGAAGGTTACAAGCTTGAGATTAAAGAGTTCACCGACTATGTCTTGCCAAATCTTGCCACAGATA
>CAZWYE010000027.1:0-16489 GCA_964637895.1 uncultured Campylobacter sp. | reverse complement strand
TGCGTGGCTATGTCTGCATAATGGCTAATTATATTTTTAAAAATCACCTTTTTCATAGTTCAACCTCGCTTTTAAGTTCGTTTTCAATGAAGCTTCCATAATTTTGTCTTTTAACCGGTATATATTTAGCATAAGTGCTAAATGTTATCTGTGTGTTTTTATGCCCTAACATAAAGCTCACCCATAAAGGCGGTTCATTTTTACTTAACATTAAACTTGCAAAAGAATGACGTGTATTATAAGCGCGTCTGTATTCAATATTTAAAGCTTTTAAAAGGCTTTTATATTCTTTTTCTAGGTAAGAATTTGCAAATTGCAAAATAGCCTCGCCTTTTTGGTCTGTAAATATAAGGTCTTTTTCTTTAGCTTCTCTTTTTTCTTTTTCTTTTTCTACAAAAAAGGCTAAACATTTTAAGCAGTCAATCTCTCTTATAGAGTTTCTTGTTTTTGGAGTGCTTAAACCGTTAGCTTTAGAATGTGCTTTGTTTATGTTGATTTTTAAATTCTTAAAGTCAAAATCGCTAAATCTTAAGGCTAAAATTTCGCCGCTTCTTGCACCGGTTAAAAGTGCTATTTTTAGATATAACCCTATATCGCCCCGTTGTTTTAAAAGTGTTATTATTTCACTTTCACTAAAAGGATTTAAGGCTTTTTCATCGTTATTTAAGACCTTAGAATATTTCTTGTTAAAAAATGGATTTTTATCAATCACACCATTTTCTAAGGCTAAATTTAACAGCCTGTCTAAAATATTCATATAAATTTTAATCGTGCTTTTTTTGCGTGTGTTTTCTAAAAACTCGTAAAAGCTTAAAATTTCGTTTTTATCAATGCTTTTAATGTTTTTATCTTTAAAAAAAGCATTAATCACACTTAAGGCGTTTTTGATACTTCTTTGCGTGTTTTGTTTAAGACCATTGTTCTGCTTTAAAAGCTGGATTGAATAGAATTTAAAGCTAAACTCATCATTAAAGCCCACATTAAAAAGCCTTTTAAAATCGCTATTGCCTTTTAAAAGGTATGTTTTAATTAAACTTTTAGCATTACTTTGTAAAAAGTTAAAAGCGTCCTTATTTAGTGTGCTTGAAAATCTAAGCCGTTTATAAGTATCTTTTTTACTAGGTAAAAAGTCACTAAATGCATCCTCGCCTTTAAGCTTAACTAAATTTAAAAGCCTCGTGTTCGCGTTCAAGTCAAAATATAACACAGCGTCTCTCTCGTATATTTTAATGTTTTTAAACATTTTTTCTCTCCTTTATAAAATTTGCATTAGAGTTTTAAAAACTCTTTCAAAAAAGTTTGTTAGCCTTTGTGTGCTTAAAGGCTAGTTTTTAAACTTGGTTTTTAAATCATATCCATTGCGTCCGCTTAAAAGCGGGTTTTGCATTGTAAGCCTTAAGCACACTTTAAGGCAACTTACAACAGCTTATTATTTGATGAGTTTTATTGGCTTTTAAAAAGCAACTTTTACTAATACCTACCGCCCTACCGCCCCACAAAAAAGCCTTTAAGAATAAGTCCAGCGTGCTTTTTTCCCGCGCGTGTCAATATGGACAAATCCAGCGTATTCGTTGGTTTTGTTATGCTTAATCGCTATTCCCAAAGGCTCGTTATCGTATTTTTCAAGCACATATCTGTGTAAATCATTAGTCTTTACACCTTTAACAACAAAATCAGCTGCACTTCCTACGGTATGCTGTGAAGTTTTTGCGCCTCCTACTTTTGCATTATGCTCGGCACATCTATAACCAGAATTTATAATAATTGGTGCGTTATAATGTTCTCTTATTTCGCATAAAATATTTACAAGATTATCGCTGGGCACACCTTTTGGTATTTCACACTTTCCACATTTACATTTAAACTCTTCTATTTTAAAATATGGGTTTTTTTTCATTTTGCTTCCTTTTGTTTAAAGTTTTGTTTTAACTACTTTCTTAAAATTTAAAATTCAATGACATTTGCTTTAAAGTGTTTAATTTTGTTTATTAAAAAAATAATTTCATGTTTAAGATTAGTTCTGCTTGTTTTTTCGTACTTACAATAAAAAATTATATCCTCAATATTTCTTATAAACTCGTCTAAGTCATCTCTGTTTTCGCATATATCGCTTTTATCTCTTTCGTGAATTTCAAAACAACAAATAACATTATGACAAATACCAGAAGCAAATTCTAAATAATCATAAGTCATGTTAAGCTTGATTAAAAACTTATCTTTTACAGCTTTTAAGTCCTCTTTTGGCTCTTGTTTAAAAGCCTCATTATCTTCATTAATGAGCGTTTCTAAGTTTTGTATCGCCTCGTTTAAACTTTCTGAAAATAGCTTTGCAAAATTGCTAAAATTGCCGACTTTTATGGCAATTTCATAGTCGTCTAAATTTAGTATTTCTCTTAACTCTTTAGAGTTTAAGACCTTTAAATTCTCACTCGTTAAAGTTTGCATTTTATCTCTCCTTTTTTTTGTTTTTAAAATTTGCGTTTTTTGTTCTTTTAAAATTAACCTTGTGTGCTTTCTTTGCTAAATCTAAAAGCTTTCATTCTTGTTTTTCTTGGCTTTAGCCTCACATAAGCTAATTTTTTAAGCTCTTTTTTGCTAACTTAAAGCTAACTTGTAAAGCTTGGTATCGCCTCACAAGTTAGCTTTTAATAAGCTTTAAAAGCTTTGTTTTGCTTTTTTTAGCAAGTCGCCTCACTAAGAACAAATTTAAAAGAACATTTAAAAAGAAGTTTTGATTTTATTATTGGCACAGCCTCCAAAAAGTAGGTAAAAACGAAGTTTAAACGCATTTTTAAGCGATTTTTTAAAGATTTTGACACATATTTTAAGACAGGAGCTGGGCTTTATCCCCCCTGCAAAATGCTTTTAAAATCCTAAAAAATAAGGCTTTGCAAGTAGAATTAAAAAAAGGTTTTGAGATTTAGAATTTAAGCATAGCTTAATTTTTTGCGTTTAAATTTTCTTGTTTGTTTTGTGTGTTTTAGTGGCGTTTTTAGACTTTTTAAATGCATTGTATCAAAAAAAGCGAGGTGAGTTTAAAATCGTTTTTGAGGATTTTTAAAACCACGCAAGTATAGTTTCCATTCATCTTTAGTAAAATATTCATTGGTATAATACTAAAACTTTATTTTATGAAATATAAAATTTATTCTCAAAATTATCAAGATATTTACCTTTGGACCAAAAACATTGACGACATTATAAATTATGAACTGACAATGCTTGATAGTAGAGTAATAATATATAAATTTAGTAATTATCCAAAATTTATGTTTGTAGCAATATAGATGTTTAAAATATGATAATTAAATAAATAGCTACCGATAAAATAAAAAAAGCAATACTTGGGTATTTGGTGATTCATAGGTCTGATAACTTATTTTAATTCACTTCATCTTTTAAAATCTTAAAAATCAAATTTCTTAGACCAGCAAAAGAGAAGTTAGCAAGAGATTTTTAAGCTTTTTATTTCAAATTAAGCAAATTTAAATAATTTTTAAACAAATATTAATTTTTCTCCAAGCTTTTATGCACCGCAAAAGCACAATCAAGCCCGTCTTTAATCGCCCAAACGACCAAAGATTGTCCTATTCTTGCATCTCCGCAGGCAAAGATTTTTTTATGGCTGGTTTGGAAATTTTCGGTGAAAACATTGTTCTTTTCATCAAGCTTTACGCCAAAATTCTGCTTAATCTCCTTTTGAGTCCCCAAAAATCCCATAGCAAGCAAGACTAAATCTGCCTTATAAGACTTTTGCGAGTTTGCAAGTTCTATATTTATCTTTTTGCCGTCTTTAAATTCCTGCTTTAAATCACTCGCTAAAACGCCCTGAACGACGCCGTTTTTGCCTATGAATTTTTGAGTAAGTTTTTGATACTCTCTAGGGTCCTTGCCAAACACGGCTATGGCTTCTTCTAAGCCGTAATCTGTTTTGAAAATGTCTGCTTTTAGAGGCCAAGGATTGTCCGCTCTTCTTGTTAAAGCCCTTTTAGGGCTGCGCTCAAAACGCGTTATGGACTTCGCGCCTTGTCTTAAGGCTACGGCTATGCAATCTACGCTAGTATCTCCGCTTCCAATCACAAGCACATCCTTGCCCTTTGCCGTTGTGGCGGGTTTTGAGGTATCGAGTAAGGATTTTGTGTTTTGAGTAAGAAAATCCATAGCAAATTCAATGCCTTTTAGCTCTCTGCCCTCGATTTTAAGGTCTATTGGCTCACTTGCTCCCGTGCAAAGTACTAAGGCATCAAATTCTTTTAAAAGCCTAGCAACCTTATCTTTAGAATCAATATTTTGCCCCACTTTAAATTCAACTCCTGCTTTTTTAAGCACTTCTATACGCCTTTGAACTATGCTTTTTTCAAGCTTCATATCGGGGATTCCATACATTAAAAGCCCACCGGCGCGGTCGCTTCTCTCAAAAATACTCACCTTGTAACCTAAGGAATTCAAAGTACAGCCACAACTTAAACCCGCAGGTCCGCTTCCTATGACGGCGATTTTTCTGCCGTTGTGTTTTTTAGGAGGATTTGCCTTGACAAAGTCCTCTTTAAAGGCGTTTTCTATGATAGCAAGTTCGTTATTTTTAATGCTTACGCTTACTCCATTGATCGCACAAACACAAGAATCCTCACAAGGTGCAGGACAAACCCGGCCGGTAAATTCAGGAAAAGGATTAGTCAAATCAAGCCTTTCGTAAGCTTCTTTCCACAAAGAGCGGTAAATAAGGTCGTTCCACTCGGGGATAAGATTATTAAGAGGACAGCCTACTTCTTTGCCCTGCGATAAAGTGCCTGTATGACAAAACGCCACACCACAATCCATACAACGACCGCCTTGAAGTTCTTGCTCTTTTTTGCTCAAAGGCTTTGTAAATTCTTTAAAATTTAACACCCTCTCCTTAGGCGAAAGCTTTTTTAAATCCACTCTTTTAAAATCCAAAAAACCTCTTATGTTTCCCATTTTTCCAACCTTAATTTAACATTAAAAACTTTTATTTACTAGCTCTTTCTATGTATTCGCCTCTTGTGGTATCAACGCGTATAACCTCGCCTTCTAGCACATGAAAAGGGATTTGCACGACCGCTCCCGTTTCAAGCGTGGCTGGCTTTTTGTTCGAACCTTGCGTGTCGCCTCTAAAATTAGGTGCAGTTTCGATGATTTTAAGCTCGACAACCTGCGGAACTTCCACACCTATAGCCTTGCCGTTGTGAAAAAGCACCTCAACCATAGTTCCATCAAGCATCCATTTTTTAGCCTCGCCCACATCTTCATCGGAAATAGCAACTTGCTCGTAGCTTTGAGTGTCCATAAACTGACAATTCTCACCATCATCGTAAAGATACTGCATAGTTTTGTTTTCTAAATTTGGAGCCTCGCATTTATCGCCTGCGTGAATGGTTTTTTCTAAGACCTTGCCATCTATAAAAGACTTGATTTTAACACGCACAAAAGCCGGACCCTTGCCCGGTTTTACATGCTGATATTCTACGATTTTAAACGGAATTCCATCAAGTTCTATTTTCAAACCTTTTTTTAAATCGCCCATGGAATAAGAAGCCATAATTTTTCCTTTACAAAAAATAAAATCTCATTTTAGCAAATTTAATTTTAAATATTCAATAAAATTTAATTTTATGGTTAAAATAAATCAATTTTTGGTTATAATTATCTCTCAAAGCATAGTAAATGCTCACTTCTTTATGAAGAGGAAAGTCCGAGCTGCAAAAGACAAGAATTCCATCTAACAGATGGCTAGGGCGACCTAAGGGAAAGTGCAACAGAAAGCAAACTACCGCATTTAGTGGAAAAGGTGAAACGGCAGGGTAAGAGCCTACCAGCGATTTTGGAGACAAAGTCGGCTATGCAAACCCAATTCGCAGCAAGAAAGGGTGGTTGAAGTCTTTATTTAAACCTTTCGCTTGATTTTGTTTGCAAAAACAAAACTAGATAAATGAGCATTCACGACAGAACTCGGCTTATCGCTATGCTTTGATATATTTTATGGCTTTTTGGAATTTTTGAATTTCAGCAGCTTGAGCGTGTTTTTTTTGTTTTACAAGCTTGATAGCTTCTTCTATAAGGCTTTTTGCTTCGTTTAAATCCACTTCCTTATAATCAACACTATCAAGCAATTCATTTAAAGTTTCAAGCTCTTCTTTAAGAAGGGCGAGTTTGAATCTATGAGTCCAAGTTTTCATCGCTATGCACATCCCGCCAAGCTTCTAAAAGTCCTTTGGTAACATTGATAACTTCGTCGATTCTTGTTTCATTATTTTCTAAATTTGCCAAAGAAAGAAGCTGAATTTCTCTCGTGTAAAGTCCGCTTAAATAATGAGCCACCTCGCCACCTTTTTCGTAGTCGAGATTGTTAATAAGCTCGATGAAAATAGCTGTGACTCTTTTGATAAAATACACTCTTTGCTCGATATCTTCATTTCTTATGGCAATCTTTACCCTAGAGCAAAATCTTAAAATTCCCTCATAGAGCATTTCTATGAGTCTTTGAGGGGATTCTATGCCTACTTGATTTTGCGAATACGCACTATAAGCTAAATTGTTTTGCATTATTTATCCTTAACTATTATTGCTTGACTGATTACTTGCGTTAATCATATTTTGAACCGCAAGAAGTTGGCCATTAAGCTTGTTTAAGATACTTTCGTATAAAAGCCACTGATTTTGCATAGTTTCGTATCTTTTATTTATCATTTCTTGAGTGCTTTCTTTAGCTTCGTTTAAGGATTTCGTGTCCTTAGTGAGGCTTTCGTCGTATTTTTTCAAACTTCCATTAGTTCCACTGATTCCATCAACAACGGATTTAAGCTTCGCAAAAACACCCATACCCTCGATAGGCTTTGCAGCGATACTCGTCTCGCTAAGACCAAATTGCTTAAGGAAATCTTTATCGCCTTTTATAGCAAAATCGCCACCGCTATCGCTTGTGAATTTAATGTTAAAGCCTTTTTCGTTGTTTTTATCGTATTGTTCTATTTTGACATTTAAGCCCTCTATGCCTAAATCTTTGATATGATTGATAAGATTATTAAGCATTTCTTGCTCGGTGGTTCCGGTAAGCCTAAAAGTCGTTCCGTCTTTATTGCGCGATAAATCATAGCTTTGCCCGTCAAATTCAATAATAAATTTGCCCTTTTCAAAAAGCAATCCCGCATCAGGGTCTTGCCCAGTAGGATCAAGGTATTTATCAAGGCTACCCTCTTTAATCAAATCGCTAGTATAAGACATTTCCTCGTATCTTGTAACCCCAGCAAAAAAGCTCTCCACAAAATCAGAGCCTAGTTCTTTAACCTTTTCATCAAATTTAGACTGATCAAAAGTCAAATTCCCGCTTTCATTAAGATTTAAACCAAAGTCTTGCAAAGAAAGCATAACCTTAGTTTCAACCTCGTTTCCGTTTTCGTCTATAACTTTTCCATTGACAAGTTGGGATTTAAAAAGAGAATCTATAATGCTTGATCTTATGCTATTTACCTCAGAAACGCCTTGCAAACTTCCTGCCGTGCCACTTTCGCTGTTAAAATCGGTCGCAGCATTGAGATTTATCACAAGGTCGTTAAAAGCATCGACGAGCTTTTGCATTTCTTCATTGACCGCACTATTATCTTGCTGGACATCGAAATTTATCTCGCCGGTTGAATTTAAGGTTAAGGTTATGCCTACGCCTAAATCCGTGATGGTATTGCTAGATCTTACCATTTTGATACCATCAAGCGTAAATTCTGCATTTTGCGCACTTTGCAAGTGGAATTTAGGATCGTTCGCGTCGTCTTTAATAGTATAACCTACTTTTTTACCTAGATCTCCCGTGCTTTCATCAAGCTCCCAGCCAAGATTGCTAAAAATATCCTTAGCCTTAGAATCTGCGTTCGTATAGTTTCCATCGGCGTCTTTTGAACCCGGAAAGAAAGTAATAGCGTTATTCTCGCCCGTTTCTTTACTTGTCAAAGTAAGTCTATAAGGCTCACCTTTTTCGCCGGTATTTACAATCTTAGCGACTATATTTCCATCGCTTGCTTCTGTGATTTTCTCGGCAAGTTCTTTGTAAGTTGTGTTACCATTGATTGTAACTTTGTATTCTTTTCCGCCTTGAAAAAAGGTCAAATCCACATTTTCATTCGCACCTAAAGAGCCATTAACATAGCCGTTTTCGTTCGCAAGGGCTTTGCTTTGAAACACATCTTTTTGTGCAAGTTGAGTAACATTAACCCTCATACTTTGAACATTCACACCGCTACTTACGCTTAAATCCGCAGGAGGATTAGTAGTAACGCTTGAAACAACCTTTCTTTTTGCAAAAATCACCGCATCTCCAAGAGATGAAACCGAGCTTCTAAAGCTTGAAAGTTTGGTTAAAAGTTCGGCTATGTCTTTTTGTTTAGTCGTGTTGCTCTCTATCTTTTTCGTGTAAAGGCTTAAGCGAGAGTCCTCTTCTGCTTTTTTGAGTTTATCTATAACATCTTGCTCTAAGACACCTGAACCAAATCCTAAACTTGACAACGCTCCTAATGCCATCTTAGCTCTCCTTATCGAAAATCAGACCTATCGCATCTCTAAAATATTTAGTTAGTTTTATCGCTTCTTCGGCTGGAATTTGACGAATTTCTTTTCCTGTATTTATTTCTGAAATGGTTACATACATAGCATTAATATCATCACTAAAGCCAAATCTAACATTGGTATTTAGATAATCCATTTGCTGATTAAGCTCCTTAACGACATCATTTAGCTGCTCGTTTAAGCTCTGCTTTTGCTCGTCGTTTTTTTGCTGATTTAAACTCGAGCCTACTTGTGCTTGAGTAGGGTTAAAATTCGCATTCACCGTCCCAGTCCTTTGGTTTTGCAAACTTGTTGCTACATCTGCTTGCTGCCTCACTGAATCCATTTGTCCGCTAAGTTTTGATATTTCCATTTTAAAATCCTTTTTAAAACTTCTTACTAAACCCTAAATCGACACATTTAAAAAAATATGAATATTTTTTTTAAATAATAAATAACTAAATTAATGTAAGATAAAATCTCTTTAAATTTCGTTTTTTTAAGAAAAATATAAGCTTAAATTCTAATTCTAGCTTCTTGGGTTGGATTTAAATTTGTTTTTAAAAATAATAAAAAATCCACCTCTTTAAAAGTGGATTTTTAAGTATATTAAATTCTAAATACTTTAATTTCCTCTTGCAAATGATCACTCACTTCTTTGAGTTCTAGCATTACTTGCTTGTTTTCGCTTACGGCTTTTTTTGTTTGTTCGGAAATGTCCGCCATTGAAATGACTTGTTTTTCAATCTCCTCCATAAGTTTCACCTGTTCGCTCACCTCCTTGCTCGCTTATTCGGCTTTTGTAAGGCTATCGCTTGCTTGATTGTAAATAAGCTCAACGCTGTCTCTAATGTCCTCGCTTAGCTTTTGACCCTTGTTAATCAAAGGTATAGACTCTTCAATTGCACTTGCTGTAGCTACCGTTTCTTCTTGAATTTTTTTATTAATTATTGTGATTTGATCCGTTGCACCGCCTGTTTTTTCGGCAAGTTTTCGAATTTCATCCGCCACAACGGCAAAACCGCGTCCTACCTCACCCGCATGCGCAGCTTCAATAGCAGCATTTAAGGCTAAAAGATTAGTTTGGTCGGTAATCTCACTGATTAAATCCGTGCTTGTTCCTATACTTTGAGCGTGTTCGCTTAAAAATGAAATTTGCTCGGAAAGCTTGGCGGAATTTTCTGCTATAATTTGCATTTGTTCTGTAGTGTCTTCAACAGCCTTTTTGTTACTTTTACAAACTTGTGCAGTGTTTTTAGAATTTTGCTCCGTTTCAAGCACGATTTGTGAGATATTGTGCGTTTTTTGACTTACTTCTTGAATTTTATGAGCCGATTCTTTCGAGGTTTCTCTTTGGATAATCATAGCTTTTTCTGTTTAATTATTGCGATTTACTACTAAATCTGTCTTTTGATTGAGTTGGTTTGAAATAATAATCATCTTTTGAATAATGCTTCTAAGTTTTTCTTGCATTTTATAAACAGAATATAGTATGCTATCTTGATACGAGGTTTGAATTTTTTGCGTTAAATTCCCGTTTGCAACCTCGCTAATAATACGATTAACCTCGCTTGGTTCGCCGCCCACTAAATTCTTAATATACCTAACTATAAAATACGCAATCATCGAAGAAATCACAAGCGCTATAACAAGTATAAAGCTCATTATAACCTTAAAAGAGCCAGCTTGTTTAATAGCGATTATGGTAAGTTCGTTGTTCGCTTCTTCTTCGTAGTCTATGAGCTTGTTAATGCTTGCTAACCAAAGTATAAACTGCACTCTTGCTTTATTCATTAAGAGCTTTTCTGCTCCTGCTGTGTCGTTTTGCTTGAATTTCGCAATAACTTCTGTGTAGGTTTGAAAGGTTTGAGTCTTGATTTTTTCTATATCTTCTGCCATATTTTTTACATCAGCATTTACATTTCCTTTTAAAATTTCTTGTAATTGCTTTTCAGCACCGGCATAATCGTCCTCTAGCTTTTTATCTGCATCAAAGTTTTTTGCAAATCCGCCTCATCTGTCGCTAAAATAGCGTCTCTTACAAGAATCGATCTATCATGCACGCTTCCTCTAAAATTTATAGTCTGCCGTGAAATCAAGGCATTTTCGCCTGTGGTTGTTGTTAGAGTTGTGTCTAAAAAATTGACCGTTATCAAACTAAAAGAAGCTATAATCAGCATAATCAAAATAATAAAAGCAAAGCTAAAATAAAGCCTTGCCGAAATTCCTAAATTTTTTTCACAAAATGTCCTTTTTTAAAGTGTTTTCATTGTATTAAAGAATTGTAAATAAAAACTAAATTTTAGAACATTCTTTAAATTTCGAGTCGCTAAGTTCTATATTTTGCATATTAGGGCTTTGAAATTTAGGGATAAACGCAAATCCGCTTAAATTTTCTACAACTATGCAAAGATTTTTCTTGTTTTTATCTGTGAGTTTTATTATGCATTTTTCGTTTTTTAAGGAGAGATTTTTATCAAATTTTGATTGAGAATTTTTCAAAGGTCCGTAAAGTCTGCCAAATTCATCAAAAACAAGGCGCGTCGTTCCTGCGCAAGAGCCCTTAAATTCAACCTTAATTATGCCAAAATTCTGCTCTATATTAAATCTCCTACTCGCCTTTTCATCGTCCTTAGAAATAACTCCGCTTTGACCTGAATTCATAAGTTTTTTAGGATTTATAGCATCAAGGGCGATTTCTCTATCCTCATTGACATTTGTTTTGCCTAAATTTGCGTTTCCGTCGCCATTTTTATCTAAAAAAATCGTGTAGGTTTGCTGATTTTGCGTAGCCAAGCTTGACTTGATAAAATAAAGCTGCCATTTGCTTTTATACCACTCTCTTTTTGCCACAGCGAAATTTTGCGTCCTAAAATCTTCTTGCATTAGGGCTAAATTCCTTGTGTAGCGAATGTCGTTTAGAATTTGCTTAGCACCTTCTAAAAGCTTGTTTTTCGAAAAATTCACATTCACAACGCTTAAAAGCAAGGCTAAAATAAACACAACCAAAGCAAATTCTAAAAGGCTAAAGGCTTTTTTCATAGCTTCTAAGCTCGTAAATTTTGCTTGTTTTGCCAAGTTTTAGTTCTATGATTTTGTTGTTTTTGCTTAAATTTTTCTTATTTTCAAGGCTTCTTAAATAAAATATTTTGCTATCTTCTATGCCGTAAAATTTAAGTCTTTTTTGCAAACTTTTATCCACTCTTACAGCCTTTATATCTTGCTTTTTAAGCTCTAGGCTAAGCTCTTTTGCAAAATGGTAATTATTTGCAAAATGCCTTTTTGGCTCTACAAAATAATACAAAAATTTATTTCCCACAATCAAAACATAACAAAAGAGCAAGAAAATCACGCTACATTCTATGAAAATTTTGTATTTAAGTCTAAATTCAGGCAAACGAACGCGGTAAGATTCTAAAAGCGTTTTTATGAGCAAAGGCGTGGAAATAACGCAAAAAGGTAGGAATTCCTCCAAAAAAAGCTTCTGTCTTAAAGAAAGCAAGGAACAAAAAACAAAGGTTACACTCATTAAAAACCAAAGCAGAGTTTTATTTTCCTTAAAGCTTAAACGATAAATCACATAAAAAAAATAAATAAAAATCAAGGGCGAAAAACACGCCGCAAAAATGCCTAAAGTATCCAAAAAATGCCCTCTAGGTCGCCCTGAAACCTCAAAGCCGTAAAAGGCTAAAGAAAGAGCAAAAAGCACTAAAGAAAGCGTGAAAAGTCGGGGATTTTTCTTATAAATTCCAAAAAAGAAAAAGGTCAAAAACAAGATATTAAAGGACTTATCCACGAACAAGGCAAGGATTAAAAGCACATAAAAAAGAATTTGCTTGTTATACTCGTAAGCGCAAAGTATGGCAAGGCTTAGTAAAATCACTAAAGAAGCTTGATTTACCAGCAAAGCACTCGCTACCGAACCCGGAAGCAAAATAAAAAGCAAAAGCGCTAAAATGGCGTCGTTTTGGGTTTTGGTGTATTTTAAGGCGAGTAAAAAAAGCAAAATACAACTTAAAAAATGGAAAAACAAAAAAGGAAGCCTCAAACCAAAGTCGTTCTGCCCTAAAATAAAGGTGCTAAAATGCGTGATAAAATATAACAAAGACTTCTCACCAAAATAAATTTCTGCCTCATCTTCGCTTATGCTAAGTGAGCTTATACCATAAACTAATGCGAGAAAATCTATGCTTACTAAAACTAAAAGAAGCCTTAAATTCGTGTTTTTTTCCATAGCTTTGATTTTACAAAATTTAAACTTAAAAGGCTTATAAAATTTTATGAAAAAATCTTTGGTTTAACGCAAAAAAGATAAAATAAGCTTAAAAATTTCAAGGAGTTTTTATGCCTTTTGTCAATGTAAGAATCACTAAAGAAAATGGCGAACCAACAACCAAACAAAAAGAAGAAATAATAGAGGGTATAACCGAACTTTTAGCTAAGGTTTTAAACAAAAACAAGGCTTCAACCGTGGTGATTATCGATGAAATTTGCACGGATAATTACGGACTTGGCGGAAAAAGCATCACAGAAGTGAGAAAAGCTCAAAAATTTTAAGGAAAAAGCTTGGCTTTTCGTACCAAATGCCAAGCAAGTTCCTTTTATACAAGCAAGTTTGCTTATTTAATACTCTTCTTCGGTATTAAATTTCAAAAGGGCTATAAAGCGGTAAAAAATATGCACGAATTTAGAATAAGGCATAAGAATAAAAAGGCTTAAAACACAGCTTAAATGAAACCAAAGCAAGGGTGCTAAATATGCACTTTACCTTAAAAACATTAGCAAAAGTCCGCTAAAACTTACTATAAAAAGCATTAAAATAAACACATAGTCTATTTTAGCACTATCCTCATCCATGATGTTTTTATCTGCAATTAATTTTAAGAAAAACAAGCCTAAGCTTCCAATGCAAAGCAAAACTCCGCCAACGAAGCCAAAAAGTTTAGGCATTTGAGTGAAATCATAAGGAGCACTTAAGCCTAAAAAATGATGGTAAAACGCCGCCAAAGAAGTAGCGATAAAGCAAAGAATAAAACCATAAGCACTAAGATGATGAAACAATTTTCTCACTCTAGTCCTCGTTTCGTTTGGATAGGTACAACCCTCGTTTTTATGTCCGCCAAGATATTTAAGACTCAAAGCGTCTTTTAAGGTTTGAATAAAGGCTTTAAAACTCACATTTTTAAGCTCAATCGATCTTGAGTATCTTAGAATGCTTATAAAAAGAACTAAAAACACTAAAATTCCTACTATACTAAATAAACTTACCATATAAACATAGGGCATAAGCTCGAAAAAATCGCTATTTTGTGAGCTTTTACCTCCAAAAGAAAGATAAAATCCCCCAAAGAAAAGCAAGACTAAAATTATAGTGCTTAAAATTGCGTTTTTATCGAAGATAAAACCCAAAAAATTTGGAAAGACATATTTTTTATAACTTTGCTTTCTAAGAGTGGAAAATTGCTGCGGGATAGAAACATTAAATTCGTGCGGAGGAGCGTATTGACAGTCATAAAAGCACTCTGAGCAGTTATGACATAAATTTGCTAAATAATCCATATCCTTAAAATCAAACACCCTTTTTTTCTCCATAGCAGGAAAAACCGCACACAAACCCTCACAATACCTGCAAGAATTGCAAATGACGCAAGATTTCATCGTTTCTTCATAAATTTTGCTTATTTTCATTTCAATCCTTTCAATAATCTTAAAGCATTTTCGCCCGCAAGCTTACCAAAAACAGTTCCTATACTCATACCAAATCCCGCCACATATCCTTGAGTTAGGATATTTCCAGCCATAATTTCACCTGCTGTAAAGACATTCTCAAACAAGCTTCCATCGTCTTTATATACCCTTGCATTCTTATCAACCTTAACACCAATATAAGTAAAAGTTATTCCAGGTCTTAAAGGATAGCAGTAAAATGATGGTTTATCAAGCCTTAAAGCCCAATGTGTTTTATTAATTTGTAAGCCTTTTGTAAAGCAATTATCTTGCACAGTATGGTTAAATTCTCCATCAATTACGCTTTTATTAAATTCATCTACGGTTTTTTTAAGTTCGTTTTCATCAAGTGAAATTTTCCTTGCAAGCTCTTCAATAGAATTGGAAATTATAGGTTCAAAAAGAGAGGGCATATAGCAATGCTGAACCTTAGAATCTGTGATAGAATATGCAATTTAATCCTCTTCGTTTGCAACAAGTCTGCCCCAAATAGCATATCTTTTAGGCCAAAAATCCTCGCCCTCATCGTAAAATCTTTTAGCTTTTTTATTTACCACTATACCCAAAGATACGCAATCTACTCTTGATGCTATACCCCCCCCCCCATCGTATTTAGGCGTTCTTGCATCAATAGCTACCATATGAGCTTGTGTGGAATCTCCTATGATAAAAGCTTTATTTTTTTGCAAGGCTTTTAGCATTTTACCCTCATTAAAACGCGTTCCTCTTACAATGAAATTCCTGGCTTTTTCTCCCCAAGCTTCTTCAAGCCAAGCTAAATTCGACTCAAATCCTCCACTTGCAATAATGAAAGCTTTGGCTTTAAATTTAACTTCTTGTTTTTTGTTTTTATCTAAAACCAAAGCTTCTTTACAGGAATTACCCTCAAAAATCAAGTCTAAAGCTTCAAATTCATAAAAAATTTCAACACCAAGTTTTTTTGCTGCGTTAAAATAAGCATTAACTAAAGATTTTCCTCCACCTAAAAAAAGCGTTCGTGCGTCCTAGATGTAAAGTTCCACGCATAGAAGGTTGAAATCTTACTCCGTGTTTTTTAGCAAATTCCACAGCCTTAGGAGTGTTAGAGATAACAAATCTTGCGTATTCCTCATTGGTTTGACCCTTTTTGTTACTTTAAATACATCTTCGAAAAACTCATCCTCACTATAAGTTCCTGTTAAAACATCAGTTGGCGTGTTGTGCATAGAGCACAAATTTCTAGTGTGTTGCGAATTTCCACCACGCCATTCTTTAGCAGAGCTTTCAAGCAAAGCTATTTTTAAGCTTTTATCTGAATTTATAGCACTTAAGGCTGCACATAAAGCCGCGTTTCCTCCGCCTATAACTACTATATCATAAGTATAATTTTGCATTTTCACTCCTGTATTCTTAAAACCTAAAACAAAAGCTATGAAAATTCAATTATATAGAATTAATCATTAAAATATTAAAAAAATAGTTTAATTTAAAGTATTTTCTATGTTTTTAAGGCAATTTGCAAGATAAATATATAATGAAGAGGTAAAACTTAATAAAACCTAGTCTAAGAATCATAAAATTCTCATAACAAAAATAAGCAAAATTTACACGCAAAAACTCTAAATAAAGCATTATCCATCAAAATAAAGCTATTTTAAGTCTAAAATAGACTTAAAATAGTAGTTATTTGTGTGGGAATTTATGAGGATTTTTCATACCTGCGTTAGTGATTTTGTCGTCTTTTATATCGTAAGCTTGACCAAAGCCTTTAACGAAGCGACCTGTGAGAAATTCGAGCTTTACTAGGTGAAAATCAAGCATATTGCGTATGGTTTTAATGCCACCTGCTCCACCCGTTTGCCTCTCGAACTCATCATAAATTTTATCAAAAAGTTCGCTCCTTTTTAAAAAACTCGCTCTTGTTCTATAACGAAGCCTTTTCCTTAGAATAACCGACGTAGCCTTGCTTTCATCCTCTAAAAACATAAGCTCTAGGTTGTGCGGATTGGCTTTTATATTTGCAAAATGTTCGCTCGCTTCACTGATATAAATGAAATTCCCCCACTGCGTACTTACAAAAGGAGCGTAAGAACACACCGCCTCGCCATTTGGTGAAAGCGTTGCAAGGCACACGGAATTAAAACTTAGCATAAAATCACCAATCTCCTTAGCTAAATCCTCGCTTTTTTCGTCCTTTGCACTCTTGCAAAGTTCTATAATTGCATCTTTT
>CAZWYE010000026.1:0-17285 GCA_964637895.1 uncultured Campylobacter sp. | reverse complement strand
GATTTAAAAGAATTTGCTCCACTCCTTGCATTTTGTATTCTATAGGATCTTCTGCGGTGATAATCTTTTTCTTTATGGATTTTAGGGCATTTAAACACGCATACAAGGTCGTGCTCTTGCCACTTCCTGTCGCACCTGTGATTAAAATCATACCATAAGGAGTATTAAGCGTTTTTTTAAGCACGGCTAAATCGCTTGGCAAAAAATGAAGATTTTCAAGCTCTAAAAAACTCTCATCGTGCTTAAGTATCCTTAAAACCACGCTTTCACCATAAAGCAAAGGCAGGGTAGAAACTCTAAAATCGTAATTTTGCCCTGCTAAACAAAGCTCGAAATTCCCATCTTGAGCCTTGCGTTGCTCGGCTACATTTAAGTGCGTTAGAAATTTAATATGAAAGATTAAAGCCCCATAAATTTCTTTATCTAAAATGCAAAAAAACCTAAGCTCCCCATCGACTCTAAATCTTATCAAAGCCTCATCTTTTCTTGCTTCTATGTGAATATCGCTGGAGTTTAAATTTAGAGCTTCTTTAAGGATAAAGTCAAACATTTGGCTGATTGAGCTTTGATTTTCCTGTCTTAAATTCTCGCTCCACTCGGCTTTTATCTTTAAACTTAAGCTTTTAAGCTCCTCTTTAATGCGGATTTTTTCAAGCTCTTTTGAAATTTTAAAAGAATCAGCAAGAACGGCTTTTATAAACTTATCCCTAAAAAGGCTTTGAATTTTTTCTAAAAGCTCTAAAGAAAAGGGTTTTGCTCTTGCTATATAAAGGCTTTTTGCGTCGCTTTTTACGGGCAGAATTTGAAATTCTAAAAGCAAATTTAAAGGCATATTGCAAGTTTGTTCTGTGTTTTCAATGTCAAAAAAGTCCATTTTACAATGCTTTGCTAAAGCCTTTAAAAAATCCTCGCTTTTTAAACCAAGCTCTAAGTAAAGTTCATCTAAATTTAATTTATCCTTAAGATAAAGCTCAAATAAAGACTCTTTTGCCTCATAAAAATTAAAATTCTCTCTAGAAAGTCCTAAATTTGCTAGAAGTTCCCTCACTCTTTATCCCCTAAAAAGCCGTAATACTCCTCATAAAACTGCACAGCCTTATGAGCGTCTTCATTCTCACCCAAAGCCTCTTTAGCTCTGCTAAATAAAAACCAAGTCTCCTTTGAAGCACTATCAAGTTCGTTCGCCTTTAAAGCCCAAAAAATGCACTTTTTATAATCTTTGTTTTCAAAATAAATTCTAGCCATAGCCAAAGCCTTTTCAAAGCTTGGATTTTGATAAAAAGCTTTTTTTAAAAGCGGCGCGTTTAGGGTGCTTGAAGTGATTTGAATTTTGTGATTTTCTTTAAGCTCCTCTTCGTTTTGCTTTAAAAATTCCAACTCTTCTTGCATTTTTTCTTTAAAAATTCGGCTTTTTTCCTGCTCTATTTTTGAAAGCTCAAGCCTTTTTTCAAGCTCTTTTTTCTGTTCTAAAGCCTCGATAAAAAGGGCATTTTTCTTTTGATAAAATAAAACACTAAAATAAATTCCCGCCCCGCATAAAATCAAAAAAATCCCAAAAAATGAAGCCTTTAAGGCTTTTTTTCTTTTGTATTTTTTATAATTAAGTTCTAATTCTCTTACTCTTTCTTGCATTTTTAGCCTAACATCGCGTTTTCAAAGGCACTTAAATTTAAAATATGCCTTATGCTTTTTTTATTTGCGTAAAAGGCGTGAAGTTCTTTAAAACTCTTAAGCATTTTGTCAATATTGCGTAAATTTCCTTTGTAAATTTTATAAAGAAATTTAAGCTCTTTTTGCGAAAAATGAAGATTATGCTTAAGCCTTACATAGCTTTCAAACTCCTCAAAGTCCAAATTTTCAAGCACAAATTCCGCTTTAATGCGGCTTTTAAAATGCTCTTTTTTAAAAAGCTTAAGCCTTTTGTGCGAACTTAAAACAAAGCTTAAATCATCGCTGTAAATTCTCACGCTTTCAAGGATTTTATCCTCATACATTCCCACTTCATCAAGCAAAATCACGGGCTTGTTTTCATCTTGTAAAAAAGGCTTGATAAAAGCGTGAAATTCCTCTTCGTCTTTAAAATTTTGCGTTTTATGAAAGGCTTTAAGCTCCTTGCAAAGCTCTTTAAGCAACAAGGTTTTGCCACTTCCACTTTTACCTAAAAGCAAGATGAAGCTTTTTTGTTTTAAAAGATCTTTTATCCTTGAAAGCACTTTTTCTTGGCTTTTTAAACGCACAAGCTCATTCATAATGCGTAAATCCTAAGTCCTTAAGACTTGGTGCGCCTTTGAGGTTATTAATTATGCTTGGCGTTATGATAAAAACAATCTCCGTTGCATTAGAAAGCTCGTTAGAACCCTCGAAAAACCAGCCTAAAATGGGAATTTTGGATAAAAAATTCACTGAAGAGCCGTCGCTACCTTTGTTGTGTGAGATTAAACCGCCTAAGATTAAGGTTTGATTGTTTTCAACCTGCACGACAGTAGAGAGCTTTTTTTGTATGGTATCAGGTGCTATGGTGCGGGGTTCTTTTTGCTTTGCATTATCTTCTGGGTATTTAAAATCACTAAGGCTTGGATTTATCCTAAGCATAATTTTATCATCGTCTGAAATTTCTGGCAAGATATTAAGCAAAATTCCCACAAAAATAGAATAATTACTAAAACTCTCGCTCACCGTTGTGCCGTTTTCCGTGCCTTTAGCACTTTCTTTGACTTGATAATTTATCGTATCGCCCACTGAAATTATGGCTTGTTGGTTGTTAAGTGCCATTAGTTTCGGGCTTGATAAAACCTTAGTTTCTCCGCTTTGTGATAGAAAATTAAGCACAGAATCAAAATTCAAATCCGCCCTTAAGCCTAAATTTTTCACAAAGCTTTGACCGCTTTGAAGTTGGATAAAAGAACCCTCATTGTTTGCAGTTTGAGAGCTTACGCCTAAGCTAAAATTATTCCAATTAATCCCGCTAGAATGGCTTTTATTCAAGCTTACCGCGATAATGCTTACATCGATAATGGCTTGTTTTTTAAGTCTGGTTTCGAGCTTTTGCAAGTAGTTTCTCACCTTTTTAAGTTGGGAATTTGTGCCTGTAATGGTGATGATTCCTGCATTAGCATTGATAATAGCCTTGCTTTCAAAGTCCTTTGCAAAACCTTTTGTAGAGTTTAAAAGGGCGTTAATTTCTTGTTCTATATTCTGCCAAAAATCAAATTTTTCCATACTTTTAATCATATTATCCTCTATATCTTCGTTTTGATTATACTCGCCTTGTTTGGGTTTTGCATCCACAGAAGCCTTAGTAATGCTTTGCCCCTCGCGCACAGAAGTAATATAGCTTATCTTAAAAATTTTCGTATCAATGGCTGAAATTTTAAGTACTTTGGAGTTAAATTCATAAAAAAGGTCGTTTTCAGTAAGAAAAAGCTTGAAAATTTCATCAAGATTCATTTGATGAATGTGAATGCTTTTTTGTTTTTCTGTAAGCCTTTCTTTAGCCAAATCGTCCTTTATAACTATGCTAAAAGAGCAATAACTCGCAAGCTCACCAAGGCTTTCTTCTATGCTTAAATCATCATTTATATTGATATCAAAAAGCCTCTTTTGACAATCCTCTGCCCCGTAAAGAAAAACGCTGAATAAAAAAAGCTTAATCAATAGAAATTTTATCATTGTTTTTAAGCTCTAAAGAAATGGTAATTTTGTTGTATTCTAGTAGAATTTGCTTAGGTTTTATGGCTGAAATTCGCGCCCCGTTAATAAAATCGTTTTGCTTATACCAAGTGTTGTTGATTTTGACTTTATCAAGGAACACGGCTTGAATTTCAAGCTTGTAAATTTGTTCGAGTTTAGTGTTGAAAAAAGGGCTTTGAAGCTTTGAAATTTCAAACTCTTGCCTTTTTTCTAAATGCGTAAAATAATCCTTAAAATCACTTTGTGCGTTCAAGCTTATAAAACACAAAAACGCACAAAGAATTTTTTTCAAAGCCTATCCTTGCTTTTCGTTGCTATAATCTGCCGAAGCTATTCTTACAAGCTGTCTGTATCGGTGTTGAGCGTCTTTTTTGTTGCGTTCAAAAAGCTCTGCAGCGTGGGACGGATTTGCTTTTTTAAGGGAAGTATAGCGCACTTCATTTATCAAAAACTGCTCATAAAGCTCCCAATCAGGCTCTTTACTTGCGATAGTCAAAGGATTTTTACCCTCTTTTTCAAGGCGCGGGTCGTAAGTGTAAATAGGCCAATAACCGCATTTTGTGGCTAGTTCGCCTTGTTCGCCCGAATACCCCAAACCGCCTTTAATCCCGTGTGCTATGCAAGGAGAATAGCAAATCACCAAAGAAGGACCATTGTAAGATTCTGCTGCGATTAAGGTCTTAATCAAATGGCTGTAATTCGCACTTGAATTTACTTGTGCGACAAAGATATAGCCATAGGTCATAGCGATTTGCCCTAAGTCTTTTTTCTGTATAGGCTTTCCTGAGGAGGCAAATTGCGCGACAGCTCCCGTTCTTGAAGCTTTTGAGCTTTGTCCGCCCGTGTTTGAATACACCTCCGTATCAAGCACCAAAATATTCACATCCTCTCCGCTTGCCAAAACATGATCAAGCCCACCATAGCCTATATCATAAGCCCAGCCATCGCCGCCAAAAATCCAGTGCGATTTCTTGCCTAAAAAGCTTCTTAAATTTAAAATGTTCTCAACCGCTCTTATGTGCTTGTTTTGCTCTAAGATAGGAAGCATTCTATCCTTAATCTCTACCGATTCTACTTTGTCTTTGTTTGCTATCCATTCTTTAAACAAAGCGGATAAAGAATTCGAAACGGAGTCCATATTTTCGTTCATTATGTTTTCTATTCTGTGTCTTGTGTTTTCGGTTGCGATTTTCATTCCAAGCCCGAATTCTGCATTGTCTTCAAATAAAGAATTCGCCCAAGCCGGTCCGTGTCCGTTTTTCACACTTTTTCTATAAGGCGTAGAAGGTGCTGAACCTCCGTAAATCGAGCTACAACCTGTGGCGTTTGCAACTATCATTCTCTCGCCAAAAAGCCTTGTTACAAGCGTGATATAAGGCGTTTCACCACAACCCGGACAGGCTCCGTGGAATTCAAAAAGAGGTTGAGAAAACTGAATGCCTTTTGTGCTTTCTTTGTTTAAGATATTGTCTTTATAGCTGATTTTCTTAAATAAATAATCCGCATTTTCTTGCTCACCAAAGTCCATTTCTTCTTGCAAAGGAACCATAACTAAAGACTTTTCCTTAGTTGGACACTCTTGCGCGCAAAGCTCACAACCCGTGCAATCAAGCGGAGAAACTTGAATTTTAAATTTAAGCTTTTGACCCTTAGTTCCCTTAGCCTCTAAAGAGTGTTCTTTAACGCCTTGCGGAGCGTTTTTAAGCTCTTCTTCGTCTATTAAAAACGGACGGATAACGGCGTGAGGACAAACTGACGCACATTGATTGCACTGGATACAATTTTCCTCCAACCATCTTGGCACCATAACGCCAACGCCTCTTTTTTCATACTCTGTTGTTCCGTGTTCAAAACTTCCATCCTCATAACCTAAAAACGCCGAAACAGGCAGCTCATCGCCCTTAGCCGCGTTCATAGGCTTGACGATTTTTTCTACAAATTCCGTGCCTTTGTAGGCATTGCTTTGGGCTTTTTCTTTGATTTCTAAATTTTTCCACGCAGGATCGACCTCAACCTTTACAAGTCCCTCAGCTCCCACATCTATAGCCTTATAATTCATCTCAACTATGGCATCGCCTTTTTTGCTGTAAGATTTGTAGGCTAATTCTTTCATATATTTTTGTGCTTCTTCGTAAGGTATGATTTTAGCGAGTTTAAAGAAAGCGGACTGCATAATGGTATTTGTGCGGTTTCCTAGTCCTATGTCCCTTGCGAGTTTAGTTGCGTTGATGATATAAAAATTCACCTCTTTTTCCGCTAAGGTCTTTTTAACAAAATTCGGAAGCTGTCTTATGGTCTCTTTTTCACTCCAAATGCTGTTTAAAAGGAAAGTTCCGCCTTTGCGAATTCCGCTTAAAACATCGTAAATTTCTAAATAAGCCGCCACAGAACAAGCGATAAAATGAGGCGTTGAAACAAGATAAGTCGATCTTATAGGCTTTTTAGAGAATCTTAAATGGCTTCTTGTGTAGCCTCCGGATTTTTTAGAATCGTAGGCAAAATAAGCCTGAGCGTAAAAGTCTGTTTTATCGCCTATGATTTTAATGGAATTTTTATTCGCTCCAACCGTTCCATCCGCTCCAAGTCCGTAAAATAAGCATTCTATAGTGCTTTCATCGCCTAGTGAAATTTTCTCTCCGGTTTTTAAAGAAGTGTTTGTTACATCGTCGTTTATGCCCACGGTAAAGCCGTTTTTTGGCTTTTCAAGCTTAAGATTTTCAAACACGGCTATCATTTGTGCTGGATCAACATCTTTTGAAGAAAGCCCGTATCGTCCGCCCACTATAACAGGAGAAAGTCCGCTATCATAAAAAGCCGCGCGAATGTCTAAATAAAGAGGCTCGCCAAGACTTCCGGACTCTTTGGTTCTATCTAAAACGGCGATTTTTTTAACCGATTTTGGCATCACTTGAAATAAATACTTAAGACTGAAAGGGCGGTAAAGATAAACCTTGATAATGCCCACTTTCTCGCCCTTTGCGTTAAGATAATCTACAACTTCTTCAAGAGTTTGAGTAACCGAGCCCATTGCAATAATAATTCTATCAGGTTCTTTATCGCCATAATACACAAAAGGCTTATAAATTCTACCCGTGATTTTTGAAATTTCTTGCATATAATCATTCACCACATCAGGCAAAGCGTCGTAAAATCTATTCGCTAACTCTCTTGTTTGAAAATAAATGTCGTCGTTTTGAGCCGTGCCTCTGGTTTTTGGATTTTCAGGATTTAGAGCCGACTGCCTAAAATTCCACACCGCTTTTCTATCTAAAAGGCGGTCAAAATGAGCGTAGTCCATTAACTCCACTTTTTGAATTTCGTGGCTTGTTCTAAAACCGTCGAAAAAATGCAAAAAAGGAACGCGTCCTCTAATCGCCGCTAAATGAGCCACTCCGGCTAAATCCATAGTCTCTTGCACCGAATGCGAACAAAGCATAGCAAAGCCTATAGCTCTTGCTGCGTAAATGTCTTGATGATCGCCAAAAATAGAAAGGGCTTGCGAGGCTAAAGACCTTGCTGCAACATGAATGACGCAAGGTAGGAGCTGTCCTGCGATTTTATACATATTTGGAATTTTAAGAAGTAAGCCTTGAGAAGCTGTGTAAGTCGTGGTTAAAGCCCCTGTTTGAAGTGAGCCGTGAACCGAACCTGCAGCACCGGCTTCGCTTTGCATTTCTATAATCTTAACAGGCATTCCGAATAAATTTTTCTTTCCTGTAGCCGCCCACATATCCGTGTAATCCGCCATAGGAGAGCTTGGAGTAATAGGATAAATTCCAGCCACTTCAGTAAAGGCATAAGCAGCATAAGCAGCCGCTTCGTTTCCGTCCATAGTTCTCATAATTTTACTCATCGTTTTACCTTTGTAAAGCCTAGATAAAGCTTTTAAAAATGCCTAATTATACTCAATAATTATTAATAAACAAAAAATAGAGCTATTCTTATTTTAAGGTATTTTAAAGAAAATTTATTTTTGTAAGTTAGGCTAAATCAGTTTATTTTAATGAATAGCTAAGCTAAATAGTGATTTTAGACGCTTTACTCTAAAAAAATATTAATATACCTTACCATTTACACACTTATAAAAATTTAACCTCTATAAGCAAAAATCTAAGCTTCTTTAGTAGCTTTATTGACTAGGAATGCTTGATGATAGGCATAGAGCAAAAATAGATAAATCTAGAGTAGGAATTACCCAAAATTGCACTTGTAAAGATAGCAATACCTAGGTATGAAAATATGGCAACATATTAGATACCTATCGATGAAACAAGAAGCCAGGTGAGGCGTTGAGTGGTTTAAATCTTAAAACAAGATCTTTTTCATATGTTTTTATTTTAATTATTCTTAAACAATTTAGTCAGGCTTGTTTAAGCAAATACGCCGTTGCTTCGTAGATTTTTTGAGTGGCTCTGCTTTTATTCATAGTATAAAGGTGAATTCCACTTACCCCACTTGCAATCAAATCAACTATTTGATCGGTTGCATAAGCGATTCCTGCGTCCTCTAAGGCTCTAGCATTGTCCTCGTATTTTTCTAAAATTTTCATAAATTTAGGAGGAATTTTCGCCCCGCATAAGGAAGTGATTTTAAGAATTTGCCTTTTGTTGATAATAGGCATAATCCCTGCTAAAATAGGCACTTCAATGCCTTTTAAAGCACAATATTCTCTAAATTTATAAAAATCTTCGTTATCGAAAAACATTTGCGTAATAAGCTTACTCACCCCACAATCAACCTTAATCTTTAAATGCTCAATATCCTCAATAAAGCTCTTTGCTTCATTGTGTTTTTCAGGGTAGCAAGCGGCGTAAATTTCAAATTCTCCTTGCTCTTTGATAAAATGCACCAAATCGCTAGCATAAGAAAAATCCTTGCTTTTTTCCGCTCCCTCACACACATCGCCTCTTAAAGCAAGTATGCGTTTTAGCCCTTTTTCTTGGCATTTTATTAGTATTTCTAAGGCTCTTTCTTTGCTTAGATGAATGCAAGGTAAATGCACTATACTAGGAATTTGGTGCGTATTTTGCACCAAATTTGCAATCTCAAGCGTGTGTTTGGAATTAACAGAACCTCCCGCACCAAAAGTAATGCTGATAAAATTAGGCTTTAAAGCCTTTAAATCCTCTAAAATTTCAGCAAGATTATGAATGCTCTCTTCTCTTCTTGGAGGGAAAATTTCAAAAGAAAAAGTCGTTTGAGAAGCCATTTTTAAATCCCCAGCTCAGCTTTAATCTCTTTTGTAGCTAAAACTAGATTTTTAAGACTTGCAATAACCTCCTCATAGCCTCTAGTTTTAAGCCCACAATCCGGATTTATCCAAATTTGTTCTTTTGGAAGTTTGGCAAGAATTTTCCTAATGGTTTCTTTAATCTCATCTACGCTTGGAACTCTTGGGCTGTGTATGTCATAAACGCCCGGACCCACAGCTGTTTGAAAATTCACAGCTTTTAGCGTATCTAAAAGGCTTAAGTTAGACCTTGAAGCCTCGAAAGAAATGACATCAGCATCCATTGCGTCAATCTCTTTAAGTATGTCGCTAAATTCGCTATAACACATATGCGTATGGATTTGCGTTTGTTCTTTAACTCCGCTATGAACGAGGTTAAATGCAGGAATAGCCCAATCTAAATACTCCTTATGCCAATCGCTCTTTCTAAGCGGAAGCTTTTCTCTTAAGGCGGCTTCATCGATTTGTACGATTTTAATGCCTGCATTTTCAAGGTCTAGCACCTCATCTCTTATAGCTAAAGCGATTTGCTCGGTGCTTTCTTTAAGGCTTATGTCCTCTCTAGGAAAAGACCAATTAAGTATGGTTACAGGACCTGTGAGCATTCCTTTGACGATTTTTTCGCTTTTACTTTGTGCGAATTTAGCCCACGAAACCGTAATAGGCTTAAGCCTTGAAACATCGCCCCAAATCACAGGAGGCTTAACGCACCTTGTGCCATAGCTTTGCACCCAGCCGTTTTGTGTAAATAAAAAGCCTTGCAAATTCTCGCCAAAATACTCAACCATATCGTTTCTTTCAAATTCTCCGTGAACTAGCACATCAAGCCCGATTTCTTCTTGAATTTTAATACATTCTTGGATTTTATTTTGATTAAATTCTGTGTAGGTTGAGGCTGGAATTTTTTGCTGTTTAAAAGCAAGGCGATTTGAGCGAACATCAGCACTTTGAGGAAAAGAACCTATGGTCGTAGTTGGCAGTAAAGGAAGTTTTAAAAAGTCTTTTTGAATTTGTGCGCGAACCTTAAATTCAGGCTTTCTTACAAAATCCTCGCTTTTTAAATTCGCAACCCTTTGACGCACCTTTTCATCGTTTCTATTTGGCACGGATTTGAAAAGTTCTTGGTTTTGAAGTAAGAGCGGGTGGGAGCTTGGATTTTGACTTTGTAAAATTTCTTTAAGCTCTTTAAGTTCTTTAAGTTTTTCCTCTGCGTAAGCAAAATGTGCCAAATAAGCCTTATCAAGCTTCGTTTCATACTTGGTGCTATAAGGCACGTGAAGCAGGGAACACGAGGTGTTTAGGACTATATTTTGAGCGTGTTTTTGAATTTTTTGTATCAAATTTAGCGTTTTTGCGTAATCGTTTTTGTAGATATTTTTGCCATTTACCACACCTGCGAATAAAATTTTATCCTTGCTAAAGCCGTGTTTTTCAAGCAAATTTAAACTCTCTTTACCCTCGATAAAATCAAGCCCCAAGCCATCAAATTCGCTTTCTAAAAGCTTAGTATAAATATCGCGCACATCGCCAAAATAAGTTTGAAGCAAAATTTTCAAGCCTTTTTTGTGCTTAAGAAGCTCTTTGTAAAACTCCTCGAACAAAGAAATTTCGCTTTTATCAAGGTCATAAACCAAATAAGGCTCATCAAGCTCAAGCCAACTTGCCCCAAGCTCGTTAAGCCTTTCAAACAAAGCTATATAGGCTTTTGTAAGCCTTTCTTTGGCCTTTTCTTTCGTAGCCTCATCTTTAAAATTTATAAGCTTAAAAAGTGTGAAAATTCCCGTTAAAACAGGCTTTGCGTCTATGTTTTGCTCTTTTGCCTCTTTAAATTCTTTAAAAATTTTATCCCCAACAAGAGAAATCGCCTCCGCGTCGTCGCATTCTGGCACGAGGTAGTGATAATTGGTATTAAACCATTTTTTCATAGCAAGTGCAAGAACATCGCCACTTTGCCCTTGATAGCCTCTACTTTGTGCAAAATACTCATCAAGAAGGTCCAAATTTAAGGCTTTGTAACGCTTTGCTACTATGTTAAAGAGCACGGCTGCATCAAGGACATTGTCGTAAAACGAAAAGTCATTACAAGGCACAAAGTCAATTCCTGCTTCTTTCACGCTTTGCCAATGCGTTTTTCTTAAATCTTTCGCAAGGCTTAAAAGCTCATCTTTTGAACTTTGCTTTTTAAAATACTTCTCAACGCCGAATTTCAGCTCTCTTAAGGCACCGATTCTTGGGTAAGAGATGATTGAATTTTTCATAGTGGATACTCCTTTTAATTATGAATTCATAGGATTTTTAAGGTAAATTTTACCAAACTTGAAATTAAACTTTAAATTTTCGAGGGAATTTAGATTTTGTGAGAAAAAATTTTTCAAAACACGCCTCAAACAAGAGTATAAGTAACAAAAATCAAACGCTTTTTCCGCACTAAAACTTATCAATTTTCCTCAAATTTAAGGATTTAAGAAAGGCTTTGTTTATAAGAAAGGTTTCAACTTAGAAAATCAATGATTTTGGCTTTCTTAATACTTCCCTCAATCCAAATTTCAGACCTCTGGAAGCACAATACTTAATCCAAAGGACGCACTAGATAGACATCTGGCACATCAGTTTCATTCATTTTCTCCTTTGAGATTCAAAATTTAGCTTGAAATTGTAAGCTAAATTTTATTAAAATAAGCTGAAGATTCGCAATTTATCTTCAAACTTTTTCGTTTTAAACCGCATATTTAAGCAAATTCAGCTCACGCTTTCAAGTTTTAAAGCCTCATTGTCCATTACGCCGATTCCGCTATCTAAGACCTTTTTAGCAATATCTTGTGCTTCTTTAAGCGAGTGCATTTTGCAAGTTCCGCATTGATAGATATTAAGCTCCGGAATTTGCTCCTGCGAAGCAACGCTTAAAATGTCTTTCATCGCCTTTTCCCAAGCCTTTGCGACCTCTTTCTCGCTAGGCGTTCCTATAAGACTCATATAAAAGCCCGTGCGACAACCCATAGGCGAAATATCGATAATCTCAACCGCATTAGAATTTAAATGCTCCCTCATAAAACCCGCAAACAAATGTTCTAAAGTGTGCGTTCCTTTTTCGCTCATTATGTCCTTATTTGGCACACAAAATCTTAAATCAAACACGCTAATATCATCGCCCTTTGGCGTTTTCATCGTCTTAGCAAGACGCACTGCTGGAGCTGGCATTTTTGTGTGATCAACCTTGAAACTATCAAGTAAAGGCATTTTTTCTCCTTAAATTTAAATTTTAGATTATATATTAAAAAAGCTAAAATGAAAATTTAAAGCCTTTTCTAAATTTAAAAAAGATAGAATTAAGAAAATATTTTTAAGGAAAATGAATGTTTGAAGTAGTCATTGGGCTTGAAGTTCATACTCAACTTAATACCAAAACCAAAATCTTTTGCTCTTGTGCGACCTCTTTTGGAGAAACTCCTAATACAAATGTCTGCCCTACCTGCCTTGCCTTGCCCGGTGCCTTGCCCGTTTTAAACGAAGAAGCGGTGAAAAAAGCCGTTTCGTTTGGAAAAGCCGTGAATGCGACCATTAACAAAAAAAGCGTTTTTAACCGCAAAAATTATTTTTATCCGGATCTACCTAAGGCTTATCAAATTTCGCAGTTTGACATTCCTATCGTTGAAAAAGGCGAACTTTTCATTGATGTTGCAGGAGAGAGCAAACGCATAGGCATTACAAGGGCTCATTTAGAAGAGGATGCGGGTAAAAATATACACGAAAACGAAATTTCAAAGGTCGATCTTAACCGCGCGGGAACGCCCTTGCTTGAGATTGTAAGCGAACCTGAGCTTAGAAGTAGCGAGGAGGCTGTGGCTTATCTTAAAAAGCTTCATTCTATTATAAGATTTTTAGACATATCGGATGCTAATATGCAAGAGGGAAGCTTTCGTTGTGACGCAAATGTAAGCATACGCCCTAAAGGAGATACTAGGCTTTATACGCGCGTGGAGATTAAAAATCTTAATTCTTTCCGCTTTATACAAAAGGCTATAGAGTACGAGGTCAAAAGGCAAAGCGAGGCGTGGGAGGATGGCACTTATGATGAAGAAGTAGTGCAAGAAACTAGGCTTTTTGATACGACAAAATTAATTACAAAAAGTATGAGAAATAAAGAAGAATCCGCAGAGTATCGTTATTTTCCAGACCCTGACTTGCTGCCCGTGCTTTTAAAAGATGAGTTTTTAGAGGCAAAAATCCCTGAGCTTCCGGACGAAAAAAAGGCAAGATTCATAAAAGATTTTGGCATTAAAGAAAATGATGCTGAAATTTTAATATCCTCACTTGAAATGAGTCGCTTTTTTGAAAACTTAATCTCTTTAAATTTAAATCCAAAACTTTGCGTAACTTGGCTAAATACCGAACTTATGGGACTTTTAAAAGGTGATTTAAGCATAGAAAATTCCCCTGTTAATGCAAAAAAACTAGGGGCTTTAATCTCCTTTATAGAAAAAGGCGTCATAAGTGCGAAAGCGGCTAAGGAGGTTTTGGCTTTTATTTTTGAAAATACGCAAGTTAGCGTTGAAGAGGCGGTTGATAAATTAGGACTTAAGCAGGTTAGCGATGATAGTGCGATTGAGGCTGTGGTTGAGCAAATTTTAAAGGCAAATGCTGATAAAGTCGCAGAATATAAAAGCGGCAAGGACAAGCTTTTTGGCTTTTTTGTAGGGCAGACTATGAAAGAGGGCAAAGGCGCGTTTAATCCTGCAAAGGTCAATGAAATTTTAAAAGCAAAGCTTGGTTAATGATAGCAATTATCGGTGCTGGGAAGTGGGGAAGTGCTTTATTTAAGACCTTAAGCATAAAAAATTCTTGCATAATAAGCTCAAGAACAGTTAGAAATTTTGCAAATTTCATAAGCATTAAAGAGGCTTTAAGGTGCGAGTATCTCGTATTTGCTTTAAGCTCTCAAGGGATTTTTTCTTGGCTTAAAGAGCATTTTAGCAATCAAGGACAAAAAATTCTCGTTGCTTCTAAGGGTATAGAAAGCGAGACTTGCAAATTTTTAGATGAAATTTTTGCAGAATTCGTAGAAAAAGAGCAATTTTGCGTTCTAAGCGGACCTTCTTTTGCAAGTGAGGTTTCACAAAAACTTCCTACGGCTTTGATGATTAACGGCTTTGATTTAGAGCTTTGTAAGGAATTTGCGGAGTTTTTCCCTGATTTTATTAAAACTTATGTGGATAATGATGTGCGCGGGGCTGAAATTTGCGGAGCTTACAAGAATGTTTTAGCTATTGCAAGTGGGATTTGTGAGGGTTTAAAGCTTGGAAACAACGCAAGAGCAGCTTTGATAGCAAGAGGGCTTATAGAAATGCACCGCTTTGGGAAGTTTTTTGGAGCTAAGGAGGAGACTTTTTTAGGGCTTAGCGGGGCTGGAGATTTGTTTTTAACGGCTTCAAGCGAACTTTCTCGTAATTACCGTGTGGGTTTAATGCTTGCTAAAAATCAAAAACTTGATTTTATTTTAAAAGAACTAAACGAGGTCGCAGAGGGCGTAAAAACGGCTTTTGCCATAGAAAAAATTTCTAAAGAAAATGGAATTTACACGCCCATTGTAAGCGAGATTGTGATGATTTTAAACGGCAAAGATGTCAAAAAATCGACGCAAAATTTACTCAAACAAAATGCTTTTTAGGAAAAACTATGATCATTAAAAACGCTAGAATTTATGGCAAAGAGCCAAAAGACCTCGTTATAGAGGGGAAAAATATTGTTTCTATAGAGGAATGTGGCTTTAAGCATAATCAAAAAGAGATTTTAGATGCGAAAAATCTCACGCTTTTGCCTTCTTTTGTGGATTTAAATGTGAATTTGAAAAACGATAAATTCTCTCTTGCGAATTTAGAACTTTTGGAAAAAGAGTGTTTAAAGGGCGGAGTTAGTGCTATACTTTTGCGCGATGTGATGGACTTTGATGAGGATAGCTTTGAGCTTTTTTTGCAGAATTTAAGGCAAAGAAAGCTTAGAATTTTTCCAAGCATTAAAGCAAAAGAACATAAAAATCTCGCAACCCTTATCAACAAAGGTGCTTTTTGTTTGGAGTTAGAAAGCTCACAAAATGCGAATTTGCTTAAATCAAGTATGCAGTATGCTTTGATGAAGGATGTGCCTATTTTCGTTCGTTGTTATGATAAAGAATTCGACGATGAGGGCGTGATGAATGAATGTGCGACAAGCTTTGAGCTAGGACTTAGCGGAATGAGTAAGATTGCCGAATTTAGCGAACTTGCAAAGATGAGAGAACTTGCGAAATTCTACAAAAGCAAGGTGGTTTTTGATTCTTTAAGCCTTAAAGAGTCTTTAAATTTGCTCTCTTCAAAAGAGCTTTCTTTGGTAGGTTTGCACCATTTAATCAAAGAAGATAAAAACTGCGAGGGCTTTAATACCGCAGCTAAGCTTATGCCTCCGCTTCGCTCAACTGATGATAAAAACTTTCTTAAAAACGCTCTTAAGCAAGGAAAAATCACATTTTTAAGTGCGATGCATAGCCCAAAATCTATTTCTTTAAAAGACCTTGCTTTTGATGAAGCGGCGTTTGGAATTCATAGCATTTGTGAATTTATCAGCCTTTGTTATACTTTTTTAGTGAAAGAAAAGCTTTTATCTTGGCAGGAACTTTGCAAATTTACAAGCCTTAATGCTTCTAAATTTTTAGGCTTAAATGCAGGAGAGCTTAAGGTTAAAAAAGAAGCAAATTTCGTGCTTTTTGACGAAAAACAAAGCTTTAAACCAAATTCAAGCTCACTTTATGCAAAAGATACGCTTTTTGGTGTGATAAAGCATCATATCGTGCAAGGAGAAGTGCTTTTTTAAGCACTTTCTTTGCTCTCTTCATCAAGCTCCTCTTCAAGCTCTTGCACATCGCTTGCATAAATAATCTCCACAGCTTCTATAATCTCTCTTGAAATTTTTTCTATAAAAGAGCTGTCATTTAGTATAGAAATTCCTTCCGCGGCGGTGATTTTTTTATCGGCTATTAAGGTTTCTACCAGTTTTAGCACTTGAGCGTCGGCTTCTTTAAGAATCTCCTTAGCCTTTGCGAAATTTTTGATAATAAGATATTTTTTATCCATATCCATAATCTTAAATTCCTCGATACTTCTTAAAAGTTCGCCCAAATTTTTTCTCATCGCATTATACTGCTTGGCGAGTTCGTGGTTTGGTGAAAAGGAGTATTTTTTCATATTTTTTTGAATGATTTTTAAGTCTTTTGTCGTTTCGGTTAAATTTTTCACAGCCATTTTAATGGTGAAAATTTCCCTGTTTTTCCCCTCATCGTTATTGTAAGATTGCATCTTAGTAGAAAAGTCCAAAATAGCCTCAAAAAGCACCTTAATCTTAATCTTATACAAATAATCCAAATCCATATCTTTTTTATAAATCCACTTTTCTGTTTCAATAAGCTCGTCAAAACTTCTCTTTCCCCTTATGTCGCTTCGTTTAAAGCCTATGGTATGAGCAATAATCTTACAAGCATTGTCGCACAAATGCTCACTCTCCTCCCTTAAAGCCTCAATCGCCGTGTCGGTGTATTGCACGAGGTTTGGGTCTAAATACAAAGGTTTATCCATATATTTGTCCTTAGAATCTTTTACGAATTTATCCAATAAAAGCACGATTTTATCGATAAAAGCACTAAAGAGCAAGATGGCTGCAAGATTAAACAAGGTATGAAACAAAGCGGTTTTTAAAGCCTCGCTACTTATACCCATAAAAGAGGCGGTAAAATCCACCAAATGCACGAAATACGGAAACAAAGCTATAACCACAAGGGCGATTCCGAAGTTAAAAACACAATTTGCAAGGGCTAGTTTTTTCCCGTCTATGCTCGCACTTAAAGACGCTAACAAAGCCGTAACCACGCCACCAACGCTCGTTCCCAAAGTCGCTGCAAGGGCGTTTTCGTAGTGAATTTGACCGGAGATTAAAGCGGCTATGATTATTGCCAAAGTCGCGTGGCTTGATTGCACCACTCCGGTAAGCAAAGCGCCTAGTCCTACAAAGATCAAAACGCCTTTAAAACCATCGAAATTAAACCTTGATAGGTCTAAAATGTGCTTAACGCTTTCAAAGCCATTTTTGATATAATCCACACCCAAAAAGAAAAAACCAATGCCAACAAAGATCATTCCAATGCCCTTGAAAAGATTGTCTTTTTGAAAAAAGAGCAAAACCCCGATTACTATAAGAGGCGTTGCAAGGACTGAGATATTAATGCTTGTAAGTCCAACAATAAGCCAAGAACCTGCGGAATTTCCTAAATTTGCGCCAAATAAAATTCCTATGCCCTGAGTTAAAGAAATGAGCCCTGCGGATAAAAAAGATATGGAGATGA
>CAZWYE010000025.1:0-18421 GCA_964637895.1 uncultured Campylobacter sp. | reverse complement strand
GTTTTAGAAATTCAAGCCTTAGTTTGTGAAAGCTCTTACCCTAAGCGAAGTGCTACAGGCTATGAGAAAAACCGCCTTGATATGCTTTTGGCTTTGTTAGAGCGCAAACTTGAAATTCCACTTGGGCATTATGATGTGTTTGTAAATGTCAGCGGAGGCGTGAAAATTAGCGAGACCGCGGCGGATTTAGCTGTGGTAGCTGCCATAGTTTCAAGCTTTAAAAATCGCCCCTTAAGCAAGGATAGCGTTTTCATAGGTGAGCTTAGTTTAAATGGAGAAATTCGCAATGTTTTTCACCTTGATACGCGTTTAAAAGAAGCAAAAATGCAAAAATTCAAAAACGCCATTGTGCCCTTAAAACCTTTGGAGGACTTAGGAATTCGGTGTTTTGTAGCAAAAGAACTCGCTCAAGTTTTAGAATGGATGTGAGATTTTAGCGGGGTTAAAATTTCGTAATTTTCACAGTGAAGTGTGTGAAATTGTTTTTTAAAGGTTAAAACGCGTGGATTTTAGTTTTTGTTATTTAGAGTTTTTTGCTTTGCTTACCAAAAGCTATATCTTTAAGCTCTAAAATTTTTATTTCTAAGTTCTTGTTGTTCGTTTCTCTCTCACTTTTGGCTTAGAAATTTTAAGTTTATCTGTAAATTCAGTTTAAAATTCAAAGTTCTTGTTTTCGTATGAAATAATCCCCATCAAAACTCACCAAAGAATACTCCCTTTCTCGCCCTATGCTGCTTTTAAGCTCATCAATGCTTAGAAAGCTTAGGCTATCGGCTTTTATGTATTTACGCACTTCTTCAATGCTTTTTTGCGCGCTAATAAGCTCCTCAAAAGTGGGCGTATCTATGCCATAAAGGTCGGGGAATTTGATTTCCGGACAGGCTATTGCGAGGTGGATTTTATTTGCTCCTGCTGTGCGAAGTAAGGAAATGATCTTTTTAGAGGTTGTTCCTCTAACTATGCTATCATCAATTACAACTATATCCTTGCCTTTTAAGACCTTTGACATAGGATTTAACTTGAGTTTTACCTTTAAATTCCTAAGCTCTTGAGTGGGTTCTATAAAGGTTCTGCCGACATAGTGGTTTCTTACTATCGCCATTTCAAGCGGGATTTTAAGATGGTTTGCAAAGCCTAGAGCAGCACTTACTCCGCTATCTGGCACAGGCACGACAAAATCAGCCTTGTGAGCGAATTTTTTTGCTAAATTTTCGCCCATTTTTTTACGTACTTCATAAACGCTTTTACCCTCGACAACGCTATCAGGACGTGCAAAATACACATACTCAAAGGCACAAATTCTTGGACTTGCTTTAAAAAGCTTTAAACTTTGAAATTTATCCTCTCCCAAAGTAAAAATAAGCATTTCACCCGGCTCTACATCGCGCAAAAACTGTGCTTCTATCAAATCAAAAGCACAACTTTCACTAGCAATTATATAGCCTCCATCTTTTAGTCGTCCTAAGCTTAAAGGTCTAACTCCGTAAGGATCTCTTGCAACATAAAGCTTGTCTTTTTCAGCCAAAACAAAACAATACGCTCCAACGCAGTCCTTAAGGCTTTCTATAAATCTTTCTTTTAAATTCGCCCTCTTGCTTCTTGCGATAAGATGAACGACATTTTCGGTGTCCATATTTGTTCTAAAAATAGCACCGTCTTTAATGAGTTTTGTGCGAACTTCGTCTTTATTGACTAAATTTCCATTATGTGCTAAGGCTATATCGCCTAAAACACAGCTTACGGCTATAGGTTGAGCATCATTAAGGCTTGAGTTTCCTGCTGTGGAGTAGCGGTTATGCCCTATTGCAAGCTCACCCTCTAAGCTTTTAAGCTTTTCCTCGTTAAAAACCTTGCTCACCTCGCCTTTAGCTTTGATAGTTTTTATATTTTTGCCATTGCTTACGCTAATCCCACTTGCTTCTTGCCCTCTGTGCTGCATAGCAAATAAAGCATAATACGCATAAGTGCTTGCGTTTTTTGAATTAATCACTCCAACCACTGCACACATTTAAATTCCTAAAAAATCGTTGATAGAATACAAGCTAGGTTCTTTATTTACAAGCCATTTTGCAATCTTAATCGCACCTTTTGCAAAGGTCGCCCTCGAAGTTGCATTATGAGTAAGCTCTAAAAACTCGCCATCCTCGTAAAAGCCTATGGTATGCCGTCCTACTATATCTCCGCCTCTAAGGCTCATCACAGCAATTTCATCCTTGCTTCTTTCTCCTATAAGCCCGTCGCGCCCACTTACGCACACCTTTGCAAGGTCTAAAGAACGAGCCTTTGCAACGCTATTTGCTAAGGTCATAGCCGTGCCACTTGGGGAGTCTTTTTTATGGCGGTGGTGCATTTCTAAAATTTCTATATCGAAATTTGCAAGCATTGAACTTGCCTTACTTGCAAGGAAATTTAAAACCGCAACACCTAAAGACATATTGGTCGCGTAAAAAACAGGCATCACTTCACTAGCGCTTTCTAAAAGCTTAAAAGTCTTTTCATCAAGTCCGGTAGTTCCTATAACTAAAGGCTTTGGAGTGGTTTTTGCGAAATTTAAAAGCTCTTTGGTACCTTTAGGAGAGGAAAAGTCAATTACCACTTCGCAGCTTTGAAAAAAGCTTTCTATATTATCATTTTGGTCAAAAAATGCAGTAGCCCTCGCACCCTCTTCGCTTCTTAAATTCGCTTCAATTTCGCGTCCCATACGCCCTTTTGCACCATAAATTCCTACTTGTATCATAATATTTCCTTAGGCTTTTGCTTAAATTCTAGCATTTGCTTGATTAAATTTTTATAAGCTTAAATTTCGCGTCAAACTTATAAAAATTTAAACTCAAAGCTATAAAATTTCATTCCTTTTTAAAATTTAAAAGATAGCTTTGAAGTGCCTTTTTTTCACTCTCGCTAAGGCTTATAAAGGAAAGTTCTTTAAGCCTTGAAAGCAAGAGATTTTCATCTTTGATCTCGTCTTTTGCGATTTCTAAAGAGCTAATAACGCTTCTGCTTAGCAAAAGCCTTTTATCCTCGCTAAGTCTTAAGCCCCAAATGCTATGAAATGCGAGTTCTTTTTCCTCGCTTATTCCTACATAAAGCATAATGTGTCCTTTAAGATAAAGCAAGGTCAAATAAGGCTTTGCGAAGTTTTTTATAAGCTCTTTTTTTTGTTCGTTGTTTAAAAAACTTATGTCAAAATGCGTAAAAGCGTTATTTTGTGCTAAGGAATTTCTAGGCAGATAAATGCCAAAAGGAGCGAAAATATCACGCATTAACAAAGAACAATCACGCTTTAAAGCATATCCGCCCCAACCATAAGCAATATTTAAAAGCTCACTTAGCTGGTGTTTAAGATGAGTATCGTTAAATTTCAAGGGAAAAACCGCTACTTTGTCTTTAGGAATTTTGTATTTATGCTTACCTATCTTGCCGTAATAAAAGCTCTCATCGCTTTTATAATAAGGATAAATCGCGCCTATTCTTGTTTCGAAAAAAAACTCGTCCTTTTCGTTTAAAACGCTCATTTCTTCATACAAAGGCGTTATAAATTTTAAATTTTCATAAATTTTCGTTCTTTCTTCGCTAAAAATTTCTAAAGCCTCGCTCTCTACAAAGCCAAAACCAGCCTCGTATTTCACAAAAGCGTATTTTTTATCCTTGCTAAAATGCGAGATTAAAACGGCATTTCCTGCATTTAAAACACTATTAAGCGTGTAATCAAAAGGAATTCCCTCGCCTTCTTTGAAAGGATCTTTTAAAACCGCACTTTGGGTTGGAAAATTTTTTAAAAGGGTGTTTTTTGTGATTAAAGCTTTTTTATTAACACTTCCAAAGGCTGTAATATTAGCGTTGTCAATGTTTTTTTCAAACCAAATTTTAGGGATAATTTGCTTGTTAAAAAAATAATAAGTGTTGTTTTTATCCAAATAAGCATTGAAAGAATAAAACAAATCCTTAGGATTTATCTTTTTAAAATCACTATGCCAAGCGGAGAAAAAACGCTTTTTATAGGCTTTTTCTTCGTTTTGAAACTCTTCTTTTAAACGCACAAGTAAGGAGATATTTTGTTCAAAATCAAGAGCGGCGTAGTGTTTAGGCTCTGTTTTTATCTTTGTTTGCTCTGAAATTTGCTTGGAATTTACAGAACAAGCCGCAAAAAAAACTGCGAAAAACAAAACAAGATAACGCATAAACAACCTTTGTGAAATATTGCTATAATTATAAACAAGGAAAAATAATGCTTGATAAATTAGAAGAAATTTTAGAAAAAAATAATGTTTTTTTAAGCGGTGGGGCTGGAGTTGGCAAGTCTTTTTTGGTTAAGAGGCTTCAAGATTCTTATAAAAAGAAAAACAAAAAATTCGTAAGTCTTGGTTCGAGTGCTATAAGTGCTATAAATATAGGCGGAGTAACTTTGCATAGCTTTTTTTGCTTCGGTAGGAGTGAAAATTTAGAAGAGCTTTTACTTTATGATAAAAAGCAAAAGCAAAAACTTGCAAAGCTTGTTAAAATGCTTAAAAAGCTTGATTTAATCATTATCGATGAAATTTCAATGGTAAGTGCTAGTCTTATGGATATGATAGAATATAGAGTAAGAGCTTGCAATTTTAGCGGGAAATTCTTGCTTGTGGGGGATTTTTTTCAGCTTCCTCCTGTGGTTAAAGAAAAGCAAAATTCTTTGTTTGTACATTCTTTTTATGCGTTTTCTTCTTTGTTTTGGGATAGTTTAAGGCTTAAGAATTTAAGTCTTTTTACTTCAAAAAGGACTAAGAATTTGGAATTTTACGAAAAACTTTCTTGTTTAAGAGAGGGCAGGATAGATGATGAGCTTTTGGAGTATTTTGAGCAATTTGTGTTAAAAGATTTTAAAGATGAATTTGAGGATTTTACCTTGCTTTGCGGGATAAATAAAAAGGCTGATTTTATCAACGAACAAAGGCTAAGTAAAATTGAGAATCCGCTTTTTTGCTTCGAGGCTAAATGTGAAAAAAACGACGCGAATTTAACGGATTTGCAGTTTAATGCTTGGCTTAAAAGCTTAAATATAACTGAAAATTTAAAGCTTAAAGTCGGTGCGCGGGTGATTTTCACGCTAAATAATTTTGAAAAAGGCTATTATAATGGCGAACAAGGCGTCATTAAGGAGTTTGTAGAGCGAGAAAATGAGCTTTGCATTAAGATTATGAAAAACGATGGTAACGCAATTTTGCTTCAAGCTTATACTTATTTGCTCGAGGAATTTACTCAATTAGGCGAGGAAATTTTCATAAATATTCGTGCGAGTGCGAGGCAGTTTTCCATAAAATTAGCTTATGCTATAACCATTCACAAGTCTCAAGGAATGAGCATAGAAAAGCTAATTTGTGATATAGATTATATTTTTGAAAACGCCCAGCTTTATGTGGCGATTTCTAGGGCAATAGATCCTAAAAATCTTAAAATTTTATACACTAAAGCCTTGAATTTTAAAAAATATTTTGTTAATGTTTTAAAAATCGATGAGAGTGTTAGGAAATTTTATAAGGAAAATAAATTTTTAAGCTTAGAAAAGGAATGAAAATGAAAAAAATACTTTTGATTTTTGCCTTGATTTTAAGTGCAAATAGCCTTGAAATAGAGAGTTTAAGAACAGAGCTTTATTCTAAAAGCGGGGCGAATGTGCTTAAAAAAATCGAGCTTTCTTTAGAATTTGAAGGTGAAAATTTAGAAGCTAAAAAAAGTCAGCTTATAGATAGCATAAACACCGTTATTTCGGGCTTTTTTTATGAGGACATTTTCACAGAAAGCGGGAAAAATAATTTCAAAAAAACCTTAGGAAAGTTCGTTCAAAAAAAATACAAATTCAAAGTCGATGAAATTTATATTTTATCCTTAAGCGGGATTGAAAAATTCGACCTTGAAGAGTTTAAAAAATTCCTACAAAGTACCGAAGCTAAGGAAAAAAATACCCAAGACACACTTAAAAAAATCCTTGATAGTGTAGAAACTTCGGCTGAGTCCTCTACTAAAATCAATGAAGCTCAAATTCCTGCCCTTAATAAAACGCCACAAACCCCAGCCACGCCACAAATTCCACAAAATTTGTTCACCGATGAAAAGGAAAACGAAAATAACACGGACATAAATTTCGAAAATTTAGACACTCCAAAAATCACACCAGAAACCCAAGAAAAAATCAAAAGAGACTTGATTGAAAATTTAAACAAAAATAAAAACTTAGAGCAAAACGGCTCGGATTTAAAGCGAAATTTAGAGTCAAATTTGAGTTTAAAGCAAAACTTAACCGGTTATTTGCTCAATTTTGATGGAAACAAAAGTGACACCGGTATTTAATAAGCTTAATATTGGCTTATCGCACTAAATCGTAATTTTTAGGGAAATTTGGTGTGAAAATATTTTCGTCAATTTTTGTGTTTTTTCTTTGATTAAAAAGCGTGATTAAAACAGAATTTTCAAACTCGTCTTTATAACTAATGCTTTTTACCTCGTCCTTTTCTAAGTAAATTTGATAGTTTATGCCCTCGTATTTTGCCTCAAGTTTGTTATCGTTTATCTTTTTGGCGCGTTTAAAAATTTCGTTAAGGTTTGGAATTTTATCAAGCTTAGAAAAAACCACTTGTTCTAAATCGTGTTCTACTATGATGATTTCGTTATTTTGTATGAAAATTTCTTTTTTGCTAGGTTTTTCGTAGCTCCAAAAAGCCTTGTTTTGCGTTAAAACAAAGCGTCCGCTGTAATCAATCTTTGAGTCCTTAGAACTCACGCTTTGAGTGAATTCGCTTGAAAAATTCGTAAAATTTAAATCCAAGCTTAAAAGCTCTGCTACAAAAAATACTAAAAACAATAAAATTCTCATAACTTCCTCCAAAAATTCCTAAATTTCAGCCGAGATCAAACATATCTTTTAAACCTGTTACTATTAGCTTAATGCCTATGGCACCAATAAAAACAAGAGAGATTCTTGAAAAAACATGCAAAACAAGTTTGCCTAAAATTCTTTCAATCATAGCCGCAAAATGAAACAAAACGCCCATAAAAATGAAAACTATAAGCACGGATCCAAAAGCAATTTTAAATCCTAAATCTTCATTAAGTACTACAATACTTGCTAAGGTTCCCGGACCCACAAGCATAGGAAAAGCCATAGGAACAAGGCTTTGTCTTAGCATTTCTTTTTCGTCAAAGCCTTGATAATGCGAAAAATCCTTAGTCGCAAGTCTTGTTGAAAAAAGCAAATTTTTTAAAGACATAACAATAAGCATAAGTCCGCCAAAAACGCGCAAATCATCAAGGCTCACGCGAAAAATATAATTCATAAACAAAGAACCCGAAAACAAAAACACCAAAACAATAACAAAAGCCGTAAATAAAATAGTTCTAAAGAGTTTTTTTCTAAATTCTAAGCTAAGCCCCTCGCTCATAGCCAAAAACTGCGTCAAATTCCCAAAAGGATTTAGCACGGCAAGTAAGGTTATAGCCGAAAAAAACATTAAATAAAGCTCTTGCATACGCTTTAATCTTCACTTTTAACAAAGTCTAAAGAAAGAGAATTTACACAGTGTCTTACATTTTTTGCACTAAAGCCCTCGCCTTTGAAAATATGCCCCAAATGTCCTTTGCATTTTGCACACAAAATTTCGGTTCTAATGCCGTCTTTATCGGGAAGTTTTTCAATAGCACCCTCAACTTCATCATCAAAACTAGCCCAACCGCAACCTGACTTGAATTTATCCTTTGAATCGTAAAGTTTCGCACCGCACTGCTTACAAAGATACACGCCTTTTTCGTAAAAATCATTGTATTTGCCGCTAAATGGAGCTTCTGTGCCTTTGTGTAAAATCACCCTTTTTTCTTCTTCGCTTAGTTCTTTCATCTTTTTTCCTAAAAATTTAAAGCCTAATTATACAATCAAAAAGCAATTTTAAGTTATAATTTTGAAAAACTTTTGGAATTTAAAGATGAAGCAGGAATTTTTTAGCACCTTAGAAAAGATCTTATACGAGGAGGATTTTGAAAAGAAAGTTTGCGATTTTAAGGACTTTTACGAGAATTTTAAAAGCAAAAAATGCGTGTTTGAAATGGAGCAAAAAAGTATTTTTAAGGAATTTGAAAACAAAAATTTAGTGTTTAAGCACCCTACGCGTCTTAGGCGACCTAAATTTACAAATAGCAAGGATTCTTTAGCAAAAATCGTTCATTCTATCACTCATATAGAGTTTTGTGCGATAAATCTTGCTTTGGATACGAGCTATCGTTTTAAGAATTTGCCTTTTAAATTTTATGAGGATTGGCTTGAGGTCGCTGATGAGGAGATTAAGCATTTTGAGCTTTTAAATTCCGTGCTTAGTGAACTTGGCTTTAAATACGGAGCTTTTTGTGTGCATAATAATCTTGAACTTGCCTTAAAAGCCACTAAAGATTCTTTAAATTTTAGAGTAGGCGTGGTGCATAGAGGGCTTGAAGCAAAGGGACTTGATGCAAATCCTTTCGTGCTTAAAAAGCTACAAAGTTCTACGCATAAAACACTTTTGAGCGAAATTTTAAATCTTATTTTAGAAGATGAGATAAAGCATGTAAAAAAGGGCGATTTTTGGTGGAAATTTTCTAAAAAAGAAGGAGAGGATTTTTTGAGCTTGTGCGAGAAATTTAAGGATTTTTCTTTAGCCGGAAAAACGCTTAATATAAAGGCAAGATTTCAGGCTGGTTTTGAGCAAAAAGAATGCGAGGAACTTAGCAATTTTTATAAAAATTTTGCAAGGAAAAAGGGTTGATTTTAAAAAACACCTGAAATTTTTAAATATTCCTATAATAATTCTTTTGTTGTTTTTTAATGTAATATTTTCTTTAATTTTTTTAAATAAATAGAAAAAATAAATGTTTTTAATAATCACGCTTAAGAGAATTGAGCTTTTAAAATAGAAAATTTAAAGTTCTTTTTTTGTTTTTAAGACGCACTTGGGTTCAAGCACTGTTTTTATAAGTTTATGTAGCTTAAAATTAAGCTTTATATGGCTTAGTAATGATAATAGTATTGGTTTGTGAAAGCTTGAAAATATTTTAAAAGAATTTGTTAAATAATACTGTTACAAAGAAAAACAAGCTTGTTTTAAATTTTAAGGTTTTTGCAGTTTAAAATTTAAAAATATTTATCGCTTAAATTTCTAAAGTCTTTTAAATTCCTCTTTTATGTGTGCGTTTTTTAGTGTTTTTACTTTTAAATTTCAAAGTCTTTTGTATTTAAGCTCGGCTAAAAACTGAACTTAAAATTCAAAATACCCCAGTTGTCTCATTTTTTCGTAAATTCTAGCGGTGGCTAAGCCTGTGCTTGTGCTTCTGCCGCCGTGTTCTAGTAGGACTGTTACTACATATTTTGGATTTGCATAAGGTGCGTAACTTGTGAGCCAAGAGTGAGACCTTGAGTAGTATTCGAGTTGGGCTTCATTTACGCGGTTTTTATCCTGCTGTGAAAAGCCTATGACTTGCGCCGTGCCCGTTTTTGCCGCTACTTTTACGGGCAGGTTGTTAAGATAGCGAAAAGCTGTGCCGCCTTGTTCGTTCGCAACCGCAAACATAGCGTCTCTTATGTAGGGCAGCTGACTTTGCTCGAAAAGGTCGAAAAGCTCTGTGTCTGTGCTTTTTATGGTAAGATTGCTATCTTCAATCTGCTTTAAAAAATGCGGGGTTACGCTTGCGCCTTTTGCGATCTGCGCCGTGTATTTTGCGATCTGCATAGGAGTTACTAGGAAATCGCCCTGCCCTATGGCTGTGTTTAAGGTCTCGCCTTGATACCAAGCCTTTTTAAATCTTTGCATTTTCCATTCTCTGCTAGGAACTATGCCTACAAATTCGTTAGGTAAATCAACGCCAGTTTTTGCTCCAAAGCCTATGCGTCCTAAGGTGCTGCTGATTCTGTCTATGCCGATATTTAAGCCGCCGTTGTAAAAATACACATCGCAACTTTGCTTAATAGCGTTTCTTAAGTCCATAAAGCCGTGTCCGCTTCTGTTCCAGCATCTAAAATCGCGTCCTCCAAATTCCAAAGAACCACTGCAGACGAAACCTGTGGCGGTGCTGATTCTTTTAGAATTTAAAAAGGCTAAGCCAACTCCCATTTTCACAACAGAGCCCGGAGGATAAAGTCCATTTACAAGCTTGTTTGTGAAAGGGTGGTCGGGATTATTTGAAAGCTCAGTCCATTCTTTGCTTGAAATTCCGCTTACAAAAGGATTTAGGTCATATTCTGGAAAACTTCCTGCTGCTAGAATTTCGCCTGACTCAATATCCATAACCACGACCGCTCCCGTGTTGTCGCTAAAAAGTTCGCTTAAAAAGCTTTGTAGCCTTATGTCTATGCTAAGCTGTATGTCTTTAGTCGTTGGTAGATTGTAAAAAAGCTGTTCGATTTCTTGATTTAGGGCGTTGATTTTATAAACTCTCTCGCCTTTTTGCCCTTGCAAAATTTCATTATATTGTCGCTCTATCCCACTGCGTCCTGTGTAGTTCGTAAGCCTTGCAATCTCATTTTCGCTCACATCTTGCAAATTCGCCTTGCCAACATAGCCAACTATGTGAGAAGCAAGCGAGCCAAAGGGATATTTCCTGCGCGTAGTGGGCTTTACTTCTATGTTTTTGTTTAAAGAAAGCTTAGCAAAAAAAGGTAGCATTCGCTCGTAGGGGACAAAGTCTATTACTTCTATGAAATTTTGATTATAATGCGAATCGTTTTTTTTGTAAATTCTTTCTAAGGTTGTTGCATTTAGGTCGGTGAATAAAGAAACTAAGCCGTTTAGCTCGTCGTTTAAAATTTTTTGATTTCCTTTTTTTATGCTTAAATAAGGCTTAACCCCCACGCTAAAACCTAAATCATTTATCGCTAAATAAACGCCGTTTCTGTCTGAAATTTGCCCTCTAATTGGTGCTAAACTTTGCGTTTTAATGGCGTTTTGTCTTGCAAGCTCTTCATAATAAACATTGGATTTTATACTTAAATAATACACGCGCGAGAGCAAAAAAATGAAAAACAAAAGTATAAAGCCCACAACAATACGCATTCTCATTAAATTTTATCCTTAAAAAGAACATAAGCGATTAAAGCTTCTACGCTTATAGAAATGATATTTTCTAAGCCGAAAAAATGCACATTTTCATTACTCATATAAGAAAAAATCATATCTAAAATCAAGATAAAACCATAAGCACAAAACACAAAAACACTAGCGACAAATTTTCCTATCTTAAAATTCATCTTAATCCAGTCCGCACAGGCGTAGTAAAAGATAAAAAAAGCTATCCAAGAAGAAAAAATGAAAAAATTGTGCGTAATGTCCGTAAAAAACAAGAAAAAAAGGCAGAAATACCAGCGAAAATCAAGCTTTTGCAAGGTGATTTCTCTTTGTTCTAAAAGATAAAAAGCATAGCAAAAAAATAGCCCATAAAAAGGCGGTAAAAATATAAAAATCGCACTTAAAATTTCATAAAAGATAAAAAACAAACCCAAAAAAAAGTAGCTAAAATTCAAGTCTTGAACGGAGGTTGCTATGCTTTTTTTCATTTTTGCTCCAAAGTGCTTAAAATTTTTTCTTCAAGCGTTTTTAAACTTGCAAGATCAGAGCTTGAAACCAAAATGGCGTCTTTGAAAGTGCTTTTAAGTTTAGTTTTTTGACTTTGATTTAATTTATCGCTTTTTGTGAAAACTTTTAAAAGTTCTTGCCCTTCTTTTAAGATATTTTTAAGATAATCTTGCACTTCTAAGTCTAGTTCTAAATTTGTATGCCTTGAGTCGATTAAATGGATAAAAAGCTTGATCGAAGTGCGTAGTTTAAGGAATTCATCGAGATTTTTGCTCCAAATTTTTTTAAGCTTTTTTGAAACCTTTGCGTAACCAAAACCCGGTAAATCTATGAAATAAATGCTAAATTTCTGCTCGTTTTTTTTACAAAAGACCTCAAAAAAATTTATAAGCTGTGTTTTTCCCGGCGTTTGCGAACTTTTTGCAAGTTTTTTTTGTTTGCAAAGGGCGTTTATGAGCGAACTTTTGCCAACATTTGATCGTCCTAAAAAAGCTACTTCACTAGAAAGTGTGGGAAAAGCTGGTTCAAATTTGCTAAAAGAGCTGATAAATTTGGCATTAAGTATCATTTTTTATCCAAATCAAAAACAAAATGCGCAGGCTTTTTATCCTTACTTTCTACGCGATAAATATTTGCCTTTCTATCGACTATAATCTTGTTTCCATAAAGCTTTTTACTACTTTGTATCTCACTGATATAAGCATTTCCGTTAATCTCATAAGTATCTTTTAGCGCGTCATAAATAAACTGATCTCCGCTACCCTCATAAACCTTTCCCTTAAGCGTGATTTTGAATTTAGCCCTTTTGTTCGCTTCGTATTTTATGGGTTTGCGGTTTTTATCGCTAAAAATAATAAGCTCGTCAGAACTTAAAGTATCGCTTCCGTGATTTACGATAACATTACCGCTTAAAATGCTTTTTTCCGTGTTTTCATCGGCATAAAAACTCAAGGCTTGAACCTTGATTTGATTTGCAAAAGCTAAATTCAAGCAAAACAAACATAAAATCAATTTTTTTGCAACCAAGCCTTAACTCCTTGAATTTGTAAAATTTTATTCTTTAAATCGTAGTTTAAAATATCTCCGTTAATGATATTTTCGCCTATGAAAGCCTCAAAACCAGCTCTCGTGCTTAAATGCTTTTTTTTAGGATCAAATTCCATTTTATCGCTTGTAAGCTTAGTATTATCCTTTCCTAAATACTTCACATTGCCCTCAAAAACGACCTTTTCAAAGTCCTTACCTAAAAGTTCTAAAGTGTTCGCGCTTAAGTTAAAATCTAAATTTAGATTGACAAAATCCTTAAAAACATCTTTGTTTTCGTAACGCGTCCAAGTGTCCGCTTTATAATAAGACTTAATTGTCGTAGAATTTAGCTCGTAAGCGTCTAAATTCCTTGCTTCTATGTTCTTAAAATCCAAAGAATAATTCTTTAAATTTAATGAATAAGGATCTTGCAAAGAAAGTATAGTAAAACTTATGGCAAAAAGGGCGATTAAAATGCCAAAAATCCTTATAGCCAAAGTTTATTCCATTCTTTTTTCATATGATTTTTTTTGATGATTATTTCTATCATCTGTGCTACTGCCGACTTGCCACCTTTTTTGCTAAGCTTAAAATCGACCTTTAAATCCTTGTGTGCGTCCTTTGGCTTAAAACTTAGCCCAACGCTTTCAAGCAAAGCCTTGTCGTTTAGGTAATCTCCTATTGCCGCACTTTGAGCGAGGCTTAAATTTAAGTCTTTTAAAATTTGCTTCGCACAACTTAGCTTATCTTTGACACCTTGATAAACAAGCTCGATTTTTAAGTCTTTTGCCCTTTGAGCGACGCAAACGCTATTTCGTCCTGTGATAATGGCGATTTTTTTGCCAAGTTTAAGCCAAGCTTCAATCGCCGCTCCGTCCTTGACATCAAATTCCTTAAGCTCCTTAGAATCGCTTGAATAAATAATCTTTCCGTCCGTCAAACAACCATCAATATCTAAAAATATAAGCTCTATCATCTTTCCTCTCGTTTTGATAAAATTCTCATAAAAGCTTAAATTTGCTTATTAAAAAGATTGATCTTTTTAAAATTTCAGCTTTTAATCCTTAAATTTAATCCCTTACGACAAAAGCACCCGAAAAAGCTCCGCTTGAAGCAAAATCTCTTGCCTCTTCCTCGCTTCTAAAGCCACTTAAAAATACGCGCGTTAAGCCATCATTTGAGCTTGTGCGAATGGTTGAAGTGTAGCTTCTGTAACTTTTGTATTTAGCAGCTATGCTTTTAGCACCTTGCGGATTTTTAAACGCTCCGATTTGCACCATAAAAATTCCGCCCTCATAGCTTTGTCCGTTGTTAAAAATATCCCCGCTGTTGCCGTAATTTACATTAGAATGAACGATATTATGGTCTGTGTTATTTGCAAAGCCTATAACTTCAAGCCTTACAGGAGCGGTTCCGGTTTGGAGCATATCGATTTTTGAGGCTGCACCTTTAGAAAGATCTATTATGCGGTTTGCGACAAAGGGTCCTCTGTCATTGACACGAACCGTTACTTGGCGATTATTATTTAAATTCGTTACCTTTAAAATGGTATTCATAGGTAAAGTTTTATGTGCCGCACTCAAGCCGTTTTGATCGTAAGTTTCGCCGTTTGAGGTTTTTTTCCCGTGAAAACCCGGTCCATACCAACTTGCTATGCCATCCGCACTCTCACCTACTGAAACTACGGTTGGATAATAGGTTTTTCCATTTATAGTATAAGGCTTCATCGTGCCTTTTGTGCCTGAAGCATTCGGTGAGCTTTTAAAATCGTTGCTTGGATAATACACATTCGCACTCTTAGAACCGCCAGTAAAAAAGCTTGTAACCCCGCAAGCACTTAAAAACAAGGCAGAAAAACTAACGAGAAACAATTTTAGTATAGTCAGACTTTTTCGCACTTTTATTCTCCTTAAGTGGTATGATGAGCTTTTGATTGATGCTTAAATGATTTTTTTTGATTTTATTAAATTCTTTCAAAACTTCAACGCTTATGTTGTGATTTTTAGCGATTTTATAAAGAGAGTCGCCTGATTTTACCACATAAATTTTCGTCATAGGTATGCGAGTATCGACCTTTTCAAGCTTGACATTTTTAAAATTCTCATCAAAAAATGCCACTTTATCCAAAGGTATATATATATAATATCCATCTCCGGGCGGTGTGAAGCCGTGCTTGAACTGAGGATTGTATTTTTTAAGTGTTTCTAGGTCTAAATTCGTGCTTCTTGCAAGGTCTTTTAAAGCAACCGAAGAAGGCACATCAACCTTGACAAAATCATTACTTAAAGCATAATTCATTAAAGCTGCGTCCTTTTGAAGCAAAAAATCTCTATTATTCGCTAAAAAAGCAAAGGTAAGAATTTTTCTAATGAAATTTCTAGTTTCTAAAGAAAGATATTTTTTATCAGAATCAAGCAAAACGCTTAATTTGTCCGTTCCTGCTTTGTTAATGGCTTGTTTAAGCTTTCCACTTCCGCAATTATACGCTAAAAGGGCTAAATACCATTTGCCAAATTCATTTTTTAAGCCTTTGAGATAGTTTGCCGCTGCGTAGGTAGATTTTACCGGATCTCGCCTCTCATCAACATAAGCATCGATTCTAAGTCCTAAATTCCTTGCAGTAGCTCCCATAAACTGCCAAACGCCCACAGCCTTAGCTTTTGAAACGCTGTGCGTTTTAAGACCTGATTCTACCATAGCTAGATATAAAATTTCCTCAGGCACACTCTCCTTGTCTAAAACCTTGCGAATCATAGGCGTTTCTTTATAAAAATCTTGCATAGCCTTTATCAAAACACTAGAGTGCTTAGACTCTAAATCCTCTCTAATCTGCACGAAAATCAAATCACTCATAAAACTAGGGTCTATATCTAAATTTCTTAAAATTTGAGCTTGTTTTTCGTAGTGTTCTGGGGTGTAAGTTTGTGCAAATAAGGTGCTTAAAATAAAGCTTAAAAAGAAACAAATTTTTTTCATAACTGCCCTTTAAAAAATAAATTTTTCGAATTTTCATAACAAAGATTTAAAAGTTCTTTGCGTTCTAAGTGTAAAATTTCGCTCATTTTGTTTGCGACAAATTGCGTAAGCAAAGGCTCGTTTCTCCTGCCTCTAAAAGGTTCTGGGGTAAGATAAGGAGCGTCCGTTTCTAGCAAAAGCTTTTCTTTTGGGATAAGAGGGAGAATTTGGGCTAAATTTTTAGCGTTTTTAAAGGTTAAAACTCCGCCTATACCAAAATAAAAGCCCTCTTCTGCAAGGCTTAGCAAAAGCTTACTTGCGTTAAAACAATGCAAAACTCCGCCACTTAGTTCTTTTGCGTGAGCTTTTAAAATTTCATAAGTATCCTCGTTCGCCTCACGACTATGGATAATCACGGGCTTTTTAAATTCCTTAGCAAGTTCAAGTTGGGAAATAAAAAGCTCTTTTTGCCTTTTTTTAAGCTCTTCATTCTCGCTTTTTAAGCGGTAGTAATCAAGCCCACACTCGCCCACAGCAAGGCATTTTGCGTCCTTTAAATGCTGTCTTAAAAGGCTTTCATCAAAAAAATCAAGCTCACAAGGGTGAATTCCAGCCGCATAAAAAACCGCCTCGTATTTATGTGCTATTTCTCTTGCACGGCTAAGGTCTTTTGGGTTTGCCCCGGGGATTATGATCTTATCTATGCCGTTGTTAAAGGCGTGAGAAAGCATAGAATCTAAATCCTCACAAAAACTCTCATCGTCTAAATGACAATGCGTGTCTATAATCTTTTCTGCATTGTCAAATTCAAGTTCTAAGAACATACTTCCACTCTGTTTTTGCCATTGTTTTTAGCACTTAAAAGAGCCGAAGAAGCCTTATCTATGAGGTCTTTAAGCTTGTCCTTGTTATTACCAAAAACCACGCCTATGGACGCTGTGAAAAAAACCTCGTCTAAATTCACCAAAACGCCGGCTTTTTTGATATTCACACGAATGCGCGAGAAAATTTTAATCGCCTTTTCCTGCCCGATATTTTTAAGCACTATGCAAATTTTTTCAGGGCTAAAACGACCTATTATATCGCGTCCTTTAGTTTCATTAACGCTTTCTCTAGCGCAAATTTTAATCACCTCATCGCCGACATTATAGCCATACTCGTCATTTATATTTTTAAGCTCGTCAATATCCAAAAACGCAAAGGCAAATTCCTCTTCCTCTTCCTTAGCCGCAAGCTCGTTAAAATAATCATCTATACTCATCATCAAGGCATTATAATTTTTCACGCCAGAAACAGGGTCTATGTTGTTATAAGAGCTTAAAAATTTCATATTATCCATATAAGCTAAAGTACGGTCTAAATAATGATGAAATAATTCTTTATACAAAGGCTTGATAAGATAGCTATTTAAGCCGTTTTTGAGTAAATTGGTTATCAAAAAATCATCTTTTTCGCCCAAAAGTATCACGCCAAGTTCATCAAAACTATACTTTGTTCTTACTTCAGCCAAAATATTTGCCCCGTCTAAAACGGGCATTTTCGCATCGGCTATAATGAGCTTTGTGTCTATATTATCCTCAAAATAGTTCATAGCTTCCTCGCCGTGTGCGGCTACTCTTACATCAAAAAGCCTTTGAGTGAGGTATTTTTTCACCTCGTTGCGCTCATTCATCTTACTCATCGCTAAAATAACCTTAGTCTTTGCATAACGCTTAAGCTTAGTAATAGACTCTAAAATTTCATCAATACAAGTTTCGCTCTCTTTGAAAATATAATCAAGCACATCTTTTTGCATAAATTTTTCTTTGGTTTCTTTGTCATTTTTCGAGCTTAAAATTATAGTTGCAATCTTATTTTCAGCCATAAGATCAACCACTTCGCCATTAGGAGCATCAGGAAGCTCAGTATCTACAAAGCTTAAAAAATACCCGTTTTTCACAAGTTCTTTTGCTTCTGCAAGACTTGAAGCGACATCGACTTCAAAATTAGGCAGTTCGTTTCTGATTTTTTTAGCAAAAAGTTTGCCCAGCATTTTATTATCATCTACGAATAAAATTTTCCTATCCATTCAAAATTCCTATAAATTAGAGTTTGCAAACATTTTAACAAAATTAAGTCAATGTTTAGTCAATGTTTAATTTAATTTTCAAGCAAAGTTTTAGCAAATTCCAAAGCTTCGTCGCTTACAAGCTCCCCGCTTACCATTCTTGCAAGCTCTTTAACGCGCTCATTTGTTTGAAGTTTTCTTACCACACTTTGCTCTTTTATTTTTTCGACTAAGAAATGATTATGAGCCTTTGAGGAGAGTTGAGGCAGGTGAGAAATTGCAAAAATTTGATAAAATTTAGCAAGCTCGTTTAAAACCTTTGCTATACTCATAGCTTCTTTTCCGCTTAAATTCGCATCGATTTCATCAAGAAAAATTATGCCCTTTCCTGCGTTTAAAATCTTGCATTCACAAGCAATAAAAGCAAGCCTTAAGCGGTTTAACTCGCCCGAGCTTAAATTCTTTAAAAGTGTTTTTTCTATGCTAAGTTCTAAAAAATCTCGCCCGAGTGCCGAAATTTTCTCACTTTCTAGCAGGTTAAGTTTTGCGTTTTTCATATAAAGATTTTTAAGATAATCGTTTAGTAAATTTTGCAGGGCTGGTAAATTTTTCTTGCGCGTTTGAGTAAGAATTTCCGCCTTTTCTTTAAGGCTTTGTTCTAAATTTGCAAACTTTTTTTCAAGACTTTTTTTCTCAAAACTTAAATTTTCATAGTGTGCTAGTTCTTTTTTCTTTTTTTCTAAGGTTTCTAAAGCATTTTCTATGCTCTCGTATCGTTTGATGAGATACGATAAATCCTCGATTCTATCAAGCATTTTTTCAATATCCATTT
>CAZWYE010000024.1:0-20257 GCA_964637895.1 uncultured Campylobacter sp. | reverse complement strand
AGCCTTATCGCCGTAGTCTTCTTTGACTTTTGGTATTATTTCATCGGTATCTTCAACGGTAAAGGTATAAATGAGCTGTCCCACTTCTGCGTCCTTGTAATAAACCCAAAGGCAAAATCACGCTAAGCCTTTCTTTAGCCCCACTATGAGGCACCTTGCACCACACGTCTTTCTTTACCTTTTGCGAAAAGAACAAAAGGTCTATATCTAAAGTCCTTGGAGCGTTTTTAAAGCTTCTTTTTCTTTTGAATTTAAGCTCGTAATAAAGTAAAATCTTTAAAAGTGCTCTTGCGTGAAAATTCGTCCCAATAAGCATAACACAATTTGTAAAATCCTTTTGTGCTTCATAGCCAAAGGCTTTGTTGATTAAAAGAGGCGAAGTCTCAAGGATCTTTAGCCTCTTATCCTTTGTTAAAATTCTAAACAAAGCCCTAAAACGCTTTTTTTCATCGCTTATATTACTTCCTAAACCCAAAAGGGCAAAATACTTAAAAGCTCCTAAGCTTTGACTTAAATACGGAAAAAAACGGAAATTTTGAATTTTTCTTGCTCCTTTTAATTTTAACATTATTTTTGTTGCTGTGCGGCTCTTAGTTTTTCGATTTGATCTAAAATTTGAAGCATACCCATTAAAGCCAAATGATACCCAAAAGGACCAAAGCCTACTATGCTTCCTGCACAAACGGGAGCGATTAAGCTTTTTTGTCTAAATTCCTCCCTGCGATAAACATTGCTAATATGCACCTCAATCACAGGCAAACCCACCGCCGCGATAGCATCTCTTATTGCTATGGAAGTATGAGTATAAGCAGCAGGATTTATTATAATGCCCTCTGCCGTGCCTAAGCATTCTTGAATTTTATCCACAAGCTCACCCTCAAAATTGCTTTGAAAAAACTCAAGCTCAGCATTGCTTTGCGAAGCGGCGATTTTCATTTGCTCGTGAATCTCATCCATCTTCATCGCACCATAAATTCCAACTTCTCTAAGCCCTAGCATATTAATATTAGGACCTTGAATGACTGCTATTTTCATTGCTTAACCTTAAAAATTTTAATTTTAAGCTTTATTATAACATTATTAAATTAAATTTTTGCTACAATTAATCTTTTGAAAAGGAAAAAAATTGTGTTTTTAATCTCTTGTAAAAAGCTCTTCGTGTGCGATGAGGAATTTAGCATTTTAACGGATAAAGCCTTTGTTTTTGAGGATAAAATTTTAGAATTTGGCACTTTAGAAAATTTAAGCAAAAAATACCCGGACGCAAAGCTTATTAAAATTCCTAAAAATTCCCTCATTCTCCCCGCTTTTATCAATCCTCATACGCATTTAGAATTTAGTGCGAATTCCTACACCTTGCATTTTGGAGACTTTTTAACTTGGGTTAAAAGCGTGATGAACTCAAGGCAGAGCTTAAGCAAAGAAGCAAAAGAAGAGCTTATCTTAAAAATACTAAGAAAAATGCAAAAAACAGGCACGGCTACTATAGGCGAAATTTCAAGCTTTGGAAGCGATTTTGAACCTTGTTTGAAAAGTTCTATGCGCGTGGTTTTTTTTAACGAAATTCTAGGCTTAAATGAGGCTTTAAACGAAGCTAAAAAAGCTGAATTTCTAAAAAGATTTGAAAAAAGTTTGGAGGCAAAAAGTGAGCTTTTTATTCCCGCGATTTCCGTGCATTCGGCTTATTCTACGAATTTGGATTTAATCAAATGGGCTTTAACTTTAGCGAAAAAACACGGGCTTCTTTTAAGCACACATTTTTTAGAAAGTAGAGCGGAAAATGCTTGGTTTAGAAAGGCTCAAGGAGGCTTTAAAACTTGGCTTAGTAGCTTAGATAAAGATGCAAAGCCTTGCGAAATTCAAACTTTTTTAAAGCTTTTTAAAAGGCAAAGAACGCTTTTTACGCATTGTGTTTATCTTAAGGAATTTGAAAATTTAGATCCAAAATACCATTCTATCACGCATTGTGCCTTTTCAAACAAGCTTTTAAGTCAAAAAACTTTTGATTTAAAAAAAGCTTTAAAAAGTGGCTTAAATGTCCATCTTGGCACAGACGGCTTAAGTTCAAATATTTCTTTATCTATGCTTGATGAAATGCGCTCAAATTTGCTTATACACGAGGGTTTTGAGCTAAAAAGCCTTGCAAAAAAGCTCATTTTAATGGCGACCTTGTATCCTGCAAAGGCTCTTAATTTAAATTTAGGCACTTTAAAAGTGGGCAAAAGTGCAGATTTTAGCGTGTTTAAGATAGAAGATTGCAAGGATTCACAGCTACCTTTGCAGTTCATTCTTTACGCTAAAAAGGTTAAAAAATTATTCATAAAAGGAAAAGAATGCAAATTTTAAAATCTATTTTAAACGCTTTAATGGGCGCGATTAAGTTTATCAATGCTTATTTTAAGACCTTTGTTTTTCTTTTTATAGTACTTCTTATCGTGCTTTCTAGTAGTAATTATAATGTTTCTTTAAATTTACAAGCCAATTTGGAGCAAATCGATTTAAAGGGCGAAATTTTAGACTCTTCAAGGGTGCTTGAAAAAATCATAAACGCTAAAAACAACGCTAACATAAAAGGCGTTCTTTTTGTCATCGACTCGCCAGGCGGTGCTTTTGCACCAAGTATGGAACTTGCTTTGGCTATTGAGGATTTAAGGAAGCAAAAGCCTGTGGTTGCGTATGCTAGTGGGATTATGGCAAGTGGGAGCTATTTAAGCGGGGTTGGAGCGAATTTAATCCTTGCAAATCCCGCAAGTTTCATAGGTTCCATAGGAGTGATAATGCAAGGAGCCGACCTTAGCGAACTTGCACGAAAACTAGGCATAAAAGAACAGAGCATAAAGGCTGGAGCTTTTAAGGAAGCTGGGACTTTTACTAGGGCTTGGAGCGAGGAGGAAAGGCAGTATTTGCAGGATTTAATAGACCAAAGTTACAAGCTTTTTGTGGAATTTGTTGCAAAAAAGAGAGGTTTAGAGCTTAAAAAGAGCGAAGAATGGGCAAACGCTAGAGTATTTTTACCTGCAAAGGCTAAGAAATTTGGACTTATCGATGAGCTAAGTAATTACGAAAACGCCCAAAAGAGTTTGCAAGAACTTGCAAAAGTGCAAAATCCCGTCTGGAAAAAAGAAGAAGAGGACAGGCTTGATAAAATCCTAAACCGCCTTAGCGAAGAAAGCACAAAAATACTAAATAACCTACTCATCAAAAATTCACAGATTTTAAGGGTTTTTTAGAATTTTAGTTTTTGTGCTGGGCTTTAAATTTGACTGAAAATTTGGCTTAAATTCGGTTTAAATTCGGCTTTGAATTTAAGGAAGGTTGATTTGAAATTTAAAGTTGCTCTAAAATTTACATTCAGCTTTAAATTTTTTGCAAAACTTTACAAAATTTTCGAAAAAATTTAAGGCTGAGCCCTCGCAAAAATTTGATTTTAAAGTTTTCTTAAGAAAAAATATTTATGAGTTATGAAAATTTAAGACAGAGTTTTAAATTTACAAAATTCCAATGCAAACGAAAATCAAGCAAAAGCAAAGTAAAAAGGCAAAATAAAAATAAAAATAAAGTAAAAATCAGACAAAAACAAAAACAAAACAAAACAAAACAAAAATTAAACTAAAGCAAAACAAAAAATTAAAAACAAAATTAAGTAAAATCAAACAAAAATCAAACCATTTTCTAAAATTTAAATTCTCACAAAACGCCCTAAAAAACTTAGTTAAATCCAATCTAAAAAGATATTTTTTATATTGTGTTGTTGAATTTGATTTTTGAGTTTTTCTATTTTTTCTTTAGGATTTTTGAAAAATCTTTCGTGCGTTTCAACCATTATAAATTCAACTTTTTCGTAAAGTTTTTGCTCGATTAAATCGTGCAAAACCTCGAATTCAGCACCTTCAATGTCAAGTTTTATAAGTGCTATTTTGTCGTGTTTTAGCAAAAGTTTCTTAAGAAATTCGCAAAAATCAATTCCTTCAACCTCATAAGCATCCTCCTCCTTGTAGTGCATTTGAATGAGGCTTGCACCTTGCGAGATGAGATTATTTTGAGGATTGTAGAATTTCAAGCTTTGATTTTTCGTGCAAATGGCTTTATCAAGCAGGGTAAAATTCGGTTTATCCTTGTATCTATCCCTTAAAAAGGCACTTAGATATATATTTGGCTCAAAAGCATAGCAAATTCCATTAAGTGCTAAAATCACATCGCTAAACACTCCAGCGTGAGCGCCACCGTCTATGAAAACAAGCTCCTCACCATTGCTAGCCCTAAGATAAAAATCATAAAAAATTTTGTGATATTTGTGGTGGATGCAGGAGCGAGTCATATGAAATTTTAAGTCCCCCCCCCACGACCGAAACTCATATAAGCGTCAAAAAGTTTTTGATAGATTGTGTATTCTAAAAATTTTTTTGAATTTGTGTATTTAAAAATTCTTAAATTTCCAAAATAAATTTCTCTCTTTCCATCTTCATACCGAATTTTTTTAAACATAAGCAAAATCTTAAAATTAATTTTCACATAAATCGCAAAATGTATTTTGTGATTTTACCAAAATTTACTTAAAAATAATTTTTAAGGCAGAAAATTTAGTTATGAATATAAAAAAGGAAGAGATAGAAAAATTCCACAAAAAAATCGCACAAAATGTCGCAAAAATAAGAAAAAAGAAAGGATATTCTCAGCTAAGTCTTAGCCTTGAGCTAAATCTTGCGTCGTGTTCTTTGGTGGGTGGTGCGGAAGCTGGATATAAAAATATCCATTACAACCTCGAGCATCTTTATAAAATTTCTAAGATTTTAGGAGTAGAAATAACAGAATTTTTCAAGGATTAAACAAGATTGTAAAAACTATTTCAAATCTTTTTAACCAAACGCAATCTAGCTATAATTTAGCAATACTTGCTACGCCTTTGCATAGCTTTAATTTTTTTGTAAATTTGTTAAGGGTTTTTTGCTATTTTTGTTTATATAGGAAAATTCTTTTTTATATTTTTTTAAAGCTTTTTACCTTAAAACCTTGTAAAATTTCGCTTTTTCAAACCTTTAAATTCCAAATTTATTCTCATTTTTCACACTTTTTAAATTTATATTTTAACCCAAAAAGTTTAAAATTTTCATAATTTAATGTTTTTGCGATAAAAACTTAAAAATTAATTTAAAAAGTTACCCAAACCCACTATCTTTCATAAATACCATAGCTATCTTTTCCTAGAAAGCCTCTATAAACGGGATTTAAGTCAAGTTCGATTTTGATATTATCTTGCGTGTTTGATTTTGAGCTGTGAAAAATTAGGAGATAATCCATTTGTTCTTTAAAGCTTTTTAAAAAATTCTCTCCGCCTTCAAACATTAAAAACCTCGCTTTTTTTGGAATTTCGGTAAAAATTTTGCGCCCTTTAACACTAAAAAGCGGTATGCTTTTATCAAAACTTTCAAGGCTTTTGCGCGAAAGTATGCAAAGATTCGGTGCTTTGGCTTTAGCAAGTCTTGAATCAAGCAGAGGTCTATCCTCGCGTATAGTTTTGCCACCAATTACGAGTGCGTCGATAATAGAGCGAATTTTATGGGCGTAGGTTCTGCTTTCTTTGGAGCTTACTATTTTTCCATAAGGTGAGCCGTTGAGACTTAAAGCAAGTTTAAAGAGTTTCAAAGTGCCTTTTTGCCATTTCAAAAAAGGCTTTAAAAGTGCTTCACCCTCTTTTTGCAAAATTCCAAATTCCACCTCGACGCCTTGTTTTTTAAGAACTTCCGCCCCACCGCTTGCAAGTTTGTTCGCGTCCTTAACGCTTATAAAAACCTTTTTTACTTTAAGTTCGCTTAAAAGTTTTGCACAAGGAGGCGTTTTTCCTTGATGATTGCAAGGTTCAAGCGTTACAAAAAAGCTCGAATTCCTAAGTAAATTTCGGTGATTTTTAAGTATAAAAGTGTATAAATCGTTCGCATTTTTTGGAAAGTTAAATTCAGGTCTTAAGCGTTTTAAAGCCTGTTTTACGGCGTTTAGCTCGGCGTGAGCCTCTCCTGCTTTTTGATGGGCTGCTATGCTTAAAATTTTGCCAAATTCATCTAAAATCACGCAACCAACCGCAGGATTAGGATAGGTCAAAAACTGATATTTCCAAGCCTCATTAAGAGCTGTTTGCATATAAAATTCTTTCAAAATCCGCCTTTTTTTGTAGTTATTATAGCAAATTTAAGCCCGTTTTTAAACAAATTTTTAAAGGCTAGTAGCCTTGCTAAATTCGCATTTTTGACACAAAGGCTCTATGCGTTTGTTTTGTTTAAAACCCTCTTTCATCGCCCTTAAACGCTTAGAATTTAAAAGCTTACTAAAACTCGTTTCAAAGACATTTCCTAGCAAAATATCCGCCCTCGTATCCAAGCAGCAAGGAACGAGCGAGCCATCGCTTAAAATGCCAATTTGCTCACTAAGCGCGTGGCAGCTTCCTTGTAAATTCTTAGTTTTAGAGCTTAAATCCGCCCATTTAAAAAGTCTTGCCTGATGAAGTAAAATATGCCTTTTCAAGCGGTTTTGTTTTAAATTCGTATCGATTTTAGTTTTAAAATGCTCTTCTAAAAGTGCGTAAATTTCGAAATTTTCCTTAGGTGCTTTAAAATCTGTGCTTAAATTCCAAAGTCTAAGATTGATAAAACTTTTGCATTTTTTCTCAAAATGAGCCTTGCAAAGTGCAAAAATAGGCTCAAAATATGCGTTTAAACCCAGCTTTTTTTGACTTAAAAACGCCATTAAAGAGATATTAATCTGTCTTATATTCTCACTTTTTAAAAGCAAAGCTATATTTTTAGGGTTTAGATAAAAGCCACTTGTGGTGATTTCAAGCTTCATTGCATTATTTTTAGCAAGATTTATGTAGCTTTCAAGCTCCTCTAAAAGCAAAGGATCGCCTAAGATATGAAAGCAAAACAGCCTTGCTTTATTAGAAATTTCAGGCAGTAAAGAAGCGAATTTTTCGATGCTCATCACACCTCTAACGCCCTTTTTTGAAGGACAAAAATCACATTTTAAGCCGCAAATATCGCTTAATTCTATGTAAATTTTTTTAAATTTCATTTTGTAACATTGATTTTTATTTTATTTGCGCAATCCTAAAGGTTTTTGCTTTTTGAAGCTATAATTATAAACTTATAAAGTAAATTAAAAAAGGAGAATTATGCAAACACAAACTTTAACAAAAGCACAAAAAATTCGCTCTATAATTGCTGCAAGTAGCGGGAATTTAGTAGAGTGGTTTGATTTTTACATTTATGCCTTTACGGCAATTTACTTTGCTCACACCTTTTCAAGCTCGGATAATCCTATAGTTCAGCAAATAAGTGCGTTTGGAGTTTTTGCCGCGGGATTTTTTATGCGTCCCATTGGTAGCCTTGTTTTTGGCTCTTTAGCGGACAAAGTCGGGCGGAAAAAATCAATGGTGTTTTCTGTGGTTTTAATGGCACTTGGTTCTTTTATCATAGCAGCACTTCCTAGCAAAGACATAGTGGGCGATTTTGCGATAATCTTGCTTTTAATCGCAAGGCTTATTCAAGGACTAAGCGTAGGCGGAGAATATGGAATCGCAGCTACCTACTTAAGTGAGTTAGCAAGTGAGGGAAAGCGCGGCTTTTACTCATCGTTTCAATATGTAACACTAATTGGCGGACAGCTTTTAGCCGTTGCTAGCATTAGCATAATGCTTTTAATCTTTAGCGATGCAGAAATGAGAGAATTTGGCTGGAGAATTTTGTTTGTAGTTGGAGGCTTGTTAGCACTTGGTTCTTTGCTTGTTAGAAAAGTAATGAATGAGAGCGCGACAGAGCTTCACAAGCACGAAGACAGAGGCACACTAAAGGCGCTTTTTGCATCTTGGAAACCATTTTTGCTAGTGGTTGGAATCACTTCAGGCGGTTCTTTAGCATTTTATACCATTACAACTTATACCAAAACTTTTATAGTAAATCTTGGACTTTTAGATAAAACTCTCTCAAATAATATTTATTTAATAGCTTTGTTTGTATTAATGCTAATTCAACCTTTATTTGGCTTACTTGGCGATAAAATCGGACATAAAACTTCGCTTTTAATCTTTGCTGTGCTTGGATTTTTTGGAATTTATCCTGTATTTTTAGCTTTAAGTAGCGCACAAAGTCCGCTAGTGGTGCTTTGCTTGGTGATTGTTTTGTTTATGATTTTAAGTTTTTATACCTCTGTGGCTGGAATTTTCAAGGCTAAGCTATTTCCTGAGCATATAAGAGCGCTTGGAACAGGACTTGGTTATGCTATACCAAATGCGATTTTTGGTGGCTCTGCTCCATTTGTCGCTCTGCAGTTTAAAAATGCTGGATTTGAAAATGGCTTTTTTATTTATGTGGCTTGCTTAATGGTTGTTGTGTTTGTGGTTACTTTGCTTTTACCTAAGAAATATGAGTTAAATTAAAAATTTCAAAGCCTTTAAAGAAAGAGCTGAAAGTGCTAAATTTTCTAGCTCTTCAAGGCTTTTAAATTTAAAATTTTCATCTTCTTTAAAAAGCCTTTTATGATAAATTTTTACTTTGATTTTATACTTAGTATAGCTGTGTTTAAACTCACCTAAAAGCTCTAAATTCTCGCATTTTTTATCCTCAAAAAATACAAAATTATAAAGCCCTTTATAAAGCCTTTTTTCACTTTTTTGCACGGCGAATTTGTTTTTATTTTCTAAAAAAACAAGATTAAGCTTTAAATTTTCATACTCTATTTTTCTCGTTTTAGGATAAAGCTCAGGCGTAAATTTTCCTTTGCAAAACTCATAAAAAGGGCAGAGTTTGCATTTTGGATTTTTTGCTAAGCAGATTAGAGCACCAAGGTCTATTAAGGCTTGATTGTGAGAAAAGGCGTCTTTTTTGTTTAAAATTTGCTCGGCTCTTGCTGAAAGCTCTTTTGACGAGGGATTTTGCAGGGCAAAAAGTCGTGCTAAAACACGCTTAATGTTGGTATCAAAAAAACTCACCTTTTCACCGTAAGCAAAACAAGCAATAGCTCCTGCACTGTAAGCTCCAACCCCGTTTAAACTCAGTAAATCCTTGACTTTAGAGGGTAAAACTCCGCCGAAATTTTTAAAGCAAAGCCGGGCAGCTTTTTTTAAATTCCTAGCCCTTGAATAATACCCCAAACCCTGCCACGCCTTTAAAAGCTCATCCTCATCCGCTAAGGCTAGACTTTTTAGCGTTGGGAATTTTTGCAAAAAAGGAAAATAATACCTTTCTAAAACAAATTTAAGCGAACTTTGTTGAAGCATTATTTCGCTAATATAAACGCCATAAGCACGGTCAATTTGCTTTAATCTTTCATCGAAAAGTTTGCTTACTAAATTCCTCCAAGGCAAATTTTTGCGTCCGTTTTGTTTATACCAAAGTATGAGATTTTCTTGCATTTGTGTTAAATTTTGCATAAGCAAAGTATAGCAAAATTTTGATATAATACGCAAAAACAAAGGAAAATCAATGTTGTCTTTTTTCAAAGGTTTGGGTTTGGGCCTGCTTTGTTTGCTGTGTTTTGCGGCGGGTTTGGCTTTTGTAGAGCTTTTAAAAGGTCCGGATGATACTTTGGCGTTTTCACAAGGAGCATTGAGCTTGGCACGGAGCTTAAGCCTGATTTTTTCAGTGCAAATATTAATTTTAACGCTAATGAAAATTTAAGCACGAAAAGCATCCTTACTAGCGAGGAAAAAGCCGAAATTTCGGCAAGTTTTGAGAAAATTTTAGAACTTGCAAAAAAAGAGAATTTTTGTAGTGGCGGAAGCTATGCTTTAGAGCCTAATTTTTCTTACGAAAACGGCTTGAAAATTCAAAAAGGATACGAGTTTAAAGCAGAACTTAGGTGTGAATTTAAGGAAAATCAGTTTGAAAATTTCAACAAGCTTTTTAAAAATTGCACACAATTGCTTGCAAATAACGCTTTTATCAATGTTTGGGCTTCTAAAATAGAGCCTAAATTTTCATCAAGCCTTTTAAAAGAACACAAAGAAAAGCTTTACGATGAGCTTATAAACAAGGCTTACGAATACGAGAAGCATTATTCTGCACTCTTTAAAAAAACTTGCGTTTTAAGGACTTTAAGCACGGATTTTAGCCCGAATTTAAAGCCTTTAAGAGCTAGGAATTTAACAGCAGAACTTTCAAATGATCTTGCTTTGCCTTTGGTTTTAGAACAAGTTCAAAGCCTTAGTGCGAGTGCGGAGTTTGTTTGCAAATAAACTGCTTTTAAGTTTATTGTGTTAGAATTTAGCTTTTTTATGCGGGAATAGCTCAGGGGTAGAGCACAACCTTGCCAAGGTTGGGGTCGCGAGTTCGAATCTCGTTTCCCGCTCCAAAGTTCCTTTTCGCCCGGGTGGTGGAATTGGTAGACACAAGGGACTTAAAATCCCTCGGAATTTTTTCTTCCGTGCCGGTTCAAGTCCGGCCTCGGGCACCACACTCAAGGCGACATAGCCAAGCGGTAAGGCGTGGGCCTGCAAAGCCTTGATCTCCGGTTCGAATCCGGATGTCGCCTCCAAAGGCTTGATTTTGCGGGAGATGGCTGAGTGGTCGAAAGCGGCGGTCTTGAAAACCGTTGAGGGTCACACCTCCGGGGGTTCGAATCCCTCTCTCCCGGCCACCTTTAAAGAGTGCTTATGAAATCGCTTAAAATCCTTAAAAATTTTCCTAAAATATCAACTCAAAGCCATTTTTCAAAAACTCGCAAACAAAATCACAATAAAACGAATATATATAAGGCAAAGATTTATAAAACATATCAAACAGCTAAAGGGTCTAAATTAGTCATTTTATAACAAAGGATAATGGAAATTTGCTATTATAGATGAGAATAGCAAAGTTTTACAGCTTCAATTATAAAATAATTAATAAAAAAATGTTAAGAAAGTTTTTATGGCTTTTATAATTGAGTTTGAGAAATTAATTTTTGTAATTTATGCATTAGGATGATCTAAGGCGTTGAACTTAAAACTTTAAAAAATAAAGGCTTTTAATTTATTGCAAAACGATCAAATAAACACTTGAATTCTTTTGCAAGGTGTAATTATATTTGCCATCAAGATAAATCACTAAACGATAATATCCCTTGTGAGAGCCAAAGTCTATGCGTCTAAAGACCGAGTGGCTTAGCTTTATGTTTTTAGTCGAACTGATGAAATTGGACTTGAAATCAAGCACGATTTTACTAGGATTTCCTATGGAAAAATCAGAAATCAACTCATCGTCTGTGTTGAATTTAATCTTGTTTTTATACGCTACATAAGTGATAAAATCGTAAATTTTACCCACTTGTTCAGGTATTTCAATATCTAAAGAAGCGTTAGTGTCACGATTTAGCCCACTTGTTTGAGGCGTGGTTACCGAGACATCTAAAATTTGCGAGGAGCTTGTAGTGTTTTGACGCGAAATGAATTTTGTCTCATCTTTTTGAAAATTCGGCACAGGTTTTATACTGAGATTTTCCTCCGCACAAAGCACACTTAGCAAAGCAAATAATAAAATTTTAATTCTCATTTGAGTAAAGTCCTTGTAATTCAAAATAATCTTTTTGAGCCTTTGCGTTTTGCTCTTTAAGCAAGATGATTTTTTTATTAAGCTCTTCTTTGGTTTTCTCTAAAGAAAGCATAGTGTCTAAAGAATACTGCCCAAAAAGCATATTTCCTAGATAAATCGCACCGATTATAACCAAAAAAGCCCAAAAAATCATCTTTAAAACCGCAGTATAAAGCCCTCTTTTTTTGGTGCTCTCATCATATTCTTTTAATAAATCGCTCAGAGCCTTTCTCCTAAATACTCATCATTTTCAAGCTCAATCTCTAGCAAACGATTATACTTAGCCGTTCTTTCGCCTCTTGCTAAGGCTCCTGTTTTGATCTGTCCTGTGTTTAAAGCCACTGCAAAATCAGCGATAAATGCGTCCTCACTCTCGCCTGAGCGGTGACTCATAATGCATTTATAGTTATTCCTTTGAGCAAGACGCACCGTTTGCATAGTTTGGCTTATAGTGCCTATTTGATTAGGCTTGATTAAGACGGCATTTGCCATTTTTTTAAGAATTCCCTCTCTTAAAATTTCCTCATTCGTTACAAACAAATCATCTCCTACGAGCTGAATTTTTTGCCCCAGTTTTTCAGTAAGCCTTATCCAGCCTTCAAAATCATTCTCCGCTAAGCCGTCCTCGATACTGCAGATTGGATACTTCGCGCAAAGTTCAACATATCTTTCTATGAGCTCATCGCTTGAAAAGCTTGAATTTTCTAAATGATATTTTCCTTCTTTGTAAAATTCGCTACTTGCGACATCTAGGGCGAGTTTTATGCGTTTTTCATATCCAGCTTTTTTAATGCAAGTCATTAAAAGCTCCAAAGGCTCGGTATTATTTGCTAAATTCGGTGCAAATCCGCCCTCATCACCTAGCGCGGTTGAGTGCCCTAAATTTGCAAGTTCTTTTTTAAGTGTTGCATAAATTTCGCAAACCGCGCGCAAAGCCTCTCTAAAAGAGCTAAAACCAAAGGGCATAATCATAAATTCTTGAAAATCTACATTGTTATTTGCGTGAGCACCGCCGTTTATGATATTACACATAGGAACAGGCAAAACACTTGCATTTGCTCCGCCTAAATACCTATACAAAGGGATATTTAAAGCATTTGCCACCGCTCTAGCACTTGCCATAGAAACGCCTAAGGTTGCGTTCGCTCCTAAATTTGAATAATTTTTCGTGCCATCAAGCTTTTTAAGGTTTTCATCAAGTAAGCTTTGATTAAAAGCATTAAAGCCAAGAAGAGAAGGTGCTATGCTTTCATTGACATTTTTTATAGCCTTTAAAACGCCTTTTCCGCCAAATCTTTCATCCTTATCTCTTAGCTCTAAAGCCTCTTTAGAACCCGTGCTTGCCCCGCTTGGAACTATGGCTTCTCCTACGATTCCTCCGCTTAAATAAACCTTAGTTTTAATGGTAGGATTGCCTCTGCTGTCTAAAATTTCATAAGCTTTTATTTTTTTAATTTCAAACATCATTCTTCCTCGCTTTCTTCACCAGCGCTTATGACATTTTCTATACCCATAGAATTTTGAATTTCTTTTGTGATTTGTTCGGCTAGATCCGGATTTTCCTTTAAAAAGGCTTTAGAATTTTCCCTGCCTTGACCTAGTTTTTTATCCTTATAAGAAAACCACGCACCGCTTTTATCGATGATATCAAGCTTTACTCCGTAATCAATAAGCTCACCTTCTTTACTCAAACCCTCGCCAAACATCACATCGAATTCAGCCTGTCTAAACGGCGGAGCGACCTTATTTTTGACGATTTTAACCTTGACGCGATTTCCTATAGGCTCTTCATTTTGCTTTAAGGTTGCGATTTTTCTCACATCTAAACGCACAGAAGCGTAGAATTTAAGAGCGTTTCCTCCTGTTGTAGTTTCCGGCGTTCCATATCCCATAGCTCCGATTTTCATACGAATTTGGTTGATAAAAACCACGGTAGTATTCATTTTATGCACTATGCCTGTTAGTTTTCTTAAGGCTTGAGACATTAATCTTGCTTGAAGCCCAACATGCTGGTCTCCCATATCACCTTCTATTTCTGCTTTTGGAGTAAGGGCTGCAACGCTATCGATTACGATTAAATCAATCGCCCCGCTTCTAGCTATGGTTTCTACTATCTCTAAGGCTTGTTCGCCAAAATCCGGCTGAGATATGTAGAGATTATCCGTATCTACGCCTAAATTCTTAGCGTATTTGACATCAAGCGCGTGTTCTGCATCTATGAAAGCACAAACTCCGCCAGCTTTTTGACACTCTGCGATAATATGCAAGGTAAGCGTGGTTTTACCCGAGCTTTCCGGACCATAAATTTCAATGATTCTGCCCTTAGGAATTCCGCCTATGCCTAAAGCCAAATCAAGTCCAACAGAACCCGTGCTTATAGAGTCTATCTGCTCAACTTGCTTATCACCAAGCCTTAAAATCGCCCCTTTTCCAAAGGCTTTATCAAGGCTTTTTAAGGCTGCGTCTAAAGATTTTTTCTTATTATCGTCCATAACAATCCTCAAAATGAAAATTTAAAACCGAATTTTAACAAAAATAAAATTAAATAATGGTTTATTTTGCTAGAATTATGAAAAATTATTGAGGGAGTTCGATGAAAAAAATTAAAGTCGCTCATTCTCCGGACGCTGATGATATTTTTATGTATATGGCTATTAAATTCGGCTGGGTGGGCGAGGACTTTGCTTATGAAAATACAGCTTTCGATATACAAACCTTAAACGAATTTGCCCTGCAAAATGAATTTGATGTTACAGCGATTTCTTTTGCGCTTTATCCTTTAATCGCTAAAGAATACGCTCTTTTACGCACGGCTGTGAGCTTTGGCGAGGGTTATGGACCAAAACTTATCAAAAAAAAAGAAACTAAGCTTAAAAGAAATTTCAAGGTCGCTTTAAGCGGGGCAAATACCACGAATGCTTTGATTTTTCGTATAAAATACCCAGAAGCTAGAGTGGTTTATAGGAATTTTTTAGAGATTGAAAAAGCCGTGCTTGAAGGCGAGGTTGATGCGGGAGTTTTGATACACGAGAGCATTTTGGAATTTGATAAAACTTTGTGCGTTGAAGCCGAGCTTTGGGAGCTTTGGTGTGAATTTGCAAAAGAGGAATTTCCTTTGCCTTTAGGTGCTATGGCTTTAAGACGCTCCTTGCCTTTAAGCGATGCTATAAAAATAGAAAAAGACCTCACAAAGGCGGTCAGCCTTGCGGATTCAAACCGCAAAATTTTAGCAAAAATGTTATTTGAAAGAAAGCTTTTGCGCGTGAATGAAGAAAAGCTTGAACTTTATTTAAATTTGTATGCGAATAAAAATTCCATTTCTATGAATGAAAAGCAAATTTTAGCGGTAAATGCTTTGTTTAAATTAGGCTTTGACTTTAAATTTTATGATAAAATTATAAACGCAGAGGATTATTTAATACCTAGCGAATACGAAGACGCAAGAAATTCTTAAGAAAGGAAAAATATGGAGGAAAGCACCCTAGTCGCACTTGGAGTTTCAACCTTTAAAACCACGCTTATGCTTTCTTTGCCTATGCTTTTAGCAGGGCTTATCGCGGGGCTTATAATCAGCATTTTTCAAGCCACAACGCAGATTAATGAGATGACTCTTTCTTTCGTACCAAAGATTATTTTAGTCGTGGTGGTGATTATCTTTTTAATGCCTTGGATGGTTAGCACTATGGTCGATTTTACCTCAGGCATTATCGATTCGATTCCAAGTTTTATCAAATGACAATAGATTTTAAAAAATACAGCTCGGTTAAAATCGGTCCCGTGCTTGAGGTTGAAATTTTAGAGCAAAAATGTGAATTTGATGGCTTTTTAGTAGGAGGAGCAAATAACTTGCTAGTAAGTGATACTCCTAAAAAAAGACTTGGAATTTTAGGAAAAAGCTTTGATTTTATCGAAATTTTAGAGCAAAATAAGCAATTTTGCATTCTAAAAATAGGCTGTGCTACAAAATCGGGCAAAATGTATCGCTTCGCAAAAGAAAATAATCTTAAAGGCTTTGAGTTTTTGGGTAAAATCCCTGGCACTCTTGGCGGACTTTTAAAAATGAATGCTGGCTTAAAAGATGAAAATATCAGCAAAAATTTGCTAAGCGTGGAGCTTTTAAGCGGCGAACTTCCTAAGGAAAATATAAATTTTGGCTACCGCTTCAATCCTCTTAAAACTCCTATGTTTAGTGCGAATTTCAAACTTGCGTTTGGTTTTGATGAAAAACTTGACGTGCTTTTAAAAAAGGCGAGAGATAACCAGCCAAAATGTGCGTCCTTTGGTTCTATCTTTAAAAATCCTAGCGGAGATTTTGCCGGTCGTTTGATAGAAGCGGTTGGGCTTAAGGGCTTTTGTAAAAACGGTGCAATGATTAGTCAAAGCCACGCAAATTTTTTGATAAACAAAAAAAACGCAAGTTTTGATGACGCGATTTTTCTCATAGAACTTGCTAGAAAAAGAGTCTTTGAGGAATTTGGCATAGAACTTGAAAACGAAGTGGTGGTGGTTTAGAATTTAGTGGCAAAGCTAAAATGAAAATTTTATTCTTACAAGAATTTTTTTCAAAGTTGATTTTATTTAAGTTTTAAAAAAGCAAAAACAACAATGCATTAAGCAAGCTCGTAATTATTCTTCTACTATTGCTTTTCTTTGTAAGTTAAATTTTTACGCTTGGTTTGTTATTTGGCGTGTTGTTTATATATGCTGTTTTGCTTTTAACTTCTATGAGTAAAAAACAAGCTTTTAGTGACTCTAATGAATGCTTATAGCAATTACTAAAGGTTTGATTTGTATCGCTATAAAATTCTTGTAAGATTTATCCTTGATTTTCTATATAAGCTTTCATTGTTTGAGCATTTGTTTTACCTATCGATGAAGCAAAAAGCTAGGTGTCTTTAGGCTGTATGATTTGAAATCAAACATTCAAGCTTTTAAAAAACTTAAGTGTTAAATTTAGCATAAAAGCCCCGCAAGCTAAGATGATGATACAAGCACCACTTGCAAGATTGAGATAAAAACTTAAAATAAGCCCAAAAATGCAAAAAAACGCACTTAAAACACTAGCCATTAGCATCAACTGCCATAAATTTTTAGTAAAATTTTCGGCGATAAAGCTTGGAATGCTTAGCAAAGCCATCACTAAAATAAGCCCTACAAGCCTTATGCAAATAACTATGCAAAGGGCTATCATAGCGATTAAAAGATAATAAAAAAGCCCTGTGTTTATGCCTTTTGTTTTAGCGAATTCTTTATCAAAACTTAAAATTTCAAACTGCCTGTAAAAAAGGAGCAAAAGCACCAAAACTACGCAATCTACAAAGCCCATAAGCACTAAATCGCTTTTTGAAACGGCTAAAATGCTTCCAAATAAATACGCCATCAAGTCATTTTGATAACCCGGGCTTAAATCTATAAGCACCACGCCAACAGCCATTCCAAACGCCCATATTACGGCTATAAAGCTATCATTTCGGTGTTCGTAATGTTTGCTTAAAAAAGCAAGTAAAAAGGCTAAAAATAAGGTAAAAACACTAGTGCTAAGCAAAATCGGCAAAGAAAAATAAAAAGCTATACCTATGCCACCAAAAGCACCGTGAGTGATGCCACCGGCCATTGAAAAAAGGCGATTTACCATAATCAAAGCTCCTAAACTTCCACAAGCAAGACTTACCAAAAGAGCCGCTAAAAGTGCGTTTTGAAAGAAACTAAAATTTAAAAGTTCTAGCATTGTTTTTCTCGAATTTAAATATTGCACTTTTAAAAGGGCTTTTTAGTGCGTCTTTTTGACAAAGTTCGCGATATTTACACTCCTCATTAAAACAGGAATTTAAGCTCATTTCCACAGGACAAAAATGCGAATGATTCTCGTATAAATGCTTTAAAAATTCGCTTTTTTGTGTTTCTTTTGCGTTTGAATGCAAGAAAAGCTCTTTATCCAAATAAGCGATTTTATCGCTATATGCAAGGACTAGGTTTATATCGTGGCAGATGAGTAAAATTCCTATGCCTTTTTTATGCAAGTCGTTTAAAAGCTCGAAAATTTGCACCGCACCCTTGCTATCTACGCTTGCTGTGGGTTCGTCTAAAATAAGCATTTTGCACTCATCAACTAAAGCCCTTGCGATGAAAACTCTTTGTCTTTGTCCTCCGCTTAGCTCGGAGATTTTTTTATCCCAAAACTCTTTCATACCAACTTTAGCTAAGGCTTCTAAAGCTTTTTCCTTGTCCTTTTTGCTGTAAAAGCCGAATTTTTTTTTAGCAATTAAACCCATAAGCACCACTTCAAGCACCCTTGCACCAAAAGAGGAGTTTGAAAGGCTGTGTTGAGGCACATAACCTAAGTCTTTTTTGCGAAGAGAAAAAAACTCTATATTTTGCTTTTTGCTTTCAAGCAAACCTAAAATAAGCTTAATCAAGGTCGATTTTCCAGCCCCATTAGGTCCTATTATGGAGAAAAAATCCTTATTATCGTAGCTTAAATTAATATTTTTTAAAACAAGCTCCTCATCGTAAGCGTAGTTTAAATTTGAAATTTGAAAAAATTTCATCGCGTTATTTTAAACTCCCGGCTAAGGCTTTGGCACTTTTTCTTAGCTCATTATCCCAGTCTAAGGCAAGATGGTTGATAGAAATCACGCTTGCACCGCATTCTTGTGCTAGGGTTTTTGCTGCATTTTCCGGAAAGCCAGGCTGAACGAAAATAGCTTTAATGTGCTTTTCTTTGGCAAAGTTAATAAGTGCTTGCAAATCCTTAATCTTAGGCTCTTTCGCCTCAATCTCAACAGGAATTTGCTCTAAATCATAAGCCTTAGCAAAATACCCCCAAGAAGGGTGATAAACGATAAATTCCTTGCTTTTTACGCCCTCAAATAAGGCTTTAAGCTCTGCATCAAGCGCGTCGAGTTCTTTTAGGAAATCCTCCCAATTTTTTTGATAAAGTTCGCTATTTTGCGGATATTTTTCGCTTAAAGCTTTAAAAATCGTCGTTGCCATAATTTTAACTAAATTTGGATCAAGCCAAGTGTGAATGTCCTTTTGTCCGTGAGAGTGTTCGTCGTGCTTTAAATCAGTATTTTCATCCTCTTGCAAATGATCATCTTCGTGTTTTAACTCCGCTAAATGCACTTTATTAGAATGCATACTAAAATCTTTTAAATGGATATTTTTTTGCATATCTACAAAACGCAAATTTTTAAAATTCTCTTTAAATTTATAAACAAAAATCTTTTCAAATTCCAAGCCTATGGTAAAGTAAATATCGCTATTTTCAAGCTCTTTCATAGACGCAGGTTTTAACTCAAAAGTGTGTTCATCGGTGTTTTGGTCTATTAAAATATTTATTTTTAAAGTATCTCCTGCGATTTTTTTTACGAAAAAAGCCTGAGGGGCAATACTTACACTTACAAAATTTTGGGCATTTAAAAACAAAGTCATCAAACAAAATAAGCAAATTTTTTTCATTAAAATCCTTGTGAAATTCAAATTTTTGAAATTATAATGTTTTTTTAATTAAATTTTTATTTTTATTTTTATTTTTATTTGATATAATCCCTAGTTAGTTTTTTTACTTTTTTAATTTAAGGAGAAAGTTATGTTTAAAACTTTAGGTTCAAAGCTTATAATTTCGGTAATGTCTGTGTTTACAGTAGCCATTGCTTTGATTTTGGGTATCAATTATAAAGGTGCTTCTGAGGAAATTAAAGGTCTTTACAGAAGCATACAACAAGGCGTTTTGGACGCTTCTTATACGACTATAAATATCACAATGGGTATAGAAGCTAAATATCACTTAGAAGCTATAGCTAAGGAAATTTTAACCTTAGATAAAAACGATGTCCTCTCTCAAAGAAAGATTTTTTATGAGGCACAATATCTTATAAAATATCCTTTAATTTATGTGGTTTATGACGATGATGGAGCTTTGATTGAGGAAAGTTATGAGGCTAATAAAGATGCTCATTCTCTATCAAGCTATTTTAATCCTAGCAATGATTTAAGAGAAAGATTTTGGTATGCTGAAGCTAAGGCTAAGAAAGATTTTATCGTAACTCCGGTATATGTTTCTCAAAGCGGGACTTTCAAAGGGCAAAGACTATCCACTGCGGCTTATCCTTTGATAAAAAATGGCAAATTTATCGGCGTTTTGGCGGCTGATATTTTTGTAAATGATTTTCAAAAAAGGTTTGAAAATTTCGAAAGAAAGGAGCTTCCGAGTTTAAATGTTTATATTGCAGACAGTAGCGGACGCATTTTTTCACATAAAAATCCTAAAGTAGTAGAAAATCAAACTCCGTTTGCGCAAGAGTCTAAGCTTTCCGAAGAGCTTAAAAAAGACCTAAAAGAAGGCGAATTCTTTTTTATAGACACTGAAGGTGATGAAAGGATAGGAATTTATAGGAAATTTGATTTTGGCTGGACTATGGTAGTAGGAGCTAAACTAAGAGATTATACCGATGGTATAAATGATGATTTGCTTACTAGTGTAGTTTTATTTTTAATATCTCTTGTTTTAGGCACACTTGTATTATTATTCATCATCAAAAAAATGACAGAACCGATAGAACACATAAAAAGTACGCTTATTAATGCTTTTAAATTCATAAACCACGAAACAAGCATAGCTCCTTCGCCCCTTAAGATCAAAGCCAACGACGAGCTTGGTCAAATGGGAGAAACCATCAACGAAAACATTCGTCAAACCA